>CAZNGW010000004.1:0-46497 GCA_964572925.1 uncultured Candidatus Cloacimonas sp. | reverse complement strand
ATGAATTCAGACCTGAAAGTAAATGGAAATCTGCAGATTATCGGAGGTGTATTCAATGCTTCGCTCTACAAGCTGCAACTGGGGGGAGACTATATCTGCAGTCTGGGAACAGGTGCCTTCAGTCCCGGAATCGCAACTCTGGCACTGATTGGAGCAAATGTGCAAGTGCTTTCCCCTATCCACGTTTACCGCCTGGAACTGAATAAAAGCGGTGGCAACTGGAGCCTTCCATCAGGATCGAACGTTCAGGCTGATTATTATAATTGGACAGCCGGCAGCTACACGGTGAGCGGAGGAAGCTTCACTACAAGCTTTCTGGATGATCCTGGCATCTTTGGAGTTATCAACCTCAGTTCCGGTTCGATCAGCTACCATCAAGCCTCAAATGCCTTTATCGATCTGCGTGGCCAGCTTACGATCAGTGGAGGAATTTTTACCATCAGTGGCGGAAGTGGCATAGCTTACCTAGGCTATATAGACTCTGCAACCCTGAATATGAGTGGTGGTATTCTCGATTTTTCCAGCCAGGGCATCTTCGTTCCAGATATGTTCAGTTTCACCGAAAATATCACAGGCGGCACGATACGTACTGTCGGAAGCCTGATTGTGGAAAGGGTGGATTTCAGTCCATCGAACAACACCTTTGAGTTCTACGGTAGTGCTAACGCTGAACTTAGCCTGATGTCGGGAAGCAGCCTGCACAACGTGGTTTGCAATAAAGCCGCCCTCCGTGAAGGAGAAACACCTTTCATCCTAACCGATAGAAATGGAACAAGTAGGGAAATAACAAGAAGCAATAACCTGAGCTGCAACTCTGCGCTGGAAATCAACGGAAACATTACTATCCAAAGTGGCAACTTCATTGTAAATGGCCAGTATTTACAGATAAGCCAAAACCTGATAGTGGATTCCAATCTTACCATGCTAAACGAAGGCTGCCTATCGATAGAGGGTGATGTTTTATGGAATGGCACAGCAGCAGTGAATTCAGGTGTCTTCTGTTGTTACGGCAATTGGACTTTTGGGGCTGCCAGCACAGCCTACCTGAGTGGAAGCGTGACCACTCTCACTTCCTATACCGGGGCACAAATTTTCAATTCTTCCGCAACTGCGAGTTTTGGACATCTGGAGCTGAATAGCCTGGGTAGCAATCCGGTATTCAGCTATAATTCGCCAAACGGACAAAGCTTAAAAATCGCCGGTAGCCTGACCATTAATGGCCACAACACTCTGACACTTGGTTCAGCATCATGTAATGTAGGTACTTCCTGCTATATAAGTCCCCAGGCTTCCATAACCCTGGCTTCTGGCTCGGTCTTGGACATCCAGGGCTCTCTGAATCAGTCTGGAACCCTGGATGTCGGACAGGGCTATGTAGCTTCACACGGATTCTGGAGTTTACCCAACAGCGGAATTTTACTGATTAATGGAGGCTATTTCTATAACGACTGTCCCTGGATCGAAAGGGGAAACTTCAATCTCTATGGAGCGATCAGCGTAACCAATGGCAACCTGGAGGTTTATGACAACGGGGTAACATTATACAACAATCCCACCCGCGTTTTCAACAATGCCTATCTGAAGATGGGACGTTCCTTCCGGGCAATAGATACCGGCGCTTTTCAACCTGTAAGCGGAACCTTATATCTGGAAGGGCCTTATGGTGGAGAACTGAATATCAGCGGTGGGAATTACCTGAACGACCTGGTTATCAACAAGGACGAGGAGTATGCCTATCTCAGCCTCAGTGCACCTGTCACGATAAACGGTGACTTTGTCTTAATGAACGGATACCTGGATGCCGGAAGCTACAACCATACTGTCCTTGGTTCAGCCAGCATTGGCTCCACCATGTATCTTGGCGCGGGTGGAAGCCTGGCCATGAGTCAAAACAAGAATCTGAATGTGGTAAACGGCGGTTACCTATATCTGGGTGGCTCGCCGGAAACCCCTGTGCTTGTAACCCGCAGCGGCACTACTGGTTATTACAATTTCAATGTCCTCTCCGGCGGGACCCTGGCTGTGGAATATGCCACAATTGAATATGTGAATGGCTATGGAGTATATCTGCAACCTGGTTCACAAGTTGACCCCTATCATTGTTTTACGGGCTGCACCTTCCAAAACGGAGTGGCCGGAGGGAGCTTGCTGCGCCTTGATAACAGCCAGAATTTCACTGTCGACGGAGCATATTTCCCTGCCAATACCTGGAGTGGTGCTTCAAACGTTAGCAAAACTGTAAACAGCGGGGAAGTTACCTTCATAAACTACAGTGGTGCTTTTGCAGGTGAAATATTTGAACAGGATAGCTTTAGCCGCATCACCTGGAACCTGAATGGCATCCTTCCGGTGCAAAGCCTCAATATTATAAAAAGTTACGATACAGGAGAATTGATACTACTGTGGGAATACGGCAGCCAGTTTGACAGTTTTCAAGTATACGTATCTGATTCACCTGAAGGAGCTTATACGCTTCTTGGGTCAACTGCAGAGAACATCTATGCGGTGCCCTCAAACCTTGCGAAAGCCTTTTTCCGGGTAGTAGCTGTCAGGAATTGACTATCAGGCTGAAGCTAAGTTACTAAGAGCATTAATCTCTGGGATTGCTCGGTAACGAGCCTCGCATTTACCGTCCTTCCTTATTAGCCGTAAGCCACGCCTTATCCACCCACATCCCTCCCGTATCCGATAAGGGGGGGATGCGGGTGGCTGTAGGGTGGGCTAGCGGAAGGTAAGAAGCAAGAAGGAAGGGCAAATCTCTGCTTGACACAAACAGGGTTCCCGAGAAAATAACCTTTCCAAAGAGAGGAGAACGCTTTTTAATGAGTGAACTGCATAGAATACTTAGCCATTTCCGGCGACGGATAAACACCCGCTTTGCTCTTCAGGCTATTCTCAAGAGCCTATTGGGCTTTGCTCTGGCATTGCATGTTTACTTTTTACTGTGGCAAAACCTGGGTTCCCGGCATTCAGCTTTGCTCTATGCCAATCTGGGGCTCAGAATCAGTCTGGGCATGGTAATTCTCTATTTTGTCTGGACTGCCTATCGCGGATTCTGGACTAATCTGCTGGTAGCCAGATATTTGGATCGCCAGAAAGACTTCGGCGATGACCTGTTCCAAAATACCCTCGAACTGGGAGCCAGACAGCAGAGCAGCCCCATCGTAGAAGCCTTAGCCAGCTCAGCACAAAGCAGGATAAAAGAGAATAGATACTCAATCCCGCATATCTATCCTTCCTGGGTAGTCTTTTCCATGCTTTTCCTGATACTTGGCATGGCCAGTATCTGGGCTATGGATTATCAGGATTTCCGGCAGGCCGTTAGGCAGTTCTATACGAACAAAACTGAAAAGATAATCTATAAGGACGTAATCGAACTCTCTCCCGGAAATCTGAGCATTGGACGCAATCAAAGCGTGGAGATCAGAATTATCAAACCTGAGACTCGCCTTACTCACCATTTATTCTTCCGCACCGACAAAGAATGGAGAGAATTGGGGCTTACCGACAATAGCTACATCTTCAACCGCCTGGATAACAGCATCGAATATTATGTGGAAAATGAGGTATGTAAGTCAGCCATATACAGGATAACAGTTTTGGACGAACCGATTGTAAAAAGATGGTTTGTTCAATATAATCCCCCTGCATACACAGGATTGCCGGTTTGGACAGATACCCTTAGTTACGGCAATATCGAAGCTTTGAAACACAGCAAAGTAAAGCTGTCCATCTCTACCAACATCCCTGTCGATACTGCGGTTATGGTGTTTTCCGATGCCAGCCGTTTAGCTCTGCAAGCAATAGACAAACAGAACTATATCACCCAATTTACCGTAAACAAACCTATCACCTGGTATCTGGAACTTATCGATGCTTTGGGACGCCAGAGTAAACCAGAAGAAAAAAGCATCCGGATAATCGATGACAATCCACCCGAGATAAAGATCAGTTTCCCGGGTGAGGACGTTACCCTGAACCAGAACATGCTGCTGCCCATCATCATCAACGCCGATGACGATTATGGGCTGAAAAACCTAAGTCTGCATTACCAGATTCAGGGTAGCGAAATAAAAAACTTGAATGTGCAAAGTGTAATCCCCGGTAAAATGTTCTCCACCGATTTCCTGTTGGACTTCAAGGATGCAAATCTTTTCCCTGGAGATGTGATAACCTATTGGGCTTCGATCTACGACAATTCCCCTGAACAGCAAAAAGCTGAAAGCACAAAATTCAAGGCTCGTTTCCCCTCCATAGAGGAAATCTACAAAGAGATCGAGCAACAGCAGAATGCCCGTAAAGATGATCTGGAACAGACTCTGGACAAATCCAAAGATCTTCTGAAGGAATTTGATGACAAGCGACGTGAGCTCCTGAAAGAAGAACAACCAAAGTGGGAGGATAAGAAACAACTGGAAAAAATCCTCACTGAGCAGGAAAAATTGAGTGAACAGGTTGATGACATCGCTGAAAATTATCAGAACCTGATCGAAAAGATGCAGGCCAACGAAGCTTTGTCGCCCGAAACCCTGCAAAAAATGCAAAAGATTCAGGAACTGATGCAGGAGATTAGTAACGATCAACTGCAGGAAGCAATGAAGAAATTCGAGAATGCCCTGCAAAACATCAAACCCGAAGACCTTAAAAAAGCCATGGAGAACTTTAAGTTCAGCATGGAGGACTTTACCAAAAAGATAGAACAAACCCTCGATCTCCTGGAAAGCATAAAGAAAGAACAAGCGGTACAGAAAGCCCTGCAGGTCGCCGAAGAAACCGAAAAGATGCAAAGCAACCTGAAAGACAGAACTTCGGACAATAAACAGAATACGAAAGACTTGGCTGAAGATCAGAAAAAGATAGCCGAAAACTATGATAAACTGAAAGATGAACTGGACAAGATCAACGATATGCTATCATCTCCAAAAGATAAGCAAGCCAAACAGCAACTCAGTGACCTGCAACAGGATATGAAAAACAATGATGCCAGACAGGATATGCAAAACAGCCGGAATTCCCTGCAAAACGATCAACGCAGCCAGAGTCAGCAAGCACAATCTCAAGCCTTGGAAAAACTGCGGCGTTTTACCCTTAAGCTGAATCAGATGAAAAACTCGATGAGCAGCGGAAATCAACAGCAAACCATGCAGGCTGTTCAAACCGCTATTCGCGAATTGCTTATCTTTTCCAAGAAACATGAAGAAACCGCTGGACGCTATCGTAATGATCCATACCTGATCGTGCATGACCTGATTGCCCATTCTGAAGGAATCCAAATCTCTCTGAACAAGCTGTTCTCCGAACCCCAAGTGCTGATGATCATCCCGCCTAAGTTCTTTATCGACCTAACCGATACCAACAATGCTTATCGAAACGTTTTCAGTCTGATCAGCGAAAATGCCCTGTATAACTTGCCCACCGAACTTGGCAATATCCAGAAAGGGATCAACCTGATGGTCTATGATCTGATGCAAGCATTGCAAAACGCATCTTCCGGAGGTGGTGGAGGTGGCGGTATGCAATCGCTGATGCAAATGCTGGATCAGATGAGCCAGGAACAGATGGCCATGAATATGCTAACTGAGCAGTTAATGATGCAGATGCAACAACAGGGTGGACGCATGGATAGCGCTATGCAACAACAAATCCAGAAGCTGGCTCAGGATCAGGAACGCCTGGCTGAAAATCTTAAACGTGCCCTGCAAAATAGTCCTGAAGCACAGAAACAGGGCAATGCCATCAAGCAGATCACCGAAGAGATGGATTCCATCAGCCGTCAGCTGAAAAATAACCAGCTTTCACCCGACCTTCTGGAAAAACAGGAACGTATCATCAGCAAGATGCTGGACGCCCAGAAATCTATCAATAAACGTGAATTCAGCGAAAAACGTAAAGCCGAAACCGCTGATCAAGTTGCTGGAAAAAAGCTGCCGGAAATTGATTTGAACAGCTTGAAAAAAGGTGCTTTGAACGAGGACAGTTTCCGCAGTTATCCCAAAGAGTATCAGCAAGTTATTTTGCAATACCTGAAACTTCTGAGTGAGGTTGATAAATGATGTGCTGGTGCGTTGAAGTTATATTGAATGGGAGTCCGAGGTTATGGGAATCAGAGATTAAAGGAAATAAACTCCTGATCCTTATATCGTTTTTGATCTTGTTGCTTGGCTTGGCAGCATATCCCCTACATGCCCAATACAACGAACGTGAGATCTTGAATCAGCAAGCCAGCCAGCTTTTAGTGCAGCGTCAGTATGCACAGGCAGAACAGCTTTACAAAACCATCCTGGATAAGTTTCCCAACGACTTGAATGCTATTCTGCAATTGTTGAACATTTATTTCAGCCTTAGCCAGAACGACAAGGCGGAAGCTCTGTTAACCCAATATCAGCGTCAGATCCCAGCCCAAACCTATTCTGAGCAGCACATCCAGCTTTTGGTGATGAAAGCCGAGATCAATGATGCCTGGCAGGAAAGCAATGCCTACCTCGAACTCTATGGTTATGATGAATACAAATACCGGCGTCTGGCCTCTCTGTTTGAACGCAAAGCCTTTTACGAACAAGTTTTGGAGCTCTACAAGCAAGGACGCAACAAGCTAAATAACCCCGAGCTTTTCAGACTGGAAATCGCCAATACCTACATGAACTATCGCCGGTTCAGTGATGCCATCCGCGAATATCTGGCCTACCTGGATAAGAATCCCGTAAATCTCTTTTTTACAAACAATCAGCTTAAAACCATCCTGCAAGAGGATTCCACCCTGATCTCCGTGGTAAAGGCAATCGCTGACAGCAGTAGCAGCCAGTCGGTGAAAGAAGCTTATGCCAACGCTCTGGTTTCCCAGAAGGACTTTTCTGCTGCCTTAAATATATACAAGCAATTGGAACTAAGCAAACTGGCTCGCTTTGCCGACGAGCAATCCGCAGCTGGAAATGAGGGTATTGCCTTCTCTGCCTATACCTATCTGGATTCATTGGAAAAAGACCCGATCAAACATGCTGACCTTCGCTACAGGATGGCTGGAATCAAATATCGCGAAGCAGATTATCCTGCTACCATAAGCATCCTGCAAACCGCATTGGATTTACCATTCTGGACCGACCGAAATTGGTCTTTCCGTTCATTGGTTGGAGTGAAGCTTCGCAAACTACGGGCTGAAACCTCACTTGCCATGGGAGAACCCGCAGATAGCGCAAAGAAATGGCTGCAAGAGGCAAAAAGCTTTGCCCGCGATCAGCTGGAGCAGCAGGAAATGGATCTGGAGATTGCACGTCTGATGATCATGAGCGGTGATTCTGTAGGTGCTCAGAAAATCCTGGCAACCATTAATCAAGCCAAACACAGCGAACTAAAGGAATATTTGGGCTTTGTTTCAGCGTTGTTCGATGGCAATGTAAGCCTTGCCGATACTTTGATGAACACCTTCGTGATCCGCTATCCAGCCAGTCCCTATACCAACGATGCCATCTATCTGATGATGCTCACTTTGGGTCTGGAAGGATCGGATCAGAGTAGTTTTTTCAGTGCGGTTCGGTTATTGCAGCTTAACCGTAAAGCCGGACTCGATACCCTGGAAGTGATTATCGCCCATACCGGCGATGAAGAGCTAAGGTTATTAGCAGCTGAATGGGCAATTGGTTTCAGCGACTACAATCGTGCCAAAGCATTTTTAGCCAGTGAGTTCAGCGATCCAGTTGCCGCCGATTACGCATCCCTGCTTTCTTTGGCTATCGTAAACAGCAAGGAAGAGGAGCAAAATCTGGCCAGGGAATTTCTCAAGAACAAGCCCAACAGCATCTTTTCACCAGGTTTCAGACAACGGATCAGTCGATTAAATTCCACCAAACCGAATCTGTAGTTATAAAGGATATCAACCATGCAACCCAAGATCGCTAAAGCCTATACGTTCGACGATGTTTTACTCATTCCCAGGCATTCTGAGGTTCTACCCCAAACAGTGGACCTGGGAACGAAACTAACTGCCAAGCTCAACCTGCGCATTCCGGTATTGAGTGCAGCCATGGACACGGTTACAGAATCCTCCATGGCCATCGCCCTGGCCAGAGAAGGCGGACTTGGCATCATCCACAAGAACATGGAGATTTCCGAGCAGGCCAGGCAGGTAAGCGTAGTCAAAAGAGCCGAAAGCGGCGTGATAACCCATCCCTTTACTCTGTCTCCAGAAGATACTCTGGCCAAAGTGATGGAGCTCAAAAAAACACATCGGATCGGCGGTTTTCCTGTTTTGGAGAATGGCAGGGTGGTTGGGCTGCTCACCAATCGGGATATCAGGTTTGAAAGCGACCTTTCCACTCCGGTAAAGAAAATGATGACCCCCTCCGAAAAGTTGATCACCGCCAAAGCAGGAGTCGCAGTGGACGATGCAATCGCTCTGCTGCAAAAGAACCGGGTCGAAAAGCTATTGCTTATAAAGGACGATGGCAGTCTGGAAGGCATGATCACCGTGCGCGATATTTTGAAACGCATGGCCTATCCCGAAGCGGTTCAGGACGCCAAAAACCGCCTGTTGGTAGGTGGGGCCATCGGAGTAACGGGAGACTTTCTGGAACGAGCTACCGAGCTTGTGAAAGCCGGAGCAGACTTGATCGTGATAGATACCGCACACGGTCATCACATCCACATCAAGCATGCCTTGAACAGGATTAAACAATCCCTGAACTGCGAAGTATTAGCCGGTAATGTTGCCACAGCTGAAGCTTGCAGATACTTGATCGATAATGGTGCTGATGCTGTGAAAGTAGGAATAGGACCCGGCTCGATCTGCACAACCAGAGTCGTTGCGGGGATCGGAGTTCCACAGTTAAGCGCTATCTTTGCCTGTGCTGAAGAAGCTTCCAAGAGCATGATTCCGATCATTGCCGATGGCGGTTTGAAGTTCAGTGGAGACATCGTGAAAGCCCTGGCGGGAGGAGCAGCTGCCGTGATGATCGGTTCTCTGTTTGCAGGATGTGATGAGAGCCCGGGTGAATCCATCATCTACAACGGACGCCGTTTTAAAAGTTATCGTGGCATGGGTAGCATCGGTGCAATGAGCAAAGGCAGCAAGGACCGCTATTTCCAGAGTGGGCAGGAGGAAGAAAGCAAGCTTGTGGCCGAAGGCATTGAAGGCATGGTTCCCTACAAGGGGCCGGTTAAGGACTTTTTATACCAGCTTATGGGTGGGCTGCGTTCCGGAATGGGCTACTGCGGTGCTGCCAACCTCAGTGAACTACAAGCCAATGCTCACTTTGTTGAAATCAGCCCAGCCGGACTGAAAGAAAGCCATCCCCATGACATCCGCATCACCAAAGAAACGCCGAACTACTACAGCGGAGACTGATAAGCAGCTTCCTCCACAGCTTTTCAGCCTGCTGACCAGCTTTGTTTATCACCTCAAGGTGGAACGGGGTATGGCAAAGAACAGCATTGAAAGCTACCGTCAGGATATCAGGGATTTCCTTTGCTTTGAGCCCAAAGAGATCAGCCATTATAAAACCGCTGATCTCAGTAAGTATCTGCTTACCCTGCAGGAACTTGGTTTGGTAAATAGTTCTCTGGCCCGCAAGCGCGTAGCTTTGGGGCAGTTTTTTGGCTTTCTCAAGGAAAATGATGTCTTCAGCGAAGTTGATCTTGATCTGGTTCCCAGAATCAAGATCGGACTGCATCTTCCAGATTATCTAACCGTGGAGGAGATGTTCAAGCTTTTAGGTTCATTAACGGACACTACCCCCCTCGAGATACGCAACAAGCTGATGATGGAGTTGCTTTATGCCACGGGAATGCGTATTTCCGAATTATTGGGGCTTACCCTGCATGATCTGAACCTTACAGATAGAGTAATCCTGGTGCACGGAAAAGGCAGCAAACAGCGCTACGTGCCTTTTGTGGAAAGCCTCGACGAGCTTTTTGCCAGATATCTCAACCAAGCCAGACCGGTGCTGCTAAAGCTGAAGCGTTCCGAATACCTGTTCCTCAATAACCGGGGTGGAAAAATGAGCCGCATGGGCTTCTGGAAGATATTACGCCAGGCAGTGATCGAAGCGAAAATTAACAAAGACGTTACCCCGCATACCTTCAGACATAGCTTTGCCACTCACCTTTTGGAAGGGGGAGTGAACCTGCGGATCGTGCAAGCGCTGTTGGGCCATTCCAGCATCGACACCACCCAGATCTACACCCATGTGGATATGCGTAAACTGATCGAAACGCATACCCTCTATCATCCTAGAGCTTGAAAACAATGAATCATCTCGCTATCATACCACTATCATACCACATGAGCATGTGGTTTGATGGTGATATGAGTAGACAAAGATATCAGATTGGCTCCTCATCCCGGGCTTGACCCGGGATCTCATATGAATGCGGGAGATTCCTGCTTTCGCAGGAATGAGGATAAAGAGTAATTGAATAAGCAGATATTGCACGGAAGTTTTTAATGAGTTCTAGAATATTGATTAAGGAGATAAAAAATGAAGACAATGAGGATACTGCTGATCCTGCTGGTGATCCTGACAGCCCTTGTGGCTTGCAAAAAGAAGCCAGAGCCTGCCCCCGAGCTTGAGAAACTGAGTGTAACCCTGGATTGGACTCCCAACACCAATCACACAGGTTTGTATGTTGCCAAAGAATTGGGTTATTTTACAGAACAAGGTTTGGACGTAACCATTCAACAACCTGGTCAAAGCGTTACCGACCAGATAGTTGGCACGGGGAAAAGCGAATTTGGGGTAAGCTATCAGGAAAACGTGATTCGAGCCCGTAGCGAGAACATCCCCCTGGTTTCTTTGGCTGCCGTGATCCAGCATAATACTTCCGGCTTTGCTTCACTGAAGGAAAGTGGAATCGCCAGCCCCAAAGACTTTGTGGGTAAGCGTTATGGCTCCTGGGATTCACCCTCTGAGCAGGCTATCCTGAAAACCATTATGACTAAGGACAAAGCCGATTTCAACTCGGTAAAGATCGTCTCCGGAGTATATGATTTCTTTTCCACAATCGGCAAAGAAGCTGATTTCGAATGGATTTATTACGGTTGGGATGGTGTGGAAGCCGAAAGACGCGGAATCAAACTAAACTACTTGCCGTTAAAAGACCTCGATCCCGTTTTTGATTACTACACCCCTGTAATTATCAGCAGTGAAAATTACCTGGCACAGCATGCCGATACTGCCAAGAAGTTCATGGCCGCAGTCAGCAAAGGCTATGAATACTCCATTTCCCATCCTGGCGAAGCTGCGGAAATTCTCATGAAAAATGTGCCGGAACTTAACGCTGATCAGGTAAAAGTAAGCATGAACTACCTGGCAAAGGAATACCAAGCTGATGCAAGCCAGTGGGGCTTTCAGAAAACCGAAGTATGGCAAAGGTTTATCGATTGGATGTTTACCCAACGTTTGATCCCGATCAGCGTTGAATCCGCCAAAGCCTTTACCAACGATTATTTACCTGCAAAATAATGCCACAAGCCTGTCTGCTGGAAGCCAGAGATCTCAGAAAGAGCTTTCTCTACCGTGGAGCTCTCTCTGTAGTCCTGGATAAACTGGATTTTTGCCAGGAAGAAGGTCAGTTCATCAGCATTGTCGGCCCCAGCGGTTGCGGTAAAAGTACTTTTTTGGAATTGCTGTGCGGAGTAAGTTTGCCAGATAGCGGATCTATTCACTTTGCCGGAAATGAGATTACAGGCAAAACCGGGATTTTGGGATATATGCCACAGGATGACCTGCTGTTTCCCTGGCTGAACGTGATGCAAAACATCCTGCTACCGGTGAAAGTGAAAGGGGGCAATATTGCCATTGCCAAAACCAAGGTAGAAAAAATGGTGCCGCTCTTTGGCCTGGAGAACCACCTTTTCCATCTCCCGGCACAACTTTCCGGTGGTTTGAAACAAAGGGTTGCGCTGCTGCGAACCTATATGACCGACTCCAGGCTGCTTCTATTGGATGAGCCCTTTGCCAAGCTGGATGCCATCACACGCAGCCAGTTGCAACTTTGGCTGAAGGAACTGGTTGTAAAGTTGAAACTTACTGTGATTCTGGTTACCCACGATATAGAGGAAGCGATCCTACTTTCCGACCGGATCGATCTGATGAGCATGGCACCAGGAACCTTTGTCCGTAGCATTGCCCTGATGGAAAGCCAGAAAGTGGATTTAACTGCCTCTTTCAGCTTGAAACAGGAAATACGGAGTCTGCTGGCTACCTAAATCAGGTTTAAACGAAAAATACCGTCCTTGTGTCGCACAAGAACGGTATTATTTTTTTAAGGATTTATTTAGCGGCTTCTATGCCAGCCTGCAAAGCGCGCAGATTGGCTTCCACGATAACATCACCTTTACGGCTGAAAATAGCGGTAATCGCAGCTTCTATTTCTGGGGCCGAAAAACCAAGATGGCCAATTGCAGCTCCCAGCACCACGATATTCATGCTTCGGCTGGCCTTGATTTCCTTGGCAATACCGTCCGCGTCCAGCAATACATGGTTTTTAATCTTGCGAATCTGTTCATAAACGGCCTCTTCTGCCGGGTAATTAGGTATGTTCTTGAAAGGAGTTGAATTGCTTATAATCCATCCATCGCTTCTCAGATAGGGAAGATAGCGTAAAGCTTCCATAGGTTCCACGCTTAGGATCATATCTGCGCCACCCAGGCTGATCAAATCGCTCCAGATAGGCTCATCGGACAGTCTAAGGTGAGATTGGACGTCTCCCCCACGCTGGCTCATTCCGTGCACTTCAGCTTGTTTGAGGTTCATTCCACGTTTCAGAGCTGCTGTTCCCAGGATGGTGGCAATGGTGAGGATACCTTGTCCACCTACACCGGAAAGAATAATGTCCTTTTTCATCTTAAGCCTCCATCTTATGCTTTCTTTTCAGGGTTTGCACACATTCCCGGCGAGGGATTACTACCGAAACGCCTTGATAGGCAATTTCCTCTTTGTATATTTGCACCATTTCGTCGAAGTTCTTCTTAAAGGGAACAAAGACGCGGATATGTTCTTTATCCACCCCGAGTCCCTCGCAGATCTGTTCCAATTTCCCGGCCGCAGTATAGTCCTGGCCTCCAGTCATGCCGGTAGTGGAGTTATCCAGGATAACGATTAGTACATTGGATTTGTCGAAAATGCAATCCAGCAAGCCAGTCAGACCTGAGTGCGCAAAAGTGCTGTCTCCGATCACAGCGATAGCAGGAAAGAGCCCACTATCCGCGGCACCTTTTGCCATAGTAATGGATGCACCCATGTCCACACAGGAATTAATCGCATTGTAGGGCGGCATAAATCCCAGAGTGTAGCATCCGATATCACTGAACACATGGCCACGTCCATATTCTTTGATTGCTTCATTCAGAGCCAGATAGGAATCCGCATGCGGGCAGCCAACACATAACGCAGGAGGACGACCTGTAACAATTTCAGGAATTTCCTGTCCAAAGGTATCAGGCAGTCCCAAAGCTACGGCAACTTTGTTGGGATTCAGTTCTCCGGCCCGGGGTATGGTGCCGTCCAATCTACCATGAATAGGTTTGCTCCCTTTAAAGGCGAGTCCTTTCAGTTGATCTTCCACCAAGGGCATGCCTTCTTCCAGAACCAACAGGCTTTCGCAGCTATCGTAAAGCTCATGAATCTGCTTTACCGGAAGAGGATATTGGCTGATTTTTACCACAGGATAGGGATTTTCCTTTCCCTGAAAAACCTCATTGAGATAGTTATAGGCCAGCCCGGTGCAAATAATACCGCAGGAATGGTCTTTTGCCGGTAGTCTGAAGTTGTTGAAAGGCGATTTCTCTGCTTCAGCCACAAAGTCCTTCTGCAGTTCGATCAGGTGCTGGTATTTTTTTCTGGCAATGGCAGGCAGCAGCATGAACTGAAACAGGTCATCCGGTTTTTTAAGTGTGTTCTGAGGCAACGGATTACGTCGCACAACACCAGCCCGGGAATGGGAAAGACGTGTAGTAAGCCTGATCATGACAGGAACATGGTATTTTTCTGAAAGCTCAAAGCCATAAAAGGCCATGTCGTAGCATTCCTGTTGATTGGCAGGCTCCAAAACCGGAATCATGGCAAACTTTCCGTAAAAGCGGGAATCCTGCTCATTCTGCGAACTGTGCATGGAGGGATCGTCGGCAACGGTGATTATCAATCCGCCATTGGCACCGGTGAAGGCAGAATTCATAAAGGGATCCGCAGCTACATTCAAACCCACGTGTTTCATCATAGCCATCGTTCTTTTCCCAGCATAGCTCATTCCGATGGCTGATTCCACAGCGGTTTTTTCGTTGGAACTCCAAGTGCGGTGAATGCCCTCAGCTTGTTTTACACGCTGAGCGTATTCCATGATTTCGGTGGAAGGTGTTCCAGGATAGGCATAAAAACCGGATATTCCAGCATCAAGCGCACCCTGAGCCAAGGCTTCATCACCCAGCAGCATCAAAGCGTCCATTGTGTTTCTCCTTGTCTATTTATTTATTAACTTGATCTTCGTAATCTCTGCTTGCTTTCTACGCAGTGAACAATCCATAATTCCATTATCATAAGTATCAGTCAAGCACAAAGTGCAGCTCGATTCCCTGAAATTGCCTATAATAATCAACAATTCCGGATACCTCCTAAAGCTTCACATCTTCATTCATCCAATACGGGTCAAGGTGGGATCCATACGCTGTTTTACCTGCGATGTCCTTATTTTGTTTCTGTAATTCCTGGCGTAAATCTGGAAAATAGCTCTGCTTTCTGAATAGTCGACAGATTATCAAGGATCAATGCTCATCAGTTAGTTCTGTCATCCGCCATTGCCAATTGCCCAAGGCGGTTCCAGGGATATTCATTCGTGCAGAATTGTCTAAGCCAAGGATGTCCTGCATGGGAATAATAACCTTCAGGCAGGGAGTCGACAATGCGATATGACGCATAACGATGTGAATGTTTTCGGAATTCAAAGCGGTGTGACAGTCTCTCAGCCTGTTTCTACGACAATATTCATACAGGTTCTGATAGCTTGATGAATCTGGAGAGAGTGCATCGAACCAGCCTTTTGTGGTGGCATTATCATGAGTGCAGGTATACAGCCAGCGGTCAGCAGGATAATTCAATACCTCCGGGACGCTTTCCTCAAAACAGAACTGCAACACGATCATCCCGGGAAATCCAAAGCTGTCCCGCACCTGACAGACTTTTTCGGTGAGAATACCCAAATCTTCCGCTAAAAATCGTTGCTTTCCAAATTTATTCACCAAACCGCTGAAAAACTCATGGGGCTGGGCATCGATCCACTTTCCCTGGCGGGCATCTTTCGGCGAAGAGGGCTTACCTTCGGCATCCCTCTCGCAATCCACTTGCCAGTAGTTCACATACCCGATAAAATGATCCAACCGCAAAATATCCAGATATTCAAGCGCTTGGCCGATCCGGCTATGAAACAGTGAAAATCCTTCTTTTTCCATTGCTGCCCAATTGTAGATCGGGTTACCCCAGAGCTGGCCTTCTGCAGCAAAGGCATCGGGCGGAACTCCTGCAAAATGCAACCTTCTCCCCTCCTCGTCCAAATCAAACAAATGCTGATATGCCCATACTTCGGCACTTTCGTAAGACAGATATAAGGGCATATCCCCCACCAGGATAAGTCCAAGTTCATCCAGATAGGCCTTGAAGCTGTGGATTTGCTCCTTCAGGATCGCCTGTCCTGCGATCCAGACATTCATGTGTCTGGCAAATTTGCGATAAAGATCCCGGAAAAGTTCCTCACTGTAATGCAAGTGCTCACGATTCCAACCGTTCCAGGCACTGTCCCCATAAATCCTGCAAAGAGCCAGAAAAGCCAGATATGGTTTCAGATCAGTACCAAACAACTCCAGATAGGCTTCAGGGTCATTGTGCATCAACCAGTTTTCGGAAGCACTGTATAGCAGTTTTTCTTTGGTTTTAGCAACCAATTCATATATCACTTCGCTCCCGGAAGGCACTCTAGCAGCCTGAAGTTCATACCGGTTAATCAAGCCACTTTGATACAGTAACTCAGGTGAAATCAACAAGGGATTGAGGGCAAAGGCAGAAAGTGGATTATAGGGTGAGTTTCCATAGCCGCAATGGTTTATTGGCAGGATTTGCCAGATATTGTGTCCGCTGCTAATCAGATAATCAGCAAACCGATAAGCCATTGGGCCAAAATCTCCTATTCCATAATCACCGGGCAAGGAACTGATATGAAGCAATATTCCAGTTTTACGCATCAAGCCTCAAGCATTTGCAATAGGCAATTGGTAAGCAGAATAGATGGATCTGCCACACTAAGTTTGAATTGGGTATCTGTCTCCAGAAGGATACCCAAGATCTTTTCCAGAGAAGCCAGGGAATAATTACGGGCTGAATCCAAAAAGTCCTTGCGCTGGCTCTGAAATACATCGTTCAGGTGCTTCAAGCTAATCTCCTGATCCGTAAGATGAGCTTTCCGGAGTAAATTGATTTTCCAAACGATCATCACGAATTTATTTAACTGAAACAGCACCTGCAAGGGTTCCCATTCCGCGAAAAGCATCTTGTTCATGGCTTCCAGGGAAGATTTGTATTGCTTCCTTCCCAAAGCTTTATGAAAATCGGTCAGGGTTCCCAAGCGTGAAGTTCCCAGGCTTTTAAGCACGTCATTCTCTGTTATAATCCTGGATGATCCGGAAAGCAGATCGAGCTTGGTGAGTTCGTTCGCAGCGTTGTAGTAATCAAGTTCAATGCGGTTCAGGAATTCATCCTTGGCCTGAGAACTCATAGTTTTATTAATCTTGAGTAAACTTTTATCCAGCCAGGCACGAATCGCACCTCCATATCGTGGCGGTTCGCAATTAATCTCCAGGGCAACGCTACAAATCTGTTTCCAAACACTGGTTCGTTTGTCGATCTTGCTTACGACAAGAGCTACGCTTTGAATTTCAGAAGGACCCCGAAAATACTCATGCAGAGTATCCAGCATTTGTTTGTCCCATTTCTCGAGGTTTTTGATGATCACCAATTTGGCGGATGCAAAAACCGTAAAAGTGTCCAGATGTTCGTTCAGTTCAGCGCTTTTTATCTCATCCCCATAAACAACTATCGTCTCGGCATTATCACGTTCTTTCAGGGTTGACCTTAGTGTGTCCAAAACTCTGTCAGCCAGATAGGAATCCGTCCCTAAAAGCAAATATGATTTACCCAGTTTTACCTGAGCCGGGGAAAAGTCCAGTGCTGAAAGGGAAAGCTCGGTCATAGCCCCAAATATATTAAAACCAAGGAAACCAGTCCTGCCGCCCAACAATAGAAGGCGAAGAACTTCAGCCGGTTAGATACGATCAAGCGGATCAGAAATGCGATCACCAGATATCCAGCCAGAAAAGCAAAGATAAAACCGACCAGATAATTCACCAGTAACGCTGTGTCCAGATCTACGAGTTGCTTAAATTCGCTGAGATTGGCAGCCAGAATGGCCGGAATGCTGAGCAAAAATGAATAATGTGCAGCATCCTGTCTTTTCATTCCAGTTGCAAGTGAAAATGTCAGGGTGGTGCCACTTCGTGAGATACCCGGTAAAATTGCCATACCCTGCCCCAAACCAATCAACATCGCCCTTAGATTACCCATGTTTGAGGCGGGAATACCTGACTCACGGAAATAATCGGAAAGAAAAACCATGGCACCTGTGGCCAGGAGTAAAATCGCCACCAAAGAAGGCATCTCATAGGTTTTTTTGAAAACATCGCCGAAAATGTAGTAAACCAATCCTGTGATAAAAGTAGACATAATCAGATAGGCAACCAAATTTCGATTTTTTCGATGAATCTCACGGTTCACGGTGTTCTTCCAGTTGAATAGTGACTTCAGCAGATCCCACAGGGTGTTTCTGAAATATACCAGAACCGCCAACAGGGTTCCCAGATGTAGAAAAACCTCAAAAGCGATCTGCTGATCATCACCTAATTTGAAGAAATGCTGGATCAACACAAGATGCCCTGAACTGCTGACAGGTATAAACTCAGTCAAGCCTTGCAGTATTCCAAGCAACACAGCGGATATAAAACTCATTTGAACCTCTTACAATAATTCCGGAACATTATACTTTCCGATCTCGGTAACCGGCACCAAAGTGAATCCTGCCGCTTTTAAACGGCTGATAAATCGTTTCAGGTAATCCAGTTTTTCATTGTTGTGGCAGTGTGTGATGGCGATTATATTGTTTTTGGTAGCTGAAAGCTCTATGATCTGGGTAAGCTTCGCATCCATGGTGCTTTGGCTTATGTTGGGCGAATCCAGAAACAGATCATTACGGAAAGAGCGCAAATGAGCTTTCTGTGCCGTTGAATATCCCACCGAGACGTTAGAAGTTCTGCTGTCCAGAAAGAACTTATTATATTTCTTCAAGGCATTCATCACCGCCCGCATCACATCTTCGTCTGTTGTGGCCAGACTGCCCATGTGGTTATTAATCCCTTCGCAATCAGGCAACTCATGGATGAAACGGGAGATCAGCTTCTCTATTTGTGCTTCGCCATATTGAACCAATATGGCGTTCTTCCCAGGATTAACGCTTGGATAACCAATCGGTTCCATCGGAACATGGATGATGGAAGTACGTCCCTGATCCTTGGCACGCTGCATGGTAATGATGCTGTTTGGCTCATCAGGAAAAATGGCAAAACAGACACTGCGATCAAGCTCGAAGAAACCGTCCAGCAGTTCCCCGCCAATCGATCCGAAATCATCCACCACGATTGCTATGGTCCGGGGATTGCTTTTCTTTGCATATAGCTTGTTATCATAATAGAGATTAACCTGATAATCAAGAGGTTTCAGCCTTGACCTGAAAAGTAAACTCTGTTTTCCTGAGGTGTCGGTTCCCTTTACAAAAACTCCTCCCAGCCTCTCGAGTTCACCTTTGAAGATCATGTTTGCATAAGTGAGATCCATTACCGACCTGTCGATGGGAACAGAAAAGCTGATCAAGTTTGATTTCTTGTGGCGCTGACAGTAACTACGCGGAACTCCAAGCTTATCCAAAGTAGCAAAAATATTGCTTTCCAGATCTTCGTTAGTATCCTTGGTTTCTATGGGGTTTAGTTTTTTTGTCTTTACCTCGGACATAGCCTGAACATCAGTACTCGCATTTTTTCTCTTCTTTTTGGGAACCTTCTTTTCTGGCTTAGCGATCTGAGAGCTTTCTTCAGATTGACCGACAAACTTGCTTGCTGGAAGAGGATCCTTGGCCAGAATCCACAAGGCAACCAAACCCAGAAATCCAAATACCAGGAAGATTCCAAGGTTATCCTGTTTCATCCGGCGTTTAATCTTACGGGTTTTTTTACTGCGCTGCTTTGGCATTGTTAATCCCACTGATATACTTTAAGGGAATGAATCTGTTGATCAGATATTCAATAGTCCACACAACAGGAGAGAATAGCAGGTTTGACCCCATGAACGCAACCAGACAGACAGCTACATTCAAAAAAACGTCCTTAAGAGCAAAGAATCTGAATAAACTAAGCCTGAGGTCGAATCCGGTATAGTCTTCTATTCCGGTGAAAACAGGAACAAAGACATAATGGATCAACATTAGATATATCCTGGTGGAAGCAAAAACTATTAGAATAAGAAGAATTGAATAGCGGATAAGCATCATTTTATGCTTTCTCGCCCAGGCTTTGAATAGGTTCATAGCCCGCTTACGTCCATAATGCTTCTGATAAAAAGGTGCCAACCACACACTTAGCAGATAGTGATGCAGGATTAGAACAGCAGTGTAGATCTTGAATAGCATATACATGGAGTGCTTAAGTGTCTCTTTTATTCCATAAAAATAAGCCAGAAAGCCAGCCACTGCATATACAATGAGGGCAATGATCACTAGTGCCAGCATGCTGATATTTAACTCGATCACAGCTTCCAGATAGTCTGCCTTCGTGCCTTTATGAAGGAGCTTGAGTTTAACGAGCATAAAAACCATGAAGCTTAGCATAACCAGAAAGATGAATAGTGGAAAGAAATGGATGCGAAACCCTAATAAACTGGTTCCTGCCATCATTATGCTCTCGCTTTCGATCAGATAGAACATTGTGATCGGAGCAAAGAACACCTGGATGCCGAGGTATTTTCCAAAGAGCGCTTCAAGGATGATTCCTCTTAGTTTATCAAAGTATGAATCCATGTGTCTTTTTTGCTCCGTCATTTTTTACACGATTTCATGCTCAGCATCCTGTTTTAAAACCTGTGTTTCATCCCCACAAAAGCTGTTATCCCAGTAGCAGGTAATTCTGAGAATATCCACTGCTTCTGATTCAAGAAGTTTTCGATCAGGGCATAGATAGCTGAATTTTCCCGATGATATTCTGCTGCAAGATTAACGATTACCGCTTCGGGAAGATTGTTGTTCAGATGGTCTTTACTGAAGTAGTTCTGCAGGATGGCTGTGCTGAATAGCCAGTTTCGATATGGATAGCTGAAACGAGAATCAACCTTCAAGATAGGCCTGTAGGGTGCCCGATACATAGACTCCCGGGGCAGATATGCAAGGTCCACGCTGATCCTTTGGCGCAGGATAAAGCTTTCCATACGAAACAATCCCTCCGCTTCAGCCACATTGGAAAAGGTATCGGTGAATTTTAGCTCTGCCACTCCTGGATTAATCCCTGATCGAGGCAGGGGAGCATTGATGTCATATTTGAGAAGATTGGAAAAATTCAATCGACTAAGGCTGAAATTTCTGCTCCTGGGGAAAACGAACTCCAAGGAAGACAATAGATTCAAAGGCGTTTTCTGTAACTTGTGGCCATCACTGAAGGCTTGCCAGGGATTTGTGCCTAATAGCGAAGAAAAGCTGTTACCTTCCACTTCGGGTAAATTTGCCAAAGTGAACACAGCACCCCCTGTAAGGGGATCACGGTAATGAAACTCCAGGCTGGGAACAAAGTTGTATGCATCTGCCAATACATGAAAGCGTAGATTATCAATCCCTTCGGGGTTCCACTTCAATGACGGTGCCACCTGGATGGCTGCTTCCCCTGCCTGGCCGATAAGTTTTAGTTTTGTGTCCAGCCACCCGCTTTGCAGCCTTGTAGCCAGGTAATAGTCCAAATATGAGCGATCGAAATCAAAACTCTGGTTTTCTTGAGCCAAACGGTTAAAACCGAACTGTAGCCCCAGATCGTTAATCGAGGTTTTGCCGATCTGAAGCATTTTCCGGTAATGAGCAAGGCTTATGTCCAGATTGCCCGTATTGAAGTGGGTGGTTTTAGCTGAATGGAAGGAAAGCTTGAACGCCAAAGGAAGTTCTTCAGCTGGCTGAATCCCCAGGAAAAGGTCATTGCGAAAGCTGGTGCGGTTTTCATCGGGGATGCTGAGTTGCAGATGGTGTGTTATACCATTAATAGCTTGAACCTTTGGGTAAAGGCTTAAAAAGCTGTTTGCTCCAACCTCTGAATTGCCTTCAAGTTGCAGATAGCTGCGGTGTTGAAGTTGTTTCTTCTGAAGCTTGCCTTCCTGGTTGGGGAGTCCGTTGGGAATAAAGACAGGCAGACTGTCGCTGATATCAAACATTGGTGAAAACAATAATGAACGCTTGTACAAATGTGCTTTGATCCCTGATTCGCCACTTATCCTTAAATCAGGTAATGTCTGAGTTTGAGCACTTAGAAAAATCGCAAGCAGTTGTAACGCAACCCAAAAACAAACCTTTTTCATTTTGCCCCCTCGATCATGCCGGAAAGTTCATTCACCACTTCGGGGCTTAAGTCGTCAAGATATTGATTCAAGGTCATTTCAGCTTCCGTAACTGCGCCTGTAAGGACTTGGGCTTGAATAGTGAAATTGATTGCCTGAGCCCGGACATCCTTGTACTCAGGGAATAAGAGGATCACACGTTTAAGCGTGGCTATGGCATTCAGATACTGTTCTCTGAGAAAATCTATCCTGCCCATCACGAGGAAAGCTGTGGCATGGTCATAGGTCGAGATGCTGTTATTCAAGATATATTCGGCTGTTTGGAGCGTTTCGTCAAAACGCTCTGTACTCAGCAATTGTTCAAGCCTGATAAGATAGCTCTGGGGATAAGTTTCTCGATAATCGGTTCCCTGCTCCCAGATCTCGTCAAAGTAGGCATATTCCGTCCCTTGGGAGCATTCCAGCATTTTAAACCAGGTGTCTGCTTTGGGGCTTGTCGCAAATGAGGCTCTTAGCTTATCCAGGGCAGCGCTATAGTTACCGGTAAGCATCTCCAGTTCCACCCACTTCATCAGAACCTCATTGCTGGTGGTTTTTTCGTATAATCCTGCCAGCAAGGTATCAGCCTCGGAATATCGATTTAGGCTAATCAGACCCGTCGCGGTAAGCATCTGGATATCTTCATTAACGAAATCGGGAAATTCACTGCGAACCTTTTCTGCGGCATCTATTAGATCAGCCCACATGTTATTATCGGCATACAGCTTCACCAGGATGTAGTTCAATTCAAAACGGATGAACTGGCTGCCAAAGGTTTCCGGTAAAGCAATCAACTCACTTGTCATGCTTATGTCGTTTATCCGTTTCATGCCAAGTTCTATGCCCAGGAGCGCATCTTTGATTACGGATAGTTCTGAATCGGTAAACTCGGTTTTATTGCGAAATCTAGATAGAATGCTAGTCCAATCATTAACTGCCTTTTCAAAATTACCCATATTGTAGTATGCATTGGCAATCCCGTCCAGGGCTGATAAAAAATGTCCTGATTCAGGATATTGATTGATGAAATTATCATATAGTTCCAACGCCTGATGGTAGTCTCTGGCTGCATAGGCAGACTTTGCCGATAAAAAAAGGTACGTGTCGGGGCTTTCTTTCTCGCCAGAAAGTTGCAGGTACAAAGCCGATGCCTCTTTGAAACGCTTCATTTGATATAAGCACAAGGCCCGGTAACTTTGAGCTTCAGCCTTCCTGAGCCGTTCATTTGAAAAACTTTCAGCCAGCAGAAATTGGTCAAGTGCAGATGAATATTCCTTCTTAGCCAGCAACATATTGCCCTTGAGGATGCACACTTCATAACTGGGCTGAAGATCTGCCAGATACTGACCAGTTTTGTCGTAATCGGACAGGTAGTAATAGATTTGAGCTATCCTGAGTCTGGCAGCAGAATTATTCGTATCCCTCGCCACCAGTTGCAGATAACTGGTTAAAGCAAGATTGTAATTTGCCAGATAAAAATCCATCTCAGCAAGGTAGTAGTAGGAATCATTCAGATAAATTGAATCTGGATACTTATCCACCAGTTCAGTAAAATTTGGTTTGGCCTGGGAATAATCCCTGGCAACAAAATCGATGTAACCAAGATAGAACCAGGCTCGATCACGAGCTGCACCATCGGGATAAAGATTCAGGTAACGATTGAAGGCATCGCTTGCCATGTCGCTGCGGCCTGTAGCAAACCATGCTTCTGCAGTGAGGATATCTATCCTTGAGCTTAGGTCTCGGCCTGCTTCATAACGCTTTGCCATACTAAGTTGTTTTAATGCTTCGGGATAGTCTTCCTTATGAAAACAGAAATACGCCAGAGTGTAATATATCTCTGCTTTCATTATCTCACTGTGGTTTTCCTTCAGATAATTGTTAAGTTGCACAATCGCAGAGAGCGGTTCATATTTGTAGAGTATCTTCAGCCTTTCCAGATATGCAGGAACTGCTACTTCTGGGATAGCTGATGCCACCAGGGATTTCAAGAGAGAGTCTGCATATGCTTCGTTGCCCCGGTTCAATTCGATCAAGGCTTGATATAAGGTGAACTGAGGTTTCAAATCTCTTACTTTCTGCAGTTCAGCTTCGGCAGTCAGGAAATCATTTTTCCGAATTGCCCTTTTTATCTTCAAATCAATTATAGCCGGTTGATCTTCCACTGTATGGAGGTCATTATTGGCTACGAATGCATCAAAATCCTGGTAGCGTTCGTTGGTTAACAGATAACCCAACCAGAGTTGTAAATAGGCTGAATAGGCAGGAGAATCGGCTGGTTGAGCGTGGAGTAGTTCAAGTGCTTTGTCATCTCTTCCAAGTTTTATATAGCAAGAATAGAGCGAAAAGGTAATCTCTTCACGGTCGGGAAAGGCCAATATTGCCTGTTTGTATGCTCGCTCAGCTGAATAATACTGCCCGGTGTTAAAATAAATATCGGCTCGTTGGAGATTTGCGAGTTCCATTAGCTCTGAATCGGCAATCTCGCTGTCTATGCGTTGCAAAAGGTGCATTGCGCCAGCATAATCAGAGGTTTGTGCCAGGCTTAACGCATAATTAAGCAGCAATTCTCCCAAGATATCCTGACTGATATTCTCTTTCATCAGACTTTTGTATATTTCCTGAGCTTTCTCGGGTTCAAAGTTCTCCAAAGCCAGATTGGCTTCTATATATCGAACATAATTTTTATAAGCTGAATCAGGATAACGTGCCATAAACTGGGATATCTCGTTTGCCAGATTCCTGGTATCGCCTATATCATATAACTCAACGATATATCGATAAGCATAAACTTCAGCATTGCTTCCAGCCATTTTGGGGTCGGTAATTCCGGGATTTATTGCTATTAGTATACCTGCTGAAACCAGCAAGGCAAAAACGAGATTCCATCTGACTCGCATAGTATTCTACACCTACTTGGATGTTTTTTGGGGTAAGGTTACAAACACCGTAGTGCCTTCATTCTCTTTGCTCTTAATCCAGATATTGCCACCATGCAATTCAGCTATCCTCTTTGATGTGGCCAGACCCAATCCCAATCCGCTACTGCGGTATTCGATGGTACCGGATTTATGAGCATATATCTCATTTAACTCATAGAACTTGCGAAATACGTTTTTAAGCTGATATTCTGGGATTCCGATTCCGTTATCCTGAACATAGATTACTATGCTCTCCTTACCATCTATCTTTTCCTGTTGGAAAGCAGAACGGCGTGCTCCGATGATTACTGTCCCAAAGTCGTTGGTAAATCTGATGGCGTTCAAAACCAGGTTGTAGATCATCAGATGCAAGGCTTCCCAGTTTGCTTTCACTTTTGGAAGGTCTTTCTCGATCTCTACTTTAATAAACATCCTGCGTTTGCGGGACAGAATCTCTACTTCCTGTTGGATCAATTCGAGAATCTCATCCACTGGCAGCAATGACATTGCCAGGCTTTTCTTCAGGTTATAGTTATTCATTGTGGTGATATCATTAGTAGTAAGAATCAGTTTCTTCACCGAGGACTCGATCTTGCCGAAAATCTCTTTACGTTCTTCCTCATCAGCGTAGAGATTGCGTTTTAGCCTTGATACGTATCCTTGCAAAGTGGTAAGAGGAGTATTCAATTCATGGGATACGATTGCCATAAACTCATCTTTTAGCATTTCAAAGGTGTTTAGTTCGCTGTTCTTTTTTAGTAGATTCTCATATAGCAATGCGTTCTTGAGCGCTATGGAGATCTGTTCCATCAGGAGTTTTATAATTTCAGGATTTAAATACATTTCCCGTGAGTTGTCGTCCATATTATCCAGATAGATATACCCAAAGATGCTGTTATCCACTACCAGAGGGGCGCAGAAAATTGTATGCAGCACATAGTCCTGAACGCTGATCGCGCTCTTGAAACGGTTATCGTCTATTGCATTGTAAGTGCTTACTGGATCACCTGAGTTCTGGCTTAGGCTCAACACCGTTTTACTGACACCCGAAACCGTTGCCAGCAACTCTTTGGCAGCACCCAACTGAACCCGATAGATATTGTTTCCATCGCTGTCCTTTTTGATCAGAAATCCCCTTGAGCAGTTGGTAAAATCTATGCAGGCTGAAACGATCTCGTGTTCCAGATCATTTATATCCACGATCCGCATCAGTTCATGGGTGATCTTCATCAGCTGGTTCATTTTCTCGATTCTTTGGGTGATTTGCCCATAGTCCTGGATCCTGACCATTAATGCCGAAAGATGTTGCTTCACATTGCGCATGATGCCGATTTCCTGCTTGGTAAACGGCAATTCTCCCTTATCGGACAGCATCAGGAAGCCGATCTTTTTGGTTCCGCTCATCAGGGGAACAATCATTACATGTTGCCCATTGTCGGTTAGCAAGACCAGGTTATCAATCCTGATTGACCTTTCCACAAATGGCATCAACTCAACACTTATCAAGCTGTCTTTATCAGCATTATAGCTTTGGAAACAGGTATAATTTGTGATTCGGTCGGAATAGCGCATCAGCTTGAATTGCCAGGGAGCGATCACCTGATTCAAGCCTTTTTCGATTAGGAATTTGATCCGGTCGATATTGTTCACATTGGCTATGTTATAGAGAAGTTCATTCCATTTTTGCCTTAGATCTTTGGCACGTGAAGCGATGGGGATCAGATCGAACTTGCGAATACTTTTCTGGAAATAGAGGTTGATGCTCAGATAATTTTGCTTGTCGTCAGGGCTGATGTCTTGCGTGATATTTTCAAGATAATCTTGGTAACTGCCATAAACTTCAGTAGCCTGTTCATCCTGTTTAAGCTCGACCAGAATCTGAATCTTGATTTGTAGCAATTCCACATAGAGCTGATAATATTCATATTCCTGCCATACCAGCATGCATTGATCAACCCGGCGTAGAATGCTTCTCAGAGGAATATCTTCGGTCAGTAGATCAAGCTTAATGGATAGAATCTCGAGCTGGCATTGCCAATACCGGTAACGGTTTTCTTTAATGATCGGCAAGGCTATGTCGATCAATTCTCTGGCTCGGTTGAGCTCCTGAAGTCCATAATAACATTGAATTTGCAGAACATAGAATACCGCTATTGCATAGTTGTTGTTTATCTCACCAGCATGTCGCATGGCCAGACGCAATTCGTTCAAAGCCGTTTCATAGTCTTTTTCAGAAATCGCAATCAGAGACAGCACATTATGATAGAACTCCTCCTCATGAATATGCTTGTAGTTGATTTGCACATTCTTGCTTACCAGGCGTTTCAGCTTGCGTGCGTTCCCCATTTCATTCAAGTAATAGAAATATGTTTTCACCAATGGATTAATCTCTCTGATATGGCCTTCAATCAACTCCGGTTCATTTTCTTCGATAAAGCGGAAATAATGCCCGAAACCCTTGATTTTGCTTTTTGCCAGGGCAAGATTGCGTTTCACGGATTGAAGATAATTGGTACTGCCTTTGGACAACACCAGGTTTTCGCATTCCAGAAGTTTCTGTTCGGCAGTAACGAAATCACCCATTTTAATCTTGGCTTCTCCCTGATTCAGCAGGGCCAGAGCTTTGGTCATAGTCAGATTCAGTGCCGTGGCATGTCGGTACCCAAGCTCTGAATAATGCTCTGATAGAACCGTGATACCCTGTTTCAGGTAAAGGTCGGAGATATTGTTATATATTAATCCCAAGTAACGGTTAATGTTATAGCGTTTCCAGATGCTAAGCGCAATATTCAGGTGTTCATCGGCTTCTTCTATGTTCTTGAGATCACTGTAAAAAACTCCCAGGTCATTATGCATCGCTGCCAAACGAATCATCACCTTTGTATCATGTTCTGGCGGTAGCTGCACCAGAAAGTCCTCTATTGTTTTAATAGCCCTGTCCAGGTCTTTGGTAATCGAAAAGTACACTGCCAAACGGTCGGTGAAAGCTATCTTCAGATCCAATGGCATATCCTGTTCCAAGGCCATGTCCACGTAGAACTTCATTTTTTGCTGGTCCAGCTTTGTGTACAGAGAAGCATAGTATAGCCATACCAACAGCTGTTGTCTCCCGGTATGAGTTAGTTTTTCCGCTTTTTGAAAAAGTTCCAATGCTTCTGCCAGATTCTCGGCCAGCATGCTGATTGTGCCCAACAGGAAGTATTTTTCGAATATATCCGGGATGGCACCAATTTCTTCCAGCACAAATCCAGCATTCTCAAACAACCCCGTAATCTCTGTTTTTTCCTGAAAGAGATAGATATCCTTGATAATATCTTTAAGCGGTGTCTCAGTCCCGGGATTAAAATCCAGTTTTAGAACATTCAGGATTGCCTCATATGCCTTTTCCTGATCATTTTCTCTGTTTACAATCTCATATAAAATGTAATAGTATTTACGGGCAGAACGCAGATCCTGGGCCAGATATGAATTCTCGATCAATCCCCGGCATGTCTCATCGTCGTTTATCGCTTTTCCGGCGTAATATTTCAGAACACGTTTGGATACTTGAACATGGACATTAACGGAGCACTCTTCGAAAAGACGCTGCTTAGCTTCTGGAAAATTGAAGAAATATAGTTTTCCCCTTTTACAGAGAATCTCGTTATAAGTGCTGTCGTTCAGCAGTCCATAAAGTTCCTGATCACTTATCTTTAACAAAGACAAGATTAGTTCCCGGGTCAAAGGTGTTTGAACTACACTAAGCTTTTGTAAATAATTGTAGTTTTGCCTGGTCAAGTGGCTCATCCGCGAAAAAATCGAATGCACCAGTCTGGCTGGAAGTTGGTAATCACCCAAACTTTCGGGAACCTGCGGGGCTGTTTCATAGTTTAGCTTTCTATGCTGGATCAGATCGATCAGGATTTCTCTGATAAAATGCGGATTACCTGCCGATCTTTCATACATGCTGTCCAAAAATCCGGTCGGCAGCGAACTTAGGGATCCCTGTTTGTCACCCAGGAAGGAGATCAAGTGATTAACATAGCTCTTGCTCTCATCCAGAGTGAGATTGGGAATATTGAGCAGAATGGTATGTTCTATCTGGTTAATCTTGTTAAAATCGTTGCAGGTAAGGGTAACCAGAATCCTGTGTTTAACCAGATAGGGTGAAATATAGTTAATAAAATCAACTGTGTGCCGGTGAACATGCTGAAAATTGCGGATAATGAAGATGATCGGTTTATTGGAGGACAGGTCTATCAGCAGGCTCTTCACCGATTCAAAGTCAATCTTCAGTTCACTGCTGGTCTGGCTTACATTCTTGGCCTCCTGTTCAGAATTGAACAGGTAGCGCCGGAATTTTTCCGAGATCAGGCGCAGGCTTTCGTATTGTTCAATATCTTTGGGGCTTAGGGACTGAACATATTCCTTGATCAGGGCGAAAAAAGCCTCATGATCGGTCTTGGAACAGCTATAATCGAAGATAAAGTATTGCCCGCCCAAAAGATGATAACGGAACAGGGACATTATGTTATCTTTGCCAAGCCCGTCCCCGCCCATAACTGAGATTATCTTCCCATTGCTGTTTTCGACGGCGGGAATATAGTCCAGCAGTTGGTGCGAGTATTTTTCACGAACGATATAGCTATTGAACCGTAGCGTGTTGATCATCGACCAGGAAGCAGAAAATGGATATTCGGTGTGATGGATGCGGTTGATATATTTAATGATCTCTTCGCTGCTGCCAAAACGATTGTCGGGATTACGTTCCAGCAGACGCAGAATGAACTTTTCCAGTTCTTGAGGGATATCTTTATTCAGCTCACTGGGAAAATTAGGAATGAAATACTGGTGTCCGCCAGTGATGAGTGCATTTATCTGATCCACACTGAAAGGGAAACTGCCGGTAGTGAGACGGTAAAGGATTACTCCCAAAGCATAGAAATCACTGGCCCGGCTGGCAGGTTTGCCCATATATATTTCGGGGGCCAGATAGGGTAATGAACCTGAAACCATCTGGGTATCCTGGGTTGTATCCACCTTAGAAAAACCGTAGTCAATCAGCCTTAGCACCACTGCCTTACCTTCCATCCGGTATAGCACATTTTCCAGCTTTAAGTCTTTGTGCAGGATGTTCTGGGTATGCAGGGCATGCAAGGCATAGCAGGTCTGAACTGCTATATCGAAAATCTGGTTCAGCTTGGTTTTACTAAACCGGAAATTGGCAAGAGTTTTACCGTCAAAGTAGTCGCTGATGAAATACACATGATCGCCAACATGGCCATAGTCTACCACATGGCTCAGGTTGGGATGCTCGATCTTGGTAATATGGTGCATTTCCTCTGCGCTGAAATGAGAATACAAATCCTCCGAGGAAAGGTATTGAAAAAGCTTCAGGGTGTAGAGATTGGCTGTGCGAATATCCCTTACCTTAAAAACGTTTGCCCAGGAACCCGAGCCCAGGCTCTCCAAAACTTCATATCGGTGATCTATATACATTTACAGCTCCGTTGGCTTTTCGGGTGCATTAGTTCGATAGCATATCATAGCCGTGTTTCCAGCGTTTATGAACCCAGAACCATTGATCAGGCCATTGGTTTATCTGGGCTTCGATGATGCTGTTCAATTCTTTAAGAATCTGCGGATAGTGCTCTTCCCTATCCTCCAGTTCCTCATGCAGGATGGGGGGATAGAATTCAAAGACTATCCTGTCATCCTCATCCCGACGGGCAAAACCGGGAACGATGGGAACTCTGTAGCGGAGTGACAGCTTGGCTACGCCCTTCCAATGCGAGGCAGGAAATCCCAGAAAATCCATCATCAGTCCATGCGCACCGGCAGACTGATCCATCAGAATCGCAACCAGCCGGCCTTCCTTCAACTGATGAACCACATCCCTCAGACCTCTGGACATATCAATCGTTTTTACTCCACATCGTTCCCTGATGGCATTCGTGAATGCATCGAATTTTCTGTTTCTCTGGGTTTTGGTTATCACGCTGAGGGGAATTCCGGCTTTGGGTAGAATTCTGGCAGCTTCCCAATTTCCAAAGTGGGCTGTTGCCAGAATTGCTCCCCGACCTTGGGAAAGCGCTGCATCCACATTCTCACGGCCCTTGATTTGAGAAGTTGAGAAAAGTTTGTCGTCCGATGTCAGGTATACCTCGTAAACCATAAGTGCCATGCTCCGATAGAGCTTTTTGAGGATGGAACGTCTTTCAGATTCAGGTTTGGAGGGATACACAGCCTTCAGCTGTTTCAGGGCTACCTGCCTGCGGATTCCAAATCCATATCCAATCCACAGGAAAAGTGCAATCAGCAAACGCTTTGCGCAATATTCAGGCAACAGCCTGAACCCAGCCAACCAAATCCTGAAACTGCTGTATTCTATGCTGTTAATTAGCTTTTTATCGGGCACTTATCTTTCCTCTTGCGACGTTCATTTCCCAAGAGGACATATTTTCAGGCAGGCCAGTAACTGACAAGAAATATCTTGGCCTATTCGGCCAGTCTTTCCAGTTTCTTCATTATAATGGATTTCGAAACCACCCCCACAGACGAATCTATCAGTTTGCCATCCTTGAAAAACATCAGAGTTGGGATGCTCATAACCCCATGTTTGCCAGCCAATTCCGGATATTCATCCACATCCACTTTACCGATCACCACATCGTCCACTTCCCTGGCAACTTCTTCAATGGTGGGAGCCAAAGTGGTGCATGGCCCGCACCAGGATGCCCAAAAATCCACCATTACTTTCCCCTTGGCGATCGTCTGTTCGAAACTCTTTTCATCTAAAACCTTTATCATGACCTTAACCTCATCTTTACTTACATGATATAATAAGTGCTGGAACGCTTCAGGCAAACTGATTGATCGCATGTCTGTGGTAAACTACCCTGCCTTCTGCTCTACTCTCTCCTCACTGCGATGCCACCCCTATGCCACCGGGAACCCTCCCGGAACCCACCCGGATGGCGATCCGGGAGGGTTCCGGGAAAGCTCTGGCCGGAATGCGGGTGGAACTGCAGTGGCGAGAGAGGGAAAAGCAAGGGTGGAGGGACTGGCCTATTCGATCACCTCACTGACAGGCAGCAGATATACCTTGATCAGACCTTTTTTTTGCAGATCAAGGCCAGAATTTTTCAGTTCCTCCAGGGCAAAGGCAATTTCCTCTTTTTCAGCCTGGCCCATGATCACGCTACCGTAGCTTTGCACGATTCCCGGAGAATCCTTGAAGGAGGCAAACAGGGGAATGTCATAAAGCATCTTCTTTCCGAGGGTTTCTCCATTCAGCACCAAAGTGTCTGAAACCCCGGCTTCCGATAGAGCCAGCAGGATATCATCCAGATATTTGTCGCTGTAGAGATGAAGCACCATATACATCATTATCTTCTCCTTCAATCTTTAACGTGTAATTCTCCAGCTTTGGAAAGACCATATTTCACCAATACCGGCCCAATCAGCATGATCAAAAAAGTGGAAGCTGTCATAACGCTAATCACCTGTTTGGCTTGCAGTTCCATCTTCATTGACGAGAGGATATTTGCCGCTCCCAAGCTGAGACCTATTGCCACCCCGGCTTGCGAAAGCAAAGTGAAACCGAGATAATTCTGAACTTTGGGCGATGCTCCAGCCAGCTTGGAACCATAAAAAGCACCTCCGAATTTTCCCAGAGTCCTGAAAACTATGTAAGCAATAATCAGAAGTGAATAGGAAGCTATTATCCCAAAATCCAATCTTGAACCCAGCAAGACAAAGAACATCAAATACACCGGCGGTGACCATTGGGTTAATGACTGGGAAAGTCTGCGGGTTATCAGCCCATTACGGTTGGTCATAACGATTGCTGCGCTCATGGTTAACAGGATTGGCGATATATTATAAACCAATGCCAATGAGCACATTACAAAGAGCGCACCCAGAGAATAGATCAGGAAGAGAGACTGCTCGTGGATAAATCTGCCCAAATATACCAGCAGATAACCAAAGGCTGCCCCAAACCCAAGTTCCAAACCTATATCCCTCAAGGCTCCCCAAAGGGCAACTGAAACGCTGACCTCATGTGAACCCAGCATAATCCCCGCCAACGGGATTCCCAACGAATACAAAATCAGAGCATATATGTCATCTAACCCCATCACTGCAAACAGGGTTGAAGTAAGCTCACCCTTAGCCTGATATTGTCTGATCACGTCAATGGTTCCCGCTGGGGCTGTGGCACAAGCCAATGCGCCATAGATGATTCCCATGGGTATGCTTCTTAATGCCGCTGCCGTGGCAATCCCTGTGATCAGAAAAGCAACAGTGGCTTCAAACACAGTGATGATCATTATGCTTCTGCCCATCTTGCGCAGTTCCTTGAACCGCAATTCACTTCCAACGTTGAATCCGATCAGGGAAAGAGTTAGGGTATTTATAAAGGCAAGAGAATGGATTTGCTGATCACTGACAAAACCGATGATTGCCGGACCAAGAATAGCTCCTGCTATTATATAGCCAATGATTAACGGGACCTTGATCAAGGTAGCACCACGTCCGGTTAACATGGAGAGCAACAGACTTGCTCCCAGAAAAGCGAGGATGTGAATATGCTGCATTATCTGGTTTCCACCAGAATCCTGAATAGCTCTTCAGCATCTTTTGCCAAAATCAATTGCTGGACAAGTTCTGTGTTTTTCATTCGCAACATCAAGCGTGAAAGCAACTTGATGTAGGTTTTATCCTGAGTGTCGCTGGCTACGATCATAAAAACCAGATGCACAGGTTTTGCATCCAGGGCATTATATTCGACTCCTGTTTCAATCCTGGCCAGAGCAACTGCAAAATCAGACACGGCTTTCGTCCTCGCATGCGGTATGGCAATCCCTTCTCCTATCCCGGTACTTAACTGCTTTTCCCTTAGCCAGATGGCTTGTTTCATCAGTTCTTTGTCGTGCACTACCGGATCCAGGGCAAGAAGCTCTATAAGCCTGTCGATCACTTGCTGTTTGTCTGCAGTATGAAGGGATATAACTCTTTCTGGTTTGATGTAGGAGCTTAGCTCAAGTGTGTGTAACATCTTATCCTCTGTAGTCTTTGCTTTGTCGCCCATCATATTTATGTGGCCATTTTGTCAAGTATCGGATCAAACTGGGTATAGCACATCCCTTTTAATCCCAATGCATTACATATATTGTTGATTATCTTTCAATTCAAAATTCTAAGGCAGTTGTATCGCAAACCGGCAGTTTTCAGCTTCGTCCAAAGCCGAATCGAGCAATTCGACCTCCAGTTCCCGCTCATATAGATAATCCATCAACAGTTTGGTAAAACCGCCACTGCAATAACACCAGATGGAATTGATTTTTTCACCACCGGGAATGGATGCACGCACAAAGGGACAATGGCAGGCAAAGTAACGTTTTTTGAGAGGATCAGTTTCGCTCAGCCATGCTGACGGATTATATGGTATCTTCATCACGATCAGTCTGTTCCCTTCCAATATACCTGTCTGGATTTCCTGGTGTTCCTGCACGTAGTCCACCACTTCCTGAGTGATATGCTGCTCAAACCAGAGCTTTCCACTGTCGCAATGCTCCTGGAGAGTATTTACCAGCCTGGCATGTTTTTCACGAAGGTAAGTAGGCAAATCGGATGCCGCAAGAAAAAGTTCCTTCTCATGGGCAAAGCCTGAAACATCAATTCCATGATGATTCCCGGCTAATACAGTCTTGCATTCTGCATGAGTAAGCACTTCGCTCATTTTATTCAGATACCGGGAAATGCTGCTGGGATAACGGCACAGATCTTCACCCAAAACGGGAAAAACCAAACCTTGAAAAACCAGTTCGGATTTTTCTCTGCCAAATATCTTTTCCAGTCTGCCCTGCTGATTGTCCAATACGTCCAGAGTCCCCAAAAGGGTGACAAAATAGGTGGACAGTGCCTTGTCCCCATTGAAATCGTGATACCAATGAAGCAGGATTATTTTATGCAGAGAATCTTCAGCTCTGGCAATATGCTCTTCCGAGAATCTGCGTCCAAAAGACAAAGCATCATCGGCATTGGAAAAACCGTGGAGATAATCCGGCAGAAAGCTTTCTGTCAGGCTTGTCCAATTTGAGCCTTTTTCTTTGTTGTTCAGATATGCCTTGAATTCCTCAACCGTTTTCATGGTGTATCCTCTTCACCTATTTATAAATCCTATCGTTCAAAAAACCCTGGAATTACCTTAACTCTGCAAGGGAAATCTGTCAGGGCTTAAGCCGTAATCACATGATAGCTCATGAGGTAATCCTCGTATATGCCCCGAACAGCGCTCTTCCACCCAAATAACCGACCGTAGCCTGAATCAGGTTTACAGGAAAGTCGGTTAGAGCCACCACTTTTCCAAGATTAGGAAACAGCCAGGTTCCCAGGAAGTAACCAGCCACCATGAACAGAACTCCCAAAGCGGGAAAGATAAAGCTGTCTGCTTTCCTTCCGGGTTTGCCCAAGCCGCAGATCAGGCCTTCCAGTCCTTTTACGATAAGAGTTATGGGGGCAAAAACCGGAAAACCGATTAAATCTGCCAAAGCTGAACCGATTCCTCCGGCAATCAAGCCAATGCGCCAACCAGCAAAAAGCCCTGTAAACACGATCAGCACGTCACCCATATTAAAATAACCTCCCCCGGGGACAGGAATCCGGACAAAAAGAGTAACTACCATTGTCAAAACCGTAAGTCCTACTACCAGATACCATTTCATCTTCATTCTCCTTTTCTCCTATGAGTTGCTGAGCTGCCCGCAGGGATAATGCCATGGCAAAGCCTGATTCTTTCGTCGAGCATTTCCCCTTTGAGGGTGGCTTCATTAATAATATAAGTAATCAATCCCAATACTATTGCCAGACGTATCCGGAACAGAGTTTTCAATCTGCGGTCGCCAAGCTGGTTGGAAGCAATGTAGGTGCTTAATTCACTAAGTTCATGATAGGCGGTAATTGCAATTTCGTATAAATATATACCCAAGACAATATACTTCTGTTTATGAATGCTCAAAGGGAAATCAAGAAAGTCGTCCAACCTAAGTCGGGATATCACTAACTGCATGAATATCAAAGAGCTGGCCAATACAAAGCTGCGGGTAAGACCATAATGAATCCAGTACCCAGAAGGGTGACCAAAGCTGAAAATGCTTAACAGTAAATAAACGAAAGCCAGTAGCAGGATAAAGGGGCTAAGATTGAGGATTATTTTCCACATTCTCCTGAAGCCGAAATTGATCACCCCGGCAAAAACAACCAAACCCAGCGCTAAAGCCTGAACGGAGGTATGTTCCAGCCAGACAATGCAAAATAACACGAAGAACAGGATAATCGAGAATACAGCGAGGATGATTCTGGCTAGGGGTTTCATCTGATTATGCTCACTTTGGTATTCAGGGATTCAAATTGCAGGCTTCGGTATTGCAGGGAAAGAGGATTTTCCCCATGGATACTGTAAATAAGGCAATAGTCAAAACCCGAGTTTTGCAGGAAACTTGATAAAGCCAAGAGATTTCGGCTTTCGTCGGCCAGCACAAAAACCGGCCTGCGAACTTTCTGCTGAGCCAGAGACAGATCATCCAGGAGATAGGCAAGGCAATCAAAGGAATTTTGCAGCTTTCGCTGGGGATGCATCAAGGCTGCCTGTGCCCTTACCACATAGGCCTGAAGGTGAAAGAACTGCTCAAGATAGAGGGTGTAAAAGTCATTGGGCTGTGTTTTCAGCTTAGGAAGCAAGACCTGCTTCAAAAAACTGCTTTTCCCACTCCCGTTGGCACCTGCCAGATAGATAATTTCACCCGTCATTAGCATTAGATCCTGCTCGATTTGCAGGCTGAATCCCGGCCAGCATTGATAGCTCCCGGAAGCTATGGTCAGCAAGGCTTTTCCTCCAGGATGATTTCTTTGGGGCTGCTGTCGATCAACTCTCCCAAAGCCTGGCGACGCAGCATATCCAAAGCCGGCATGAGATTGATGAACCGGATGGCTGGAGCAGGACAGAATAGAGCCAGAAGTGCCATCAAGAGAACCTTTTGCCCGCCGGAAAGTTCGCTGATAATGCTACTTGGGGTTAGCTCCTTGCCACTGATTTCGGCAAAGGTTTTCAGGAGTCGTTCCGTTGCACTGGCATCCAGATTGTAAATAAGTATCTCGCTGCGTAGTTTGCCGTTGGTGATCAACGGGAACGCTGCATCTGCGGTTAAATAGGCGTTGTAATTCATGGTTAAAATCAAGTGGCGGAGAGTCAGGGATTCGAACCCTGGGTACCCGTAAAGATACAACGGTTTTCGAGACCGTCCCGTTCAACCGCTCCGGCAACTCTCCACACTATCGTTTATTTTTGAAGAACCCGGAAAGCAGTTCTGAACATCTGCTTTCCATGATCCCGGATATTACTTCAGGATGGTGATTAAAACTCTTGTCCCGGAAGACATTATATATCGAACCCACTACTCCGGCCTTGGGATCGCCGGCTCCAAAAACCACTGTTCCGATTCGGCTCCAGATAAGCATCCCCGCACACATCAGGCAAGGCTCCAAGGTTACGTAGAGTGTGTATTCATAGAGATACACAGCTTTGGAAGCTATTATTTTGTCAATGATCAGTTTTTCAGCATGCGCCAAAGGACTGGCCAATTGCTTGGTGCGATTGTGATCACGGGCTACAATCTGATCCTGGAAAACCAGGACAGCTCCAATCGGAACTTCGTTCTCAGCTAAGGCCAATTCAGCCTCATGCAGGGCCTCCAGCATGTATATATTATGCTTATTCAGCATATTAACCATCATGGATTAATGTATTTTATCAGCTTTGCTTGCTTAAGCCTTTCATCCAGCCACTTATCAAACCAATCAGGATTCAATGAAGCAGCATACGCAGCCTGAATTTCCTGGAGACTGGCTTTTTTTTGACCGGCTTTCCAACTTTTTACGATGGGAACGATGATCTGCTCACCCTGCGCTACTAAAACGGCATCCTTCCTTTTCAGATGTGCAGAAACGGCCAGGAAAAACAGTCGGCTTAGCGGTAAACCAGGAACAGAGCTATAGTAGTTTATGTCTTTCAGGGTGATCACCGAATCGCTTTCTGCTGATTGCGGATTTGCGAGCCAGGCTTTAACCCGCTTTTCGTTATAGCCAAGTTTCAGTTTTTCGGCCAGGATATCTTTTATGGAAGCAGACGCATCACTGAGGGGAAGGTAATCACGGGTTTGGTTTTCAGCCACTTCAAATATTACCCAGGCTGAGAGTTCTGCTGAATATACGGGTTCAAGGATAGAACCTGTAGGTGCAGTTTTCATCTTTCTGATTGTTTTGGCCAAATCTGACGCAGGCAAGGCTATGCTATCGGGATTCTGGGGAGAAATTCTATATAGCTCAAGGTTGAATTCATCAGCAGCGCTTTCCAGACCGACATTCAAAGCCAGATTCATAACTCTTCTGGCATGGGTTTCCGGAGCGATCAGACTGCTGCTACGAGGATAGCTTTGCACATAGATACTGCGGTAAAGGGTGAGGGTTTTGGTGCTTTGCACTTTCTGATAGATTATCCATCCTTTGTCCCTGGCTTGCGGAGCACTGGTCTGACCGTCTTGTAATGAAGCAAGAATTGCAGCGATATTTTCAGGTAGCTCTACGGTTTTCTCGTAGCCATGATCAATATAGCTGATATTGGCTTCTGAAGAGGTTCCAGCCAGTTCTTCAGCCGAATATCCTTTTTCAAGTAACAACCTGATACTGTCGGCGATGGCTTGAGAGTTCTTCTGGTCTGTTTCATCGGGAATTACCTCTATCTTGCAATAGTTCAGTTTCAAGTATGGCTGCAGGCGATAAGATGCCAGGTTTGTCTGATAGTAATTGGCTATTTCGCTTTCACTTATCCTGATATTCAGATTTGCCGCATCGAATAGATGCAATTCCAGGTCGGCACTACCTGATAGGATCTGTGCACATCTTTTGCTGTCTTCGGAACTGATTAGCTCATTTTCAATCAATTGGATCTTTAGCTTCTGGATAGGAATCAGATATTCCTGGTATTGTTTGCGCAGGGCAGAAAGATTTTCAGGGCGGTCAGTGGTCAATGACTGCAGGTAGGACTTTCTGTCAAATATCCCATTCACCTGAAACCGGGGAGAAGCTAAAATATGCGCCGGGATATTTGTGGACAGAGTATCCAGAACCTCCTTGGAGCTGGCAGCAATCTTGTATTTGCGGAAGTAATCTTTCAGAATAACGGCACGTGAGATGTTTTTCCAGGTTTCGTTGAATAGCTTGATCTTCTCTTCTGAATCAGGACTGCGCCCGTTTTGGTAACTGAACATGGCATAATGACCACGGTATGAACTATAGAACTCATCCTTGGTAATGGTTTTACCGTTGATCTTTCCTGCTGTGTCGTTCAGGGGAACTGCACAGGATACTATTGCAAGCATTGCCAATAAGGATAAAATCGACAGTGACGCTCTGCGTATTGCTAAAGCGGGGTAAAAAAGGGAATAATCAGTCATTACTGATCTCCTATCAAGCGTTTCTGAATTGCAAGCAAGAATTGCCAAGCCTCAATGGGGGATATTTTTTCCAGTTCCAGGTCTTTAATTTCCTGGAGAACAGGATCGTTTTCTGTGGCTTTGTCAGCCAGAACTTCAAAGATATCTATTTGGGGTATTTCGCGGGTAAGACGACGTCGGATGGAAGCTGTTAAACCTTGCGGGCTGATTTCATGCTCTTCCAGGTTTTTTAGAATTTCTTTAGCACGCCGGATCACCTTGTCCGGTACTCCTGCAAGCCTGGCAACCTGGATGCCATAGCTTTGATCCGCACCCCCACGTTCAATCTTGCGGATGAAAATCATCTCGTCATTCCACTGTTTCACAGCTACGTTGTAGTTTTTTATTTCCGGATAGATGTTTTCCAATTCGGTTAGTTCGTGATAGTGCGTTGCAAAAAGTGTAAGGGCATGTTTGGTTTTGTATATATGCTCGATTATTGCCCAAGCCAGACTAAGGCCATCGAAGGTGGAAGTTCCCCTGCCGATCTCATCCAACAGGATTAGCGACTGTGGTGTGGCAGAATTCAGGATATTGGCGGTTTCGATCATTTCGACCAGGAAAGTACTTTGCCCCTGGGCTAGATTATCAGATGCGCCAACTCTGGTAAAGACCCGGTCAAAAAGAGGTAAGGACATTCTTTGGGCTGGTACATACGAACCCACTTGAGCGAGGATAACCAGCAAACCCACTTGCCGGAGATAGGTTGATTTTCCAGCCATGTTGGGTCCGGTGATCAGGGCGATGCAGGTTTCGGGATAATCAAGTCTTGTATCATTCGGAATGAATTTATCGCTCTCCATTAATTTCTCGATTACAGGATGACGTCCCTCCTCAATATGCAGTTCCCGGTTCTCTGTAAAAACCGGTCTGGTATAGCCATTTTGCCAGGCCAGAAAAGCTAGGGAAGCAAATACATCCACTTCTGCCACTGCATCGCTGAGGGTTTGCAGACGTAGCAGTTCTCTGGCAAGCTTTTGGCGGAAATCTTTGAAAAGCTCATATTCGAGGTTCTTGATCTTTTCTTCGGCAGAAAGCACTTTGGCTTCAAATTCCTTCAACCTGGGAGAAATATAGCGCTCTGAATTGGCAAGGGTTTGCTTTGGCGTATAGTAATCCGGAACCTTGCTCTTATTGAGTGAACTTACCTCGATGTAGTAACCAAAAACCCTGTTATAGCCTACTTTCAGACTTGATATTCCGGTTTTGCTTCGTTCATCCTCTTCCAGCCTGGCAATCCAACTTTTACCATCATGCACCAGATCGAGCAATTCATCCAGATCGGGGTGATAGCCCTTGGCGAAAATTCCGCCTTCAGTTATGTTTAGGGGTGGATTTTCCCTGAGTGCAGTGGAAATCAGTTCGCTAAGATCTTCGAAACTGCCCATCTTAACTATCCAGGATTCAAACAATGGCTCGGAAAATCCGGATAGCCTGATTTGGAGGTTTTCTGCAGATAGCAGATAAGAATTTAGGGCTAAGAGTTCCCTGGGGTTAATCCTCAGCGAACCCAAACGTGAGACGACTCTGGTTATATCGCCGATCTCCTTAAGTTCAGCCCTTAACTCTTTCAGATAAGCCGATCTGCTCAGGAAGGAAGCGATCATATCCTGACGGGCATTAATCTGCTCCAGACTAAGCAGGGGATGGAGCAACCATTGCTGAAGCAAACGTGATCCCATGGGTGTCATAGTGGTATCTATCACAGAGATCAGGCTGCCATGTCTGCTGCTGTAGCGTAGGGATCTCAGCAATTCAAGATTGCGACGGCTGATCTCGTCAAGCTGCATGTATTGGGAGAGTGAATAGTATCGCAAAGAGCTGATATGGTTTAATGGCGAACTGTAGAGCGATTGCACATAGGCCAAAGCAGCGCCAGCGGCAGTGGCACCCAGAGATTTATTGTGGGCATCATATGGTTCCAGGCTGTTCACTTTGAAATGTTTCTTCAGGACTGCTTGCGCTTCTGAAGCCTGAAAAACCCAGGAATCAAAGATCGTGATGGTCGGAACCGCTTCCAGGTTCAGTGCTTTGATATGGCTTTCCGAGGCGGGGCTGTCAACGATCAGTTCTGCGGGATGGAGACGCTGTAACTCATTAACGAGGTCAGCGGGGCTAAGTTCGGTAAATATAAACTCACCCGTTGAAATGTCCAGAAAAGCCAGTCCGATCTTTTTATTTGGATCCAGGTAATAAAGTGAAGCTAAAAAGACATTGGCGTTACCCTCGAGTAAACCTGAATCCAGAACTGCACCAGGAGTAATGATCTCGGTAACTTCACGTTTCACCAGACCAACCGCTTTCTTGGGATCTTCGGTTTGTTCACAGATTGCCACTTTCAGGCCGGCTTTGATCAATTTATCAAGATAGTTATTCAGCGCATGATAGGGAAAGCCTGCCAGGGGAACAGGATTATCGTCGTTTTTGTTGCGAGTGGTGAGGGTAATATTCAAAATCCTGGACGCAGTGTGGGCATCGTCAAAAAAAGTCTCATAAAAATCGCCCATCCTGAAAAGGATAAGTTTCTCTGGATGTTTTTCTTTTACCTCGAAAAACTGCCGTAGCATGGGAGTTAGCCGGGCATCTTCCACTTTGTGATCCAATCTCTATTAATAGAAGGTAATGAAAGAATTAATCTTCTGCTCTGCCAGGCTTTGTTTAGCGTTCTCGGCAGACGCTTTATCGGTAAATGATCCACATACTACCACCCAGCTTTTTTTTCCGCCCTGGATGTCTTCATAATAGGCTGCTGGGAGATTTAGGAGCCGGATATTGACCACCAGTTTATTGGCATTGGCTTCCAGGCTGAATCTTCCAGCCTGAAGCCAGTACCCTTCTGCAGGTTTGCTTTTCAACTTCACGGGTGCATTATGATTGTTCTGGGTTCCCGGAGTAGGCAGGGAGGGGGGATTCAATACAGGCGGTTGATAAGCCGGGTTTTCGGGCTTAATCTGTGTGGTGTCAGCAGAGACCTGATCTTCTGATTCCAAAGCGATTTGAAGCAGAGAATAGGGATACAAAAAGCTGATATCAATATTGCGGCTGCGAGCTCTGAGTTCAAACAGACGATCTTCGATCAGGTAGGCTACCTGTGAATATTTATCCATTTCATAGCCTTTTTGATAGGCGGATATGGCATCAACCAATTTGTCCGATTTCTCATAGGCATATCCAAGCCGGTAATAGAGATACTGCTCATCAAGTTCTGGCAGTTTCAGTTTTTGGAGCTTTCCCAGTGTAGTGATGGCGCTATAAGCCTTGTTTTGATTTAGATAACTATTTGCTATCAGATAATGGGTATTCTCAGTATATTCACCCGATGGATCCAACCGCAGATAATTCTCAGCATTGTCGATGGCAGCCTGATAATCATCCTGCCACCAGGCACATAGAGCAAGCCAATAGAATCTTTCCATCAACTCCGAGGACACAATCTTACGAAAAGTGGTTTGGGCTTCGCCAAGTTCGCGTTCCAGTAAAAGTGTTTTGCCTATTTCCAAAAGGCTTTTCTGGGCATGGGGACTGGAGGGAAACTGCTGCACAACGTTTTGATGAGCTTTCAAAAAGTCTGCCGCTTTGATCTTCAGCATTGCATTATAATACCCCAGAGCTGCACGTTCATCATCGTTAGCAGGTTTCAGACTGCTTAGTTCTTCCGAAAGTTCGTCCAGTTTACCGGTTGCAAACAGCCTGTCCAGTTCGCCGAAATCTTTGCGAAGAACCGAATACAGCGGTGCGACGGCAAGGGTCAGGATAAGCGCAATATAGACAGGGCTAAAACGCGTTCGAAAGGGCATCAATTGCTCATGGAGTTCAACAGATCATAATTAGTTTCGGTGGTCTGCATTTTCTTCCGCAGGGTTTCGATGCCTTGAATTGGAGATATGGTCTTAAGATATTTTCTAAGCACGTACATGCGGTTCATTTCGTTTTTAGTGAGCAGCAGTTCTTCTCTGCGGGTACCGCTCTTCACAAGATCAATGGCAGGATAGAGGCGCATGTCGCTAATCGAGCGATCCAGCACAAGTTCCATATTTCCGGTACCTTTGAATTCTTCGAAGATAACCTGATCCATCTTGCTGCCAGTATCGATCAAGGCAGTTGCAATAATGGTAAGGCTGCCTGCTTCTTCAGTTTTTCGGGCAGCGCCAAAGAACTTCTTCGGTTTGATCAAGCCATTGGCATCTATACCCCCGGATAGAACTTTCCCGCTGGAAGGTGTGATGTTATTATAGGCACGGGCAAGACGGGTGATGCTATCCAATACGATCACCACATCCTGGCCGAGTTCAACCATGCGTTTGGCTTTTTCCAGCACCATTTCACTAACTGCTGAGTGATTCTTGGGCGATTCATCGAAGGTGGAACTGATCACTTCGCGATTTCCAGGCTTGAGTATCTTTTTCATTTCTGTTACTTCTTCAGGACGCTCATCCACAAGCAGCACTATCAGATAGACTTCGGGGTGATTGCTGAGAATCGCATTGGCCGTATCCTGCAGTAGTGTTGTTTTGCCAGTGCGGGGTGCTGCAACAATCAAACCGCGCTGCCCCTTGCCAATTGGAGTGAAAAGGTTGATGATACGAGTACTGAAGTTTCCTGGATCGAATTCCAGATTTAACCTTTCCGTGGGATAATAAGGCGTAAGCTCATCAAAGGTCCTCAAATCCTGCATACATGTGGGAGCCATATAGTTTACGGATTCCACGCGTAACAGGGCATAATATTTTTCGCCTTCCTTCGGGCTGCGAACCGGTCCGCTGATCATGTGTCCGGTTTTTAGTCCAAAACGCCTGATCTGGGTTAGTGATACATAAACATCATCCCGGCCGGGATTGTAGTTGTTCTGGGGAAAACGGAGAAAACCAAAGCCGTCTTCCATGATTTCCAGGCAGCCGGTAACGAAGGCCAAACCTTCCTGGGCAGCCTGGAATTCCAGCATCTTGAAGATCAGTTCGGTACCTTTTAGTTGTGTGTAACCGGGGATTCCTATTTTTTTGGCTATTTTATTAAGTTGAATTTGATTCAGACTAAACAGATCGTCTTCTATCAGCATTTTATCTCCTTATGTTTATTTGCGTTAAGCAGGATTGGGGGCTTGTTTCTTTTTAGGTTTTCGGCCGGTAATCACTAATCGGCTGGCGCTTGCACAGCCAATTTCGGATATCCGGTTCAGCATCATTTTCCCGGTTTCGATCAGGGCTTCACTTTCGGGAATGCTTTCCAGACGTTTGATGGTGTCTTTGCAATTGCGGATCAGTGATTCGCAGTTTTTACTGGGATTGTCGACCGGAACATAGAAGTCCTTTATCACAATATCTTTCAAAGGCAGTTTCCCGGCTATGTTTTCCAGTTCTGATCTGGTATAGGTGCTATTGTGGTAAAGACCGGTTTGTCTGTCCACCTCAGCAATCCAGTGATGCATCAGGATATGCGTTTCCTGAGCTGGTGTCTGTTCGCCATCGCAATACATCTCAGAGATCAGCATCAATCCTTTGGGTTTCAAAACCCGGAATAGCTCCTGGAGCACTTTTTCCATGTTTTCCAGATGATGCAGTGAGTTTGAGATACAGACCGTATCAAAATAATCATCTTCAAAATGCAGCTCTTCCAGATTCATCCTGTAGATTTCCACATCGTTTTCCGGGAATACCTTTTCCGCATAGCTTACGCTACGTTCAGAGGAATCCACACCGATTATCTGGCTGAAGGATTTCAGGTGCTGTTTCAACACTGTGATAAACTCACCTCTGCCGGTAGCCGCATCCAAGACGACACCACCATCAATCCCGGACAGGATTTTGATGATTTCATTCATGAAAAACTCCTCACTTGCGTTATTGTTTGGGATTTTTTGGTTACCTGAGATTCTCCGGTTACCAGACACTATTGGGGCAGGTCACTTTTGCCTGTATGGTTATCTCTATTTACAGGAACTATTATTTTCCAGCCTTGCATTTCCGTCAAGAAATATCTTAGGCTATGCTGAGGGAAGGCCTGTTTTTCGGCTAACCAGATATCTGTAGTGACGGCGCATGTGTCTCATAAAGCTTGGTTCTCGATAATTCCTCAAAGTGTTCTCGGTTTGTTTCAGCCCATATTCGTAGAAATCCCTGGCTTTGTGAAAGGCAAAAGGACGGCCTTCCGGCATTGCGGCATCTATCACTATATCTGGAGCATAGGTATTGATGTCACGCATGGCCAGATAAGCCTGGTTCTGAAACACTGCCTGGGTAACCACCTCTATCCTGCCTACCCTGTGAGTGGTTTTGGACTTGCCAGGCAATTCCTGGATAAACATGGCCTTTTCTTCCACAAAGGGTAGAACATTCACAGCAATAACCAACTCTGAATCAAGCAGACCGGTAAAAGCCAGGGGCAACGGATGCTCTATTCCCCCATCCACAAAAAGATGGCCTTGCCAGGCAAAAGGGGCGAAAACCAAGGGCAAGGAAGAGGTAGCCCTGAGCGCAAGGGCATATTTGCCTTTGTTAAAAATAACGCTTCTGCGCCCAATCAAATCATAGGCACAAGCCAGAAAAGGAAGGCTGCTGTTTTCGATTTCTCGGTTCATGGTCCATTCGCTGAACAATTTCAACAGATACTTACCATCAAACACACCCTGGATTTTACGATCAAGATTAAGTGGCGAAAATACCCGGGCATTGCTGTTCCTGAGAGCAATATCCAAAATCCCGGCAGGGCTGATTCCCAACGAATAGAGTGCGCCTATGATCGCACCCATGCTGGTTCCAATTATTCCCTTGATCTCAAAGTGCTTCTCCAGAACTTCAAGCGCACCAATATGTGCCAGTCCCAAGGCAGAACCCCCGCCCAGAACAAGTGTGACTTTCTTCTTCATACTTACCTTTAATCTCCAATATATTGCCTAATACTCCTCTCTGCTATCACCTGGGAAATTGAGAATGCATTCTAGCTCTCATAATTGCTTAGCTTGATGGCCAGGCTTTAACTGTCAAGTAACATTTTGCAGAATATCTGGTTGACACAATATCATAGTTGAGTTTATCTTGTTTTTATTCAGGACATATCAACCATATCTAAATATGATATTATCCTCGGATATCCAGATTTGCCATAGATTGAAACCGCTCGAACATAATTCTTCTTAACAGGATAAAGACATGAAATACTTTTACATTTGTCTGCTGCTTATCGCAGAAGCTTGTTTGCCCTATCCTTTGACAGGGGTGAACCACATGGACTTGATGGCAACCTTGGAAGGCGAGTTTATTGGAAGCTGGTATGGCGCATCAGTGGTAGCGATGGACTTCAACGGAGACGGCTATGACGATCTGATCGTAAAGTGCGCAAACTGGA
>CAZNGW010000003.1:62061-75960 GCA_964572925.1 uncultured Candidatus Cloacimonas sp. | reverse complement strand
CTGGTTTGGCCAGAGAGAAGGCAATCGTTGTGCTGGGATTGAATGGATTGGGATAATTCTGATCCAGAGTTGTAACCAAAGGAACTAATCCATTATTGCCTGCAAATGAGATGTAAGCAAAATCCCCAATATCAGAAAGAAAAAGTTCTTTGCTTTCAAAAATCATCCTATCAATATTAAAAACTCTATACTCATTTCTTAGTGAACGACCTTTGTTCTCGTAGTAGAATACAACTTCCAGACGCCCATCACCTCTAACATCATCTAAATATAGATTCACCTGCACTAACGAGTCCTCCACAACTGCTGCACCTAAGCAAACATCATCAATGTATAAACCAATTTCAGTAGGCAGATCAGTAGGATCAAGCTGGACATAGCACTGAGTATAGTCCAGTTTTTCTTCATAGACAAAGCTTTGTGGTTCAGATCTTTCCACTGGTGCTACAGCCATCGCAGGGTTCCAGAAAAACTCTTCAGGTGCACCCTCAATAAGTTCCAGCACTAACATGTTACCTTCAGATAAGGTATAATCACCTTGTTCAAGTATCCAGGGGCTTCCAAGTGTTGGTTTCAGTCTGATAGCTCCCCATTTTTGTGCCTTTATCTGATATATATAGTCAAGATATGTCCTGTTGTCTGGGTCATTAGGTATTTGTTTCGATAAAGCTTGCCACGCATTCTGGGTGTCCTGCAAATAGTAGCCAATCCAGTTCTCCTGCCTCTGACCTCCACAAAACACTTTCATTGCTGTTGGCGTTGTCAGAGGATCGGTTCTGAATCCACGCACATTGATTTGGTCGATTGCTGGCACGTCTTCAAAATATAACTTATATCCCTGAATAGAACTAACTCTATGATCTTTGTTAATCCACTGACCTGAATATTCCATACGCCCCTGCACCCCATCATAATACCAATCCACATTTCGAAGTTGAGGATTGGGAAGCGTAGTATGATTGCAGAAAAGATAGCCCAATTCACCCCAATACTCTCCATTGGGACATGAAACATCATCTATCACTGGAAAGCATTGCCAGAATATTTTCTTTTCAGACGGTACAACCTCATATTCATAAGTAGCCACTGAATGGCTATAATAGAAACAACCCATATCTTTTACTGTTCCGTCAGGATCAGTATCATCGCCACTCAATCCAGAAAATCCGCTGTCTATGCAGGGACTTGGGCCACATTCATCCCAAATCAAGCTGTAGTCTCCTTCGGCATAATTTGTAAAAGCTGGATTAGCGTCAATATTGCCAGTGCCGGGATAGCCACCTCCAATACAACTATAAGATATAATTGGTTCTGTTGATTGGGCTGAGACGTTATAATCGTTTCCGTAAAGAATGGTGTTTATTAAAGTGTGATTTAAGTCGTTGATACCGTATTGATTACCGCTGATTGTACAATTATTAAAAGAGAGAGGTGTCCATGTTTTTACACCATATATTTCGTTATCGGCTATTAAGCTTCCTTTTACGATGCCCCAATCTACGATCGGTTGGTTTAGTGTTTCGCTGGATTCTAACCCATTTCCAGCGTTGTTTATTATTCTGCTCGAGATTATTCTTAATTTCTCTGGATTTGAGCAACGCAGCCCCGATCAGTCACAGGTTTCTATATTTACATTTTCGAAATCTACAAAAGAATTACACACCTCAATACCGTTACCCACAGGATTTGTAAAACTGATATTTTTAATGGCTATGCTTTGATCATTATCTATGGTTAATAACCCTTCAACCACTACATCGTTTGCATTTGTCGTATCACCTTCGAGAGTAATAGATTTTTCAAGACACAATGATTCACCATATAATCCAGGTTCTATTACAATAACATCTCCATCACAAGAAGCTGCTATAGCTTCTGAGATGCTACCGTATAACCCGTCATTGCCAACACTAAGCTTGTAGAGATTATAATCCGAAGCAGGTATATCACGATTCTCACACAACAGTCTGAATTTGTTCTTTATCTCTTGGTTGCTCATCAAGTTTGAAGTCCACATTCTATTCAAAAATTGGCATAGTATTTGCGGACAGCCACTTGAGCTATTATAAGATATATATGAAAACACATCACTTTTTGTGAAGTCTATTACATCGTAATTATACTGAATAGAAGTATCATTATGATTATCTGAAAGGTCCCATAATATACAAGCAGTAGATCCGGCATAATGATCAAACCTGGGGTATACGTTCTGATTATCAGCTTGACCTGTTTCAATATCTATTACTTGATTAATACTTAATTGATGACCGGTATAGACCATAAATTTCATGAATTGAGTTACTGGCGCATCCCAAAACATGTGAGTGGTCTCTTTCTGTATCAAACATGGAATATAAAAAGCCATGCCTTCTATGTATGCTATTTTGCGCTTGTTTTCTAAATCTTCATGTAGTTCCGGCCCTGCCCAAACCCAGTTTATAGTATTTCCAACATTTATTCCACTCAACTTATCATGCACAAGATGAGTTAACTCATGTAGAATAGTAGCATTACTCCATGCTGTGACTAGTTCCGGCAAGTTTTCTGCTCCACGATAAGAAATTGCTGAACGTCCACTTACAATGCCACCACCATTCTGGTAGTAAGCATTACCAACATCTTCCCTAGATCGGTCAACTAGAACAACGAAATCCATGGTCTGATAGTTTAGCTGCACACTATACTGGCTTGCGAAGAAATCCTTTAACCTCTCCATCTGGTAAGCAATGTTCAGGGCACAACAACTCATAGAATCTTTGAACCTAATGATCCCATTATCAAGATCATTAATGAACACATTATCAGGGGATTCTCCCTCCGTTAGCATAATTCGATAATCGGCATTAAAGTTTAGTTGATTATCACATAAGGATGTAGATTCTGGATGATGGAACCCAACGCCATTTTTATATTTATAGTAGATGTCTTGAGAATCCTCATTTCTATAAAAATACAAAATCGGAACAGTATCGTATTCGGCATAAAACCCTACCTGGACAATTGGTATGCTGATGTTATTGAAACAGAAATACCCATTGGCACTCGAGTTTATGCTTTGTTCGCTGATTATGCTAAACTGCTCTCCCTCAAGATTCTTACCCCAGAGAATTACACTACCGATGAATGTCTCTCTTTCTGCATCTGCAGAAGTGGCTTGATGATTATAGGATATATGTCCATGAAAGTTATAATATAAAATTATATTGTGGTCATTATATCCGGTATGTGTGCTTCCATTCAGTATGTAGGAGAAACTCACCCTAACATTGCCAGTTACGTTTCCGGTAGTAAGGATGTATTCGCTGGTATTAGTTGGATTTATCACTACGGAACACCCCAAAGGATTTCCTGTAAAGCCTACAGATGTTATGATAGCAGGAGGGACATCATTGTTTATCCTCCATTTCAAAACTGTGTCTCTAAGCGTTTTTATGGGGTAACCTGGGATACCCCCTTGGGCAAGTTCTGTAAAATTTGGCTGGGGAGGTAAATATGTGTTATCCTTTGTCGATGGTGCATAATATCCGCGTTGTAGGGTTTCCTGGGTTCTTTTTTTTTGTGTTTTACCTGAAAGAGCAATTCCACCTTGCTGATCAAAATAGAATTTACCAGAACTGTGTTGATGAACATTAGCTCCTGTTTGCGTTGTCGCAACTCGATAAACTTTGAGGTTAAAAGCGGGTGGACGGCTTTTACGGGCAGTGTTGGTAATCGTTGTATCTATTGGGGTGAAATACATAAAACTATCATCACCTAACTGCTTTTTTTGGGGTCTATCTTTGTAATGAACCAACTGCAACGTAAACTCTCCTTTTAAAGGTTTATCGTCAGTAATCACTTCCAAGGTGTCAATCTCGGATTTCATGATCCTCCAATATAAGGGTTCACTTCCCGAAATTTGATAACCAGTGACATAAGGTGACAGCAGATAATAAGTCCGGTTCGGTAAATATCCTCTTGAGCCCGTATCGACGCTGATGTTATAGGTAACCTTGATTATCTCGCCATAGTCGTAATTTAGCTTATCCGGAAAGAATTCATATTCGGACTTTATTGCCACTATCTTGTCATTGCTTCGCCAGCGGAGGTCTATGTAACCTGATTCCGGTCCTAATATATCATCCGTTTCACTGGCTGCCAAGGGCACGAGTGAGATAAGAATGCCAATCAGCAGCAGTAAATTGGTACAGCAAAATAAGTGTCGGCAACCTTCGTAGAGCGACAGTATCCTGGGATGCGGTGTTTTTTCCATCTTTTCTCCAATTTTGCACCTTTTCCGGATTGAATACGTTTATCTATCCAATCCTATTTTTTTGTTAATTGAGGACTTCTGGAAGTCTTCTCCAAGCAAGATTTATATTTTGCTTTGTCCACATGAGCTGGACTCCACCAATTTTTGTAGTTTGATAAAACGCAATGCGTTATTGTCGTTATCTAAATTATATAATAATCCACAAACAGCAGTAAAGCAAATAATATTCTCTAATTTCCTATAGGTTTTTTTGGGTAGTCAGCTTTTTACAATGACTGATTCATATTGGACTTGCTTCTGATATTATATGCGCACAAAGGAAAAGCCCCGTTTGTTTCGGGGCTTTTCATGTTCACTTCTCTGCACCTCATTCCTGCGAAAGAATTCCCTTGCGAAAGGAGGGGCAGGAATGAGGTAACGTTCAGCTATTTCATCAGCAGCATTTTGCGGGTTGCTACGTAATCTCCGCTTTCCAGACGGTAGAAATACATTCCTGACGCCACGCTACGGTTGTTGCTGTCTTTTCCGTTCCATACTGCATGATGTATTCCAGCATTTAAGTCACCGTTTACCAGTCGGTTCACCACCTGACCTTTCAGGTTGTAAATAACGAGAGAAGCTCTACCTGGTTTGGCCAGAGAGAAGGCAATCGTTGTGCTGGGATTGAATGGATTGGGATAGTTGTTTTCCAGCTTGGTTACCAGTCCCGGAACTTCTTCCTGCGGATTTGATAGGTAGGGGAAGGGAACATTTACGATATCACTGGGGCTTCCATCCACGTTCAGGTATTTTACGGTAACGTAGAACTTGTAGATACCAACCAGACTAAGAGTCTCACTGTATTGGGTATTGGTGGTTTCCGAAACCAGGTAATACTGATCGGTATCGAACTTGCGATAAACCTTGTAGCCCATTACCGGTAAAACCGTGTCCTGAGGAGTTTGCCAACTGAGGTTAAACTCGCCGGTATCGTTATTCACGGTAACGCTAAGTCCCTGCGGTTTTGGCAGATCGATCAAGGTAAACTCAGTATATTGAACTGGTGTGGTAGGATTGATTACCAGTGAATTCAAAGTGGAAGATTGATGATAATCCAGACTCGCCGTAACGGTGTGCGTTCCATTGGGCAGGAAGAGAATGAATTCTCCATCGCTGTTCGGATGTGTGGTAAGCCGTTGAGCAGAAGACACCTTGGCCAGGGAGGGATCCATTCCCGAACTTGGGAAAACCAATCCATGCAGATAACCGTTTTTAAGGTTTACTCCGCTAAGCTCGAAATTATCGATGAACCAGCCAATGTTGCCATTGGCTCCGTCGGAACCAAAACGGAATCGGAACATCACGGTCTGTCCACTGTATGCTGAAAGGTTAAAAGTGGGAGTAAGCCAGCCGGAAGATGATCCCGTCCAGCCTGCTTCACCGCCTAAACCATTCAGATTGGTGCCATTATAACCGGAAGTTGGGTGAATGATAGTCCAGGTATTTCCGCCATTGGTGGAAATGGATACGTTTGCACCGTCGTAGTTGTTTTCAAAAGCAAAGAGATGCTTGAACTGCATGGTGCTGTTAGTGCTCAGCGAATATTGGGGTGTATAAAGATGATACTGCACCAGGGTAGGATAATTTCCGCTGAGGTTGGTAGCCCAAACCTTGGTTCCCGAAGGAGGAGTAACGCCACCCTGGGTTGGGGTTCCCCAAGCCCAGCCGGTTTCTGAAACGAAGCTTCCATTGTTCAATTCGAAATCCTGCAGGACATTGGGATTGTTGTAGAGTATCCCGAAATTAGCACTGGCAGAACTTCCATTCGAGGAGGTAGCTGTAAATAGCAGGGGAATTTGAGCTGTTCCCGCATCAACCGCTGAAGTATCAAGGGTATATTTAAGCTGCAGGATATCGTTTGGAGCGATCTTATCAAGGGTAACAATGGGATTCTGGATAATCAACTGTTGATTGCTGCTGCTCAGGGTTGCCTGGATTGAACGCGCATCCACTGCCGCCTCATTTTGCAGGTTGATGATCAAATCCACCGTTTCACCGGTATCGACTACACCATTGAAGTTGCTGAGATGATCGTCGATGATATGGCTGAAATACTTCAAAGTGGAAGCTGCCACCTGAAGGCTGAACTGACGGCTCCAGCTGTTCTCACCAGAAGTGATATTAAGAGTAAAGCCAAGGACTTCCGCATCCGGACAATTCTGGGCTATGGTGATATTGTAAGGAGTGCGGTTTACGCCCGAAAGGCCAGGTTCGATGGGATAATAATCCGACGTGGCGGTATTGATCGTAACGTAAGGACTGGTTGAGGTCAGCTCTCCCACGACGTTGTTGGCAGTCAGATTTCCGGTGTTTTGGATTTTAATACCCAGTTCCACGGTTTCTCCCGGTTCGCAAACACTGTTTCCATTCACGTCGGTTACATAGGTGGCTTCCACCAGCAAATGTGCTTCTGCATGATAAACCGGAGCATTGGTTATATAAAGAGCTTTGGAGTTGCTCAGTTGGGCAGCCGCTGTGGGATATTGGTTATTGAAGGTGTATTCCAACCCGCGGGTTCCGGTATGGTCTTCGATCCCGATGGTGCAGAAATTGCCATGGTTGCCGCCGGATTGGGAATCCACGTTGTTGAAGGTATTATACTGGAATTTGATGGGGCCGTCTCCAAAGCTGGTTGGATAAGCTGCCTGATCGTAAAGAATGCATTGGAAGGTTTCCACCGAAGTGCCGTTCTTACCGTTGCGCATATTGTTCCACTGAATCACGAAGGAATGATTGCTGCGGTCGAACCAGGTATAGATTCCGCTGCCTGCCACGGTTGCCAGGTCATCCCAGAAAGGTGCGATCATGGCATTGGGACCCATGGCGCCAGGAATACGATAGTTGCGGAATTCAGCATTAGCGGTTACGCCCATCGCTATAAAGCCATTCGAGCAGATTGTAATCTGATCATAAAGCACTCCATAGAACTGGAAGGGGAAAGGCAAATTAACCACTTCCAAGGCATCTGCACCTACTTGGTCGCCTTCATCGCTACTGGTATAACCGTCTGTGATGGCAACAGGAGTTCCCAATCCTCCTTCTGAGGGAGAAATTCCATGCCAGTCATAAACCGCTACGTTTGCATAGGCAGTATCAGTCCAATCATAGATCACATAGCCATAGGCATCGGGACCAAGCGGATCGGTGGAGGTCACTACTCCCACCGTGAGTGAAAATTCCACAAACTGCTCAAAACCATTTTCGTTATAAAGCTTCAGGCGGAAGGGGATCAGCATGCCTGGCAAGACCTCAGGTCTGGCTTGCAATGTAAAATTATCTGTTCCTGTGCTTACCTGGGTTCCCGGTGCCAGATCACCCAAAACTGCGTCCACGTCCGTAACGCCAACCAGGTCGTTAAGGGTATATAGCCTGGCATTAACCCCGCTTACTCCAACCGTGCCATTATTTTTAACCGTGATACTTAGGTTTACAGTTTCTCCGGGATCAAGGTGTTGATTGTTTGTATCACTTACAAGATAGGAAATATATTCTATCTTGGGAGCTTCCACAGGGATAAATTCCGACACATGGTAGGCCACGGCACTTCCATCAGTAAGATTCAAATGCAAGCGAAGCAGGGTTTCATGAGGAGCGCTGGCCGCGATATGCACAATGATGGGGTTTATATTCATTCCCACTTCCCCACCGGGAATCGCAGGATAACTAAGGTTGCCATTGTCTATGGTAATCAAAGGGTTGGTGGAAGAAACTGTTCCACTGATTCCACTGATCGTGGCTGTTCCGGTATTACGTAGACCGAAAAGCACTTCCAGGGTCTCACCGCTTCCCGCCAGGCCGTTGTTGTTTCCATTGGAAGCCCCTGTCGTGTCATCATCGATAACAATAGTTGCAGGTACTAAAGTAGGAATGTCAACCACCTGGATGGCAGTTTGAGAGGGTTTGAAATTGTGCATACTGACAGTAAGGGTAGCCGTGCCTGCAGTTATGTCTGAAGGTATCACCAGAACCGTGTTTCCATCAGCGCCGGTATAGTTGCGAGCCAGAATGGTCGAACCCATGTTCAAAACAACAGCCGCACCTTCTACGGGATTGCCAGCATCATCCACCACCGCCACATCATAGAGGCTCAGTCCAATGGGAATTGATGTTTCGGAAGCTACTGTGAAGCTACCTGGTATGCCTGTGAAGACCTCCATGGTGGGATCACCCATCAAATTGCACCAGTGAGTAAAGCTTTGAACGCTACTTGGTGCAGAAACACCGAAAATCTGATTCATATAGAGCTTGCCATGCAGGGTGGCTTCACCCATGGTTCTCATGTGATGGGCAAAGATACCGTCGAAGATTCCACCGTGCAACACGTTATTAAAGGTGGTGTGTGTGCTGGAAGTACTCATTCCAATCGCCGTGACAGCTCCTTTGGGAGCGGCAGTTGTCCCAAGCCGGATGAAGGCTTCCGTGGTTCCTGTTCCTGTGGCGTAGTTACCTGTTGAGCAAGTAATGATAACCGCATGCGGAAGCATGTATCCATTGAATAGGGATTCCGAAGGCGACCAGTTACTCATCCCGATGTAACCACGATAACTCATTATACCTATTCCCTGGTTAATTGCTGCATTCATGGAAGCAGGAGCTGGAGAAGAGCTGTAAAGCTCGGTAAAGGTGTAATTGGGGTTCGTCAGCAGGCTGAGTTCCTTGATGTATTTGTTGATATACATGGTGGAGATGCCTGAAGGCTCCCAGTCACCCACCAGCAGCATGGCATTCAGCCAGTCAGCAGTCGCCAGATTGATGTCTCTTTCATAAAGATAGATCTTGCTAAGTAATACTGATAGCTGAGATAGGTTCTCTACGGAAATACGACCCAGGAAGCAATCTCCTAAGAGATCATTACCTGCAAGATGCTGATAGGGATAATCCCCACCGCCACTGGAAACAGTGTATGCAGGAATAGTGTAACTTCCGGAGACATCACCGATCAAAATAATAAAGTCGGGACGGGTAGCAGGATTATCGTATTTGGCTTGAATGTAGTTTTTAATTGTGGTGGTACTGCTTCCGGCTTCATTTGAAGCCGTGCTGGCCATCATCACGTCTGCACCTTTCTGTCTTTTCCACAGAGCATATTCATTCAGGGCAACCAAGTAATTGGTGTCAGTATTGTTACCGTAGATTATTAGATACCTGGGAGGTGTATTGGCAATCATGGCATCTCGGTAATCAGCAAAATTCAGGATCATTGACTCATAAATGTTGGCAAAGCTCGAGGAGATCGATGTTTGCTCGGTAAGCAGTTCATTTATCCCAGGAGCATTTTCGAAATTCAAACGGAATTCGATATTGTCCCTCACTATAAGTTCGCCGGTCTGTGCATTGTAGGAGAAAGGATTGATTTGCACAGTGACAATGCGGAAATCACGCAGGATCATTGGATCGCTGTATTCAATCGCTGCTTCGGGATAAACTCCACCGTTTTGATAATAATCGCTGTCGATAAGGAAATTCTTGGGAATATCCAAAGAAGCTCCCTGCTGCACAGGGTAAGGAAGAAAACCACTTATTACCCTTTGCTGAGATGATACCACTTCAATTGAGACTTTCCCTCTGTGGGGAACCGCAATCGAGGTAGAAATTGTGGGTAGTTCCGGCATGCCTTGTTCAAGCAGGGTTCCTGTGTTTGGCAGGACAATTCTGCTGTAATCGGTGTTCCCGGAATTCTCTGTCTGAATATCAAATTCAGGCAAAGTAAAATTCACCCGCATGTAGGAGGGAGCTTTTTCTCCCACCGCAAATGCAGAATTGTAGGACACGACAGTGTTCCCGGAAACTCCGGCAACCAGGAGGCTCACAAGCAAGCTTGCGAAAAGAAGGATAGATAGTCTTTTCATTGGACTTCCTCAACAAGAATTAGCTTTATGGAAAACTGATGCAATTACCGTTCCAAGTTCATCAGAGATTGTAATATAACATCATCTCATGTGGGTGCGGCCGGGCTGAAATGGCCTCGTGTTCTTTTAGTTTCATAGCTATATGGCTTTCGATTAGTTCTTCATTAAACACATTACCAGCCAGCAGGAATTCATGATCATCACGTAAAGCCTGCATGGCTTCAGCCAGGTCGGCAGGAATCGAAAGCAGCTTGGCCTTCTTTTCCTCACTCCAGGCATAGACGTTGTCATCAAAAGGTCCCAGATTGTATTTAGCAGGATCAATTTTGTTTTTGATCCCATCCAGTCCGGCCATCAGGATTGCGCTCATGGCAAAATAAGGATTGCAGGTTCCATCGCCGGTTCTGAATTCAAAACGCTTGGTTTCAGGTGTATTGGCATAACGCGGAATACGGATGGCAGCACTGCGATTTGCCAAACCGTAAAATAACTTTACAGGTGCCTCAAAACCCGGCAACAAACGCTTGAAGCTGTTGGTACTGGGATTGGTGAAGGCTACCAGAGCGCGTCCGTGTTTCAGGATTCCGCCAATAAACCAGATGGCTTCCTTGCTGAGATCGGCATAACCGCCCTTTTTGTAAAACACGTTTTTACCTTTCTTATGCAGCATAATATGGAAGTGCATTCCGTTTCCGGCATGGTTGTAAACCGGCTTGGGCATGAAGGTGGCTGTAAGGCCATATTCCAAAGCGGTTCTGCGGATAATATCTTTCATAATCATCACGTCATCGCAGATGCGTGGAAATTCCAGAAGTTCGGTTTCGATCTCCTGTTGCGAGGAAATGCCAACCTCGTGATGGTGGTAACGAACCTTGATTTCCTGATCTTCGATCATATCCACGATCTTTTGGCGAATCTCATAGAACTGATCGAAGGGGGTATCCATGTGATAGCCTTTCACTCCTTGCAGGCTGAGGGCATCGAGGTCTTCATTGTCGTCTGGGAGGCTGTCCTTACACTGCGCGGAAGTGATGTTATAGCCAGCGCTGAAGGGATCAGAATTGAACTGGGCTGTGTCGAAGAGATGAAATTCCAGTTCCGGGATCCAGGTGGAACTATCGGCAATGCCGGTTGACAGCAGATATTCATGAGCCCTCAAAGCCACGCTGCGAGGGTCTTTCTTAACCCCTATGCGAGTGTCGGCATCGCAGATGCTGCAAATCATCCTCAAAGTTGGGGTTTCAAAGAATTGATCAAGGTGGGCGGTTTCCAAATCCGGCATCAGAACCATGTCACCACTTTCCACACTGCGCATACCGGGAATTGAAGATCCGTCGAAGGGGATGCCACGCTGCAAGACAGTTGCCAGCCTGCGGGCAGGGAAAGTGATGTGATACCATTTCCCATCCAGACCGCAGTATTTCAGGTCAACAGCCTTCACTTCATTCTCATCGATCATGGCTTGTAGTTTCTTGAGATCCATTTTTGTTCTCCTGACTTATTTTATTAAGAATTAAAGATTAAGAATCAGTTCTACTCCACCGGTTCTCAATTCTTAATTCTTAATTGTTCAATTCATCCCCAATAGCCCCATCACCACTTTTACAGGGGGCAGAACAACGTTACTGATTAGATTCAAGCCCAACAGGTTGGAAATAATGATGATGGCAAACAGGTAGATCATACCCTTGCGTTCCTGCATCGTCCATTTGTAATAAGCATCGTCGGTCAGAACCATTCCCAGAACTTTTGAGCCATCCAGGGGCGGAACCGGGATCAGATTGAAAAATCCCAGCAGCAGATTCAAAAAAACTACATAAAAGCAGATATACTGGATTACCGGCAAGTATCCCAGCAGGTGATACACCAAGGCAAATGCGATTGCGATCAGAAAGTTTGAAGCTGGTCCGGCAAGTCCCGTAAGCCCTGAATCACGCTTGAAATTCCTGAAATTATATGGATTGAAGGGCACCGGTTTGGCATAACCGTAAACAAAGCCCGCTGTAAAATATAAAAACAGAGGCAATATCACCGTGCCAAACCAGTCAATATGTTTCAGCGGGTTCAAGGTAAGTCTGCCGGCCCGTTTGGCAGAATCATCCCCCAACAGGTAAGCAGCCAGACTATGGCTGAATTCATGCACAATTATGCTGTAAAACACGATGCCTATGATGGCAGCATTAAGCAGAAGCTTGATAAGTTGTTCAGGTATCATGGCAGGACTATCTTGATGAATTTACGTTTTCCCGCACGCAGGACAGCTCCATTTGCGGGTTCTATCACTGCGTCGAAAGCGTTGATCTTTTCGCCGTCAAGGGAAACTCCGCCACCAGTAATCAGCCTTTTGGCTTCTCCGCTACCAGAGCAGAGACCGCTGTCGGTAAGCAGTTTAACCAGCTTGATTGGAGATTCGGTGAGGAAATATTCGGGGATATCATCAGGAATCTCTTTCTGGCTGAAGAGCTTTTCAAAGGCTTCCTGGGCTTCCAAAGCAGCCCTTGAGCCATGATAGAGGCTAACCACTTCCCTGGCCAGACGTTTTTTGATGAGCATGGGATTCACTCCCGATTCAAGTTCAGCCTTTACGGAATCCAGTTCTTCGGGAGTAACGGTGGTAGCATAACAGAAGTAATTCATGATCAGGCTATCGGGAATGCTCATCACTTTGCCGAATTTCTCGTTGGGCGGGTCAAACACGGCGATGTAGTTATTCAGTGATTTACCCATTTTATTCACGCCATCGGTGCCCAGCAGGATGGGCGAAAGAACCGCTATCTGTTGATCCTGACCGAAAAAGCGCTGCATGTCGCGTCCACAAAGTATATTGAATTTTTGTTCTGTTGCGCCAAGTTCCACATCACTGTTTATGGCTACCGAATCATAGCCTTGCAGGATGGGATACATGATCTCGTGCATCCCCAGGCTCAAACCCTGTTCATAACGATTGCGAAAAGTGTCGTGCGCCATGAATTGTGCCAGGGTAAATTTTCCCATCAGCTTTAATACATCCGCCATGCTCATTTTGCCGAACCATTCGCTTTGATAGCGAACCTCGGTTTGCTCAGGTTTCAGCACCGTATAGAGTTGTTCCATATATTTTTCGCTGTTTGTTTTGATCTGTTCAAAGGTAAGGGGGGGGCGTGATTCGTCGCGACCGGTAGGATCGCCTATCTGAGCGGTAAAATCCCCGATTATGATCACACCTGTATGTCCCAAATCCTGAAAATCTCGCATCTTGCGGATGGGGACCAGATGCCCGATATGCACGTCATAACCCGTGGGATCGATTCCGTATTTTATTCTTAGCGGTCTGCCGATTTTTGCAGCCTGAGCCAATTTGCCTTTCATCTCGTTCAAGGGAATGATCTCTTCAGCACCGCGGCTGATGATCTTCATTTCATGTTCAAACGCCATTTTATTGTCCTGTTTAGTGTTTTTTCGGGTTCGGACACTTGGTCTGGCAAGCGGATATTTGTCAAGTAGAGGTTTTTGGGCGAAGTGGTGAAGTGGAAAGGTGCAAAGGTGGAAGGGTGGTAAGGTGAAAGGGTGGAAAGGTGAAACAGGTTGCATGGATAGGAAGCATGTTTTCAGCTTGTAGCAGGTCAGAGATGATTGATTTGTCTTAGAATTGTCTGACACCTGAAACCTGAAACCTATCTCTCTTTTCCTCTTTAGCTCTTTTACTCTTTGTTATTAAATTTTCTCTGCTTTTCTCAGTTCAACTCTGCTTTTCTCTGTGTTGAAAAGAAAATCTCT
>CAZNGW010000003.1:54182-61961 GCA_964572925.1 uncultured Candidatus Cloacimonas sp. | reverse complement strand
TCTCTGCTTTTCTCAGTTCAACTCTGCTTTTCTCTGTGTTGAAAAGAAAATCTCTGCTATTGCCTCGTTGCATACGTATTTTTGCTGTTGACCCATGAGTCCTTTCCGCCATCAAAGCTTGAAGCAAAATCCCAGATAGATCCGGCAGAAATGACTCCTGACTTACAGGATAAAAACGGGATAGATCTCCCCCACCACATGTTTATCGTCATTCAGATTGGGCTGTTTATGAAATCCTTTCAGGGCTTCATATTCGCCATCGGACAGCAGCTTTAGCTCGTGTAAGACATGCATGGCAGCCATTTGAGCCATGCCAATTCCACCATCTTCGATCTTGAGGGCAATTCCGAGCTTAGGTTCTTTTATCCCAATGCAATAGACTCCCTGTGCACCTACCTTTCCGATCATTCTGCCCTGGGTAGCTTGCATAAGTGCTGTACAGAAACTGCCAGTGCCACCAACCATTTCAGGATGTTCATTCATGGCTGTAAATACTCTCTTGGCGGCTGCCTGGAATTTTTCCGGCAAGAGCTCGGGATTGGCCAGCCTGAGATAAGCTACCGCCATATTATGGATGGGCATGGCAAAGACTGGAACCCCACAGCCATCGATTCCCACGGCAATTTCCTGCTCAGGATAGGAACAGATCTCGGCCAGCAGGCCAATGATTTGTTTCTGCAAGGGGTGTTGTGGATCGAGATAGGTGTCTGTAGGGTAGCCCAGGTGCTTGCAAGTGATCAACATCCCGCTATGTTTTCCCGAACAGTCACTAAAGATCCGGGAGGGGGAAAGTCCTTGCTCAGCCTGTCGCAAAGCGAATTCAGGTTTAATGGAAAGCGCCAATCCACACTGCAAAGCGCTTTCTTGTAGTCCTGCTTTGGCCAGAATGCTCCGCACCGCGTCAAGGTGAAATTTCTCTGCGTAGTGAGAAGCACAAATCACCGCTAACTCTTTGTTGTCGATTCCGTAGCTTTCAGCCGCACCAGACAGCAACACCGACAGGGCCTGGATCGGCTTGGCAGAGGAGCGAAAATAGGTATATTTACCTATGTCACCACAACTTGCCATTACCCTGGCAGAGTCATCAACCACCACTACATCACCGCGATGAAGGCATTCCACTACCCTGCCCCGGGTTTTATTGATCAATATTTCAGACATATGCCTTCTTACCTTGGAAGTTTTTTCAAATTGAGTTCTTTCCGTCTCTCATTAAGGGAGCAATAAGGGTGAATTAAGCGTCCGACCCTTAGATCACCCTTATTGCTCCCTTAATGCAATCGGGCAGAGTAAGCCCCTTCCTCAGAATGAGAAAGGGGCATGGTTTTTCTTTTGGTTTTGTTTTTTATTGCTGTTACAGCGCCAGAAGCATAGCTGCGATGCGAGCTGTTTCCTGGTCGATTTGCTGATCCAGATTGTGGAACATCTGGCAGCAGATGCTACCCGGCAGCACCTTTGCGCCTTGCGTTCCAGCCGCTGTGTCCATCCATCTCAGGGCAGCTTTGCCACCCATGCCTTTCAGGGGAAAGCCCATCGTGACAAAAGACACAACGCGTTTTCCGTTCAGCTTGCCCAGTTGCTTGATCGCCTGGTAGATTACCGGCGATGGTCCAAATGCCCAAACCGGGCCTCCGAAGAGAACTACATCGGCCATATTGAGATCAGGCAGGTTGGTAAATTGGATCTCCATCGCCTGGCGCACACTGCCGCCTTTCACTGGCTCTCTGGTTTGCAGTTGAGTAAGCTCCACGGCATGTCCATCGGCACTCAGGCGCTTATGCAGGCTGTTGGCGAATTTGAGGGTATTCCCCGTTTGCGAATGGACTACGATGGCGATTTTCATTGGAGCATCTCCCGGGTGGGTTGAGCATTATCGTTGCGTTCCCAGCGGTCATCTATCTTGGTGCGGATGGGACTGTTTTTCTTGAAGTAATTCACGATGGCATCGCGCAGATTCACCTGATGATAGGTGATATCACTCTCGGGAACCTGGGTAAGCAGTGTAAGTCCGGCATTTCCCTGCATCAAAAAGTCTGTGGTAGCCACAGTATAGATCTTTTTGGGATCCCAGGGTTTTCCGGCAATTTCCAGGGAGGTAACACGTTCAAAGTTTTTGCGTTTCTTGGAGTAAACCACCTTGCCACCGGAAACGATCATGCCATGCCGTCCACCCTCGATACGGGTTTCGATCACTTTGCGCAGGAATTCACCACTGCATTTGAAGCTTACCACCATATTGTCGAATGGCATTACGTCAAATACGTTGCGATAGGTAACCGGGCCGCTCTTGATGTCGGCACGCACACCACCCAGATTCATAAAGGAAAAATCGGCATTAACCTCATGGCGCATGGCATCCACGATGGTGTTTCCCATCAGAGACTGGGCATCCACATTGGTTCTGGAAAGATAAACTCCGGCGCTGCCGATAATCTCATCCATGCCTTTTTCGGCCACGTCCACCTGTTTCTGGATCATCGGGCCTACTTCTTCGTCGGGGATGAACTGATCCTCAAAAAGAGTGATCATGCTGCCTTCGCGGATGGCAGGGCTTTCATAGCCGCTAACCGTGTGTGTAACAGGATCTATTTTCAGGGTGATCCAGCCGAGATTTGAACCGTAAGCATAGCCTTGAATCACCATGGTATGGGTAACCGGATCGATCCAGGGTTGGGCCACACCCTTGTGCATGTGCCCACCTATGAAGAGGTCAATGCCTTCCACTTCGCGGGCAATTTCCTGGGCGTCGTATCCCCAAACGGCATAACGCTCCTCGGAAAGCGGATTGCCTTTGGCATCATAGCGGGAAAGGTAACCCGGAACGATGTCATAAGGTAGTCCGGCATGCCCAAGCACGATAACAATGTCCACCTTTTCTTCTTCCCTCAGGATCTTTACATACTTGGCAACGGCTTCTTTTTCGGAAAGGAAGATCACATTCTTGATGTGCTCAGGAAAGCTCATTTTCTCCGTGTCGGTCGTGGTAAAGCCCACAATGCCAATCCTGAGACCAAGTTTATTTACTATAGTATAAGGCTGAGCATAGCTGGGAATCTGATTGGTTCGCTTGTCCAGAACATTGCAGCTCAGAATGGGAAATCTGGCCATTTTAAGAGTTTGGATAAGCTCATTTTCCATAATGTCGTATTCATGGTTTCCGATGGTCATGGCTTCATACCCGATGGCATTCATATATTCCATCACCGCTTTGCCTTTGGTAACGGTTCCCACCGGACGTCCCTGAAAGAAATCGCCGGCATCAACAAGCAGGCTGGCACGGTCTTTACCGCCCATAGCCCGAACTTGCTTGATCAAAGTGGCAGCCGAACCTCCCCCTCCCAATTGAGGTGGAAATTCCGGATTCATGAAGGTTGCCTGAGCACGATCAATACCACCGTGGACGTCATTTGACCACATGATATCCAGCCTCAGGTCTTCAGCGAAAGCTGTTCCAATCAGAAACAGCAATGCTGAGATTACTAATAATATCTGTTTCATACTATCACCAGGTAAAGCTCAAACCGGCATTCAGGGAGATGTTGTTTTCACGGACTTTATCAGGATTTTCCCAACCGCGGTTCTGTAAACTGAGGTGGGAATTTGGCCATAGAACATAGGTTGTGGAACCGGTATATTCACGATCGTCATAATAGGCATCGCCAAACAGGTCAACGGCTTCGAATTCGCGCCATGAATAACCAAAGCCGAGATCACAGCTAAGATTCTTGGTAAGCTGAACACTGCTTCCGGCTGTGATCGAAGGAGTAAGGATCTTTTTCACATAATAAACTGTAATGGGATTATTATCCGCATCCATGGCATCTTCTGTGGTGAAGAAATAGCTGTTCACCGCACTGAAACCAAGCCTGAAGGGAATGCGGTTGGTTACATGGTGTTCCACGCCGGCATACAGATTCACCACATCATTATACAGCTCGCTGATGTCGCTTTGCATCACGTATTCCAGATCAAGGTTGAACACAGTGCGCATCACGTTGCGCGGCATGTAGCTGATTCCGATTCGCAGCTCCGTAGGCAGAATGTAATCTTCGTTGATGGCGGTATTCAAGCTGTCAACCGCGGTTTGATAATAGGCATCGCGTTTGTAATAATAGCTGCCTTCTTTGTCCAGGGTCGCCTTGGGGGTGTATGTGGCAGCAAAGCCAAGCCGGTTACTCAATCTTATCGCACCGCCTATCTTCATTTGCATGCCACTGAGATCATAGTCCGTAGTTTCCACAAGATTAGGCAGATTACGGGTGCTTCCTACCTGATCGACTGCCCATTGAGTCCAGAGAATGGACTTTTCATTCGTAATATTGCCCGACAGCATGGCAAAGCTTGCTCCCAGATTGGCAGATAGAATCTCGTTCGGTTCAAATGCAAAGGCAAGTGCAGCTCCAGTTTGGGTAAGGCTGCCACGTCCTTCAATGGTGTTTTGAGCGATTTTTTCAGGATAACCATCATTGTCGGTATTGCGGTTATTGCGAATTTCTTCCACATAGTCGTTATCAAAGCTGGTATAAGGCTTATGGAATACACCCGCACCGAGTTTGAACTGGTTGTAACGGTATGCGCCCATGGCTGCTGCAGCGAAATTATTGTAGAAATTGATATTGCTGCTGTATACGCTGTCGTCAATGTAGTTGTCGAAGGAATTGTAAAGCGGTATTGCTCGGTCATCTTCGTTACGGTCCATATAGGTATTCACTGCCAGGCCGATGTTCTTGTTCAACAAGGTGAGATTGGCTGGATTGTCGGTAAAACCGAAGGGTCTGTATTCATTGTAAAGTCCCGCTCCGCCCATGGCAAGGATACGGGCATCCATGCTGCCAAAGCGGTTTCCGAAATAGGAATCGGTAATGCTCCAGGCTGAAAGGGCCGAAGCCAGGATCAGCAGAGTTAATAGGATGATTGATTTATTTGATAACATGTTCTTTCCTCCACGTTAGAAGCGGTAATCAAGGCTGAAACGGATTGTGTTTTCACTATGTTCCACTCGCTGGAAATATACAGGGTCATCCAGCAGAATGGGGTCATCGGACAGATTGTAATTGCGGATACGCAGTTCTTTATCTTCATAGGTTTTATTTCTGAATTTCAGGTTCATATAGAGATTTTCCGAGATGCGGCTGGTAAGGGCTATCCAGGCTTTGGAACCTTTTTCGCCCATGAAATCAATCTCCATGTCTTCCCAATCCCAATGCGAAATGCCGTGTCCGAACCAATAAAGGAAAGAACCCTGCACTTTCAGTGATTTGCTGAAGTTATGGGTGTAATTGACGCCGATATAGTCGCCAGTCATCAAGGTCATCGCTGCAGCCATGGTATTTTCGCCTTCAACGGCAGGATTGGTAAGCGAAGTATAGGGAGGGTTCCAAACCGTGTTGTAACGGTATTCCAGTTCCAGGAAATCACGATTGGAAAGGAATGTCCGCACCGCCATGGTATATTCGTTGGTTTTGGATACTCCACGTTCGGCATCGTCGTCGTAGCGGTTCACCTGGTTTTTGTAGCGCAGTCTGAGAGCTACCTGATAAAGGGGGCGGAATTCCAGTTCGCTTTGGAACCTGGCAGTTCTGCGTCCGTCGGTAAGCCTTTCAAACAGATCCAGATAGCTCCGCCCAACCGTGAAGTAGTTATTGAATTTATAACGGGTCTCAAAATAAACTCCGCGCTCTGGCTGAGATTGGTTTGCATTCTGGTAAAGGTCTGAAATAGTGGGATTGGTAAGGGCATAGATGTTCTTTTCCAGAATTGTATCTTCAAAGCGTTGGTGTTCACCAAAGCTGTTGCTGTAGGGATTGTCGAAATTGCGATCCATATTGCGCAGCAGAGTGAGGAAATACAGATTCTCAAACTGAGTATAGGCTGAAACCAGATAAGCCTTGGGATCATCACCCAGTTTGAAATCTTTTCCATCCAGAGCCATTTCGGCATATTCACCCTGGATGCTGGTATTACCGATCACAGTTTGTCCGTCAAAGCCCATCACTCTTCGGTAATTCCGGTTATAGGTGGAAGTCTGGGTTCCATAGGAATTGCTGATCTCGGCATTCATGATCTTCGTGAGCTTGGTATAATAATATGAATCACGCAGCACGACAGGCAGCAAGCTGTTGTAATCCGGCACTATGAAATGTGCATCGTCGTAAAGGGCTGTATAGGTTGTGAAGCCAAGCTTTGTTCCAAGGATGGGGCTTACCTGCAAGTGGGTTCCCCACAGCTTTTCTTTCAGAATGTCCTTACGGGTTGCCAGATTGATATAATTCGTGGCGAAGGGATTGGTGGTCTGGGAAAGCTCATGGTTGAACCAGGCTTCCGCATCCTTCAGGGTATCATTATCATAATTCAGAGTTGATACCACATAGGACAGGAGCTTATCTTTTTCGGCATGGACAGGAGCGGTTTGTGCATCGTCATAATAATAAACCGGCTGACCATTGCCATCCAGATAATACTGGACACCGGTTGCATCGGTGAAAACATCGTGACCGCGCTCATCCCGCTTAACTGTATTACCATTCTGATCAACGTAGGCGACGGCATCCTTATTGTCCTGCGAAACGAAAGCAGAAATGCCAAACAATGGCTGGGTATATTCAGCAGCCACACCTCTGAGGGCAAATTCCTGAGTTCTGGAAAGATCGGGTGTAAGGCCCAGAATGCGTTTACTGAATCCAAATCCAGTCTTGCGGGCACTGTAATAATCGGTATTTTCCATCACCAAGCCTTCGCCGAAGGTAGCACGGTAATTGCCCAGATAAAGTTTCAGCCTGGAATTATTACCCAGTGGCAGATCGTTATTTTCGTATCCGGCATACCATTTGGAATCCTGAAAGAAATCACTGGCATTGGTTTTAAGCAGGCTGACCTCGCTTTTTCCGCTATAGTTCATCAAGCCGATTTTGTAGTTATTGCCATAGCGCATACGCATTTTAAGCAGAATATCGGGACTGATCTCATCCAGCCCGAAGTAGCCCCAATAGGACAGATTCTTCAAGTGGGGAACCACCACACCTGTTGCCTGATAATCATTTCTGAGAAAGCTTTCATGCAGCATGTCATACTGGCCTTCCTCAAAATAGCGGGTGTAATATTGCAGATTGGCATCCCACAACAAGCGGTTTTTAATCGGGGGCTCTTTGTAATAAACGTAACTTCTCAGGTTTGTATAGCCGTAATGGGAAAGGCCTTGCGTGTTACGGAGATCGCGCGTATCGGCAATCGTGTCGCCTTGAGCAGTACGCTTCAAAATGGCCACAGCATCAATTCCAGAAACATTGGGCAGACTCATAAAGTCGTCCAGATGCATGCGGTTCACATTTTGGGGAGTCATCAGATAGTCTTCCCAAACGTCCGCCATGCCTTCTGAAGCGCCTTCATTGCTATCCAGACGTTCCAGAAGGTCTTTTATTTCTTCACGCCGGATGGCAACCTCATCGGTTTCCACATATACTGAAACAACCACCAGGGAACGCAGTGCATCCAGGGTTACCTGGTCGATGGACGGGATTTCCCGCAGATCGAAGATGCTGTTAAAAATCTTCACATACTGCCGGTAATCGTAAATGTCCCTGGCTTGTTGTTCTGTTATTGGCAGCTGTTTCAGTTCTGCCAGCGTTGCTGTGTTCAAATCCACTTTGGCCAGCAAAATGGACAGGCAGAACAGCGCAACGAACAGGATCAAAAACTTCTTCATAGCTTTTCCTTGTTATGCTTTATCTATTTTGTTTATCTCGTTTTTACGATAAATTACAAGGCTATATAGCTCCCTTA
>CAZNGW010000003.1:24803-54082 GCA_964572925.1 uncultured Candidatus Cloacimonas sp. | reverse complement strand
AGAAAGCCATTGACAGAATCACCCTTTTCAGAAAAATGACCTGATATGAGAAAAGTATAAATTCTTAGCAATCATGGAGGATAAATGACTGCAATTAAACGTGTTTACCTCTTCGGTAACGGAAAAGCCGAAGGTAAAGCAGAGATGAAAAACCTCCTCGGCGGAAAAGGTGCCAACCTTGCCGAGATGAATCTGATTGGCGTTCCGGTTCCCCCCGGATTTACGATCACCACTGAAGCCTGCACTGAGTATAATACTCTGGGTGCGGCCAAACTGCGCGAACTGCTTGCGGAAGAAGTGAAAATCGCCGTTAAGCATGTGGAAGACATCATGAATATGCAGTTCGGTTCCAATGAGAATCCGCTGCTCGTTTCAGTCCGCAGTGGCGCCCGCGCTTCCATGCCCGGTATGATGGATACCATCCTGAACCTGGGAATGAACGATTCCGCGGTGCAGGGTATCATCAAGAAAACCAATAATGAACGCTTTGCGTGGGACAGCTATCGTCGTTTCGTGCAAATGTATGGCGATGTGGTGCTTGGCCTCAAGCCCGTCAGCAAAGAGGAAGAAGATCCCTTTGAAGTGATCATCCACCATATGAAAAAAGAAAAAGGCGTTTCCAACGACCTCGATCTGACCGCCGATGACCTGAAGCAATTGGTCGCGCTTTTCAAAAAAGCTGTTAAAGACAATACTGGAAAGGACTTCCCCGATGATCCCTGGGAACAGCTTTGGGGTGCAGTCTTTGCAGTGTTCGACAGTTGGAACAACGACCGTGCAGAATTCTACCGTCAGTTGAATAACATCCCCAATGAATGGGGAACCGCAGTAAACGTTCAGGCCATGGTTTTTGGCAATATGGGTCTTACCAGCGCTACCGGCGTTGCCTTTACCCGTGATGCCGCCACTGGCGAAGACCTTTTCAATGGCGAATATCTGATCAATGCCCAGGGCGAAGACGTTGTGGCCGGAATCCGCACTCCCCAGCAAATTACCAAGATCGGTTCCCAGCGCTGGGCTGTTCTGGCCAAGATCAGCGAAGAGGAAAGAAAGGCCAAATACCCCTCCCTGGAAGAAGCCATGCCCGAAACCTTCAAGGAACTGGACAGCATCCAGGAAAAACTGGAAAATCACGCCCGCGATATGCAAGACATCGAATTCACCATTCAGGACGGAAAGCTTTGGATGCTGCAAACCCGTAACGGCAAACGCACCGGCGCTGCCATGGTAAAAATCGCCATGGATATGCTGCGCGATGGCATGATCGACGAAAAGACCGCCCTCAAACGTCTTGAACCCGGAAAACTGGATGAATTGCTGCACCCTGTGTTCACCAAGGAAGGTCTGGCCGGCGCAAAAGTTATCGCCAATGGCCTGCCTGCTTCTCCAGGTGCCGCAACTGGACAGATCGTGTTCTTTGCCGATGATGCCGAAGCCTGGGCTGCCCAAAGCAAGAAAGTAATCCTGGTTCGCATCGAGACCTCTCCCGAAGACCTGCGCGGTATGAACGTAGCCAAAGGTATTTTGACTGCCCGTGGCGGCATGACTTCCCACGCTGCTGTGGTGGCTCGTGGAATGGGCAAATGCTGCGTTTCCGGTGCCGGCGCTTTGCAGATCGACTACAAAGCCAGAACCATGACAGTGAATAACGTTATCTATAAAGAAGGAGACTGGATCTCCCTGAATGGCTCCACAGGCCAGATTCTGGAAGGCAAGATTGAGACCCAGGATCCGGAACTCAGTGGCGACTTTGCCGCCATCATGCAGCTCGCCGATAAATATACCCGCATGAAAGTGCGCACCAATGCCGACACCCCCAAGGATGCCACAGTTGCCCGCAGCTTTGGCGCTCAGGGAATCGGACTTTGCCGTACCGAACACATGTTCTTCGAAGGCGACCGCATAAAAGCTATGCGCGAAATGATCCTCGCCGACGACGAAACCGGACGCCGTAAAGCTTTGGATAAGCTGCTGCCAATCCAACGTGCGGACTTTGAAGGCATCTTTACCGCCATGAACGGATTCCCCGTAACGGTTCGTCTCTTGGACCCGCCCCTGCACGAGTTCGTGCCACATGAGGAAGCCGCCCAAAAGGAAATCGCCGATGAACTTGGCCTCAGCCTGGAAAAAGTGAAGCAGCGCGTAGCCTCCCTGCATGAGTTCAATCCCATGCTGGGACATCGCGGTTGCCGCCTCGGAAACACCTATCCAGAAATCACCGAAATGCAAGCCCGCGCCATCATCGAAGCCGCTTTGGCAGTAAAAGCCCGCGGTATCACAGTGTTGCCCGAAATCATGATCCCGCTGATCGGAACCCCTGCCGAATTTGAAATGCAGGAAGACATCATCCGCAAGGTTGCTGATCAGGTCTTTGCCGAAAAGCACGACAAGGTTGACTACCTGGTGGGAACCATGATCGAAATTCCGCGTGCCGCTCTGGTTGCCGATAAAATTGCCAAAAGAGCCGAATTCTTCAGCTTTGGTACCAACGATCTTACCCAGATGACCTTTGGCTATTCCCGCGATGACGCCGGAGTTTTCCTGCCCATCTATTTGCGCAAAAACCTGCTGAAAAACGATCCCTTCCAGATTTTGGATCAGGAAGGTGTAGGCCAGCTGGTGAGAATGGGAACCGAACGTGGACGCAGTACCCGAACTAATCTGAAGGTCGGAATCTGTGGCGAACATGGTGGCGAACCCAGCAGCGTAGCCTTCTGCCATACTGTTGGCATGAACTACGTTAGCTGCTCTCCCTATCGTGTGCCGATCGCCCGTTTGGCTGCTGCCATTGCTGCCATCAGCGAGTAATAAACCAAGTATAGGCTGCTAAAGCCTTTATTGATAACTCATAACGCCGGATTCACTCCGGCGTTTTTATTTTGTGCCGGCGAATGCCAATTCGCCTTTTTGCCAATCAAGATGAAAAACCATTCCCTCATCCCGGGCTTGACCCGGGATCTCCTTTGATTTCAAGAGATTCCTGCCCTTCCTTTCGCAAGGGAAATCTTTCGCAGGAAAGAGGAAACAGGATATTTTCATTTAAAAGCAGGATCTTTCTTTTCAACACAGAGAAAAGCTGAGATTAACAGAGAAAAGCAGAGAAAAATTATTAACCAAGAGTAAAAGAGTTCAAGAGGGAAAAAGCAATAACAAACCATTTCACCACTTCACCATCTCGCCACTTCGCCACTTGGCCACTTCGCCATTTCACCACTTCACCATCTTTCTGGTGACAACTCTCTTCCCTGCTTTCACTCTGGCAAAGTAAATCCCGCTGGCTACTTCTCTACCCGTAGCATCTTTACCATCCCATTCCAGGCTATACTCACCCGCAGGTTTAGGTTCCATGTTCCAGCTTTTCACTCTTTGTCCTCGCAGGTTATATATACTGATCTCACTTTTTTGTGATTCGCTAAGTGTAATACTGAGCTTGCAGCTTTGCATGAAAGGATTGGGATAGCACGCCATAGCCAGGCCTGCTGATGGTATGCTCTCATCTGATACGGCAGAGGTGGTGATATTTCCCAGTTTCAGGATTCGAATGTCTCTTGGGCTATTGCTTTGCAGGCAATTTCTGGAATCGCACCATGCTACATACAACTCATTATTCAAGATGATTTGAGCTGTGTTTTCTTCAACTGAATGCGATAGAAAAATATGATTCGGAGAAGGATAGAAATTGCCGTCAGGCATGATGTATTTTATCTCATATCCATATTGACCCCAGTAAGACAGTGCATAAGCTCCGTTGGGAAACGCCGACGCAGCTATCCCTCCAATGCAGTAACCAAAAACAGATTCCAATAAGTGATCGTAATCTCCCCAAGCCTGATTCCCGAATTCATCAAGTTTACCATAGACTATTGAATAGAACTCCAGACCTGGTACATATTCTATAGAATTCACAAGATATAAAATATCTGACTCATTGTTCAGAATTAATCCCCCAAGATAACCGTTGATGCGAACAAGAAGTTGGTTATCCACCATGGTGTTTCCCGATGAATCCATTAGATAATATCTGCATCGCCTCTCCGATTCTTCTATAAATGCAGACAAACTACAAATCAGCAGCTTATCTCCATAAACAGTGGCCTGATCCAAGTCCGGGTAATAAACTGTGTTAATCTCGAGAGGTAGATGCATTCCTTCATCATGCCAGTTGGGACTGATCTCTCCACTTGGTTCCAAATGTTGAATCCAGATCTCTCTGTAATACATAGGGATATTTCGCTCCGTTTTCGAAACAACCAAAAACCCGTCTTTGAAACATAGGGGTCTCTCGAACCATTGTTCTGCCGTTCCATTTGGGCTTACCATTATCCCGCACTCTCCCCAAAGAGGAATTCCTTGTTCGACCTTTTGAACATAAACACGGCTCGTGCTGTAGGTATTCAGAACTGACCAGGCAAGATAGACCGTATTGTGGACTGATGATCCCGTAAGGTTTTCAACTTTGTAGATATTGGGCATTGAACATACAATCTGCCCGGGTTCTGCATATAAGGGATCACCGGAGGGCAGAATCGCCTGAGCATATAAATAACCAGTATTATTGATGAGCATCAGGTAAAAAATCCAAGTTGTGTTATCATCAAGATGCAGTACTGAATTGTAATATAGAGGAATTTCGCCCAATCTTCTGCCATTTTCCTCAAATTGCAGGCTGCCATCGGGATTCACGATCTGATAGTAAACATCGTTATTGCTTATCCTCGTGTCCCTCAACAGAACCAGAACATCATTATCCCGCTTCTGCATTGATAATAAGGAAGCGGAACCATTAAGACAATCCTTCAAGGTGCTACGTTCAACTCCGATCAGGGCTCCTTGCGCATCATGCCGATTGTAATATAAACCCCTTTTACCCTCATAAGCATTTTCCCATAACACAAAATATTGGTTATTCCAAGTAATTGTAGCCCGGTAGTTAAAATACAGGCTGGGAAGATAAACCAGCCCAATCCCAGGATTCAACGCTTCCCCATCACTTCTGTAATGCTGAAGAACATATCGATAATTGAAGCTGTCGTTAATCATGAAACGGAACCATAGATCTATACTATCATCGCTATATCTTCTGGTCAGGATAACCGTGCTAAAGCTGTCGGGTAGAGAAATGGTATAGCCCCAGACATTCTCACCCTCCTGGCTCACCCTTATCAAGCGATTCTCTCCGGAAGAAGCACTTGACTTCAGGGCAATAATCATATCACCATTAGCGCATTGGCTGACCGCTGAGGAGGTTATATTCTCCTCTAGCAACACTGGCTGAGGCAGCAGGAAATTTCCCTGCAAATCAATCCGGGACAGATACATACGGGTTACGGAATTGAACTGCTCTGTCCAAAGGATACTATACTCATTCTCATTTACACAGTAAATGTTTGTTAGATACCTTCTAATGCCATCCATAGAATTGGTCTGAATATTTACCTGCCAAAGGGGAACACAATCGGCATTCATCAGCATCAAACGGGTATAGGAGGTATTGTTTGTGGTAATATAGTAAGTGAAGATCATATTCCCATCCGGACGCATCATCAGTCTATTGACATTTTCATCCCTTGGATCTGCGGTCACCTGGATTCCATCACCAGGAAGTAGATTCTCTCCCCGGGAATTAATGTGCTGCGCCCAGATATCGTAATTCTCAGACCCAATGTATTTGGCATAATAGAAATATAAACCACCCTCACTATCCAAACACCACACGGATGATCTTTTGCCTATTCCGAGAACCTCTTTTATAGCTGGATCCCAGAGTGGTTCTCCATTGAGGTTTAGCTTGGTTAGATATACACTATTGCTTTCCTGCCAGCTTACAAAGAGGTCTCCCTCTACCGAACTGAACATCTCAATTTTAGATTTTTTACTATTCCCGGATCGAATTATCACCGGCTCCTGCCAGGCTGCATTACCATCGGCATTAATCTTATGTAAACAGATATTGCGATGATCGAAAACATTATCTACGGTGATTGTAAAGACTGAACCGTCCGAAGCGGGCAATACGTGATTACTCCATTCGAAGCTTTTATTGTCCCGCAGAATCACATCCTCAGGCCAGAGTACCTGAGCCGGGAAACTGACTATAATCAGCCATAGAACTATGAATAAAAATCCTGACTTATTCATAACATCAATTCCTTCGCTTGCCATCAGTTTATTGCATGAGAGAAATGCCTGCACCATTAAAGCTTGTTACTAGTTTATGCAATTTCTATTCCCATTTCAACAATCATTTATGATAATACCTGCTGAGCTACATACTCCTAAAGCACTTTTTTATTCCTATCAATCACTTACTCTAAACGTTCAATTTAGCCGGCAACAATAAGTTCTTACTTACCTTAGGAACACTTTGACTATCCATACTCGCCCTTCTAACAATCACCAACCAGTTGCTAACGAAAGCTTTGAAGGATGATTGAGTATTCTCTGACAGGCTTCTGAGAAAGGGTGCAGTATCATTGTATGGTCGGAAAACCTTTGGTATATGCTGAATACCGATCCAGCATCTTCATCCTTTAACACAGAGTAAAAGCAGAGATAGAAGAGACAAGCAGAGAAAATATACTAACAAAGAGTAAAAGAGGGAATGAGCAACAACAAACCCCTTCGCCATTTCGCCATTTCACCACTTCACCATTTCGCCACTTCGCCACCTCGCCATTTTTTCCTTTTCCCAAGATTTGTCTTGACACCCAAAAGCCTGTCCCCGGAAAATGACTCAAAATTGGCTCAGTTGGCGTTTTTCGGCTGAGCAGGGAGGAAAAAGACTTGCTGAAGACGATGCAACTGTGTGTTGTGGGTAGGTTTAGCATGCAGCTTTGGCTGATGGCAGTTTTGCTGTTGGGGATAGTTGTGCCCTTGAACGGCGAGTTGCTGATCCCAATGGACAACACCCAAAGCAACCATTTGAAAGCATACGGCATCGCCTTTGCCGGATTGAAAGAAAAGCTGGTGGGGAAATGGCTGTTGAATTACCGGGGCGGTTCCTTTCTGTTCCCCGATTCCGATCCCCTGGTTGCCCTTTGTAACATCAGGGGAGTGCGCTATGAAAGCGTGGGTTCCGGTGACGTGGCTGCCATTATGACGGAGATCCAGTCTGAAAACATGGAAAGCATCACCCTGGAAAAAGAGCCCAAAATAGCCGTTTACATTCCGCCAAATGCGCTTCCTTGGGACGATGCGGTTACCCTGGCTTTGGACTATGCCGAAATCGAATACGATCGTTTGTGGGATGATGAAGTGCTGGAAGGCAAGCTGAACGATTACGACTGGCTGCATCTGCATCATGAGGATTTCACCGGCCAGTATGGCAAGTTTTATGGCTCCTACCGCCACATGCCATGGTATCAGACAGACGTCAAAGTGAATGAAGCCATGGCCGCCAAGCATGGTTATGCCAAGGTTTGGGAATTGAAACACGCTGTGGCCGAAAAGATACGCAATTATGTGATTAATGGCGGATTCATGTTTGCCATGTGTGCCGCCACCGACACCTATGACATCGCTCTGGCCGCCAAGGATGTTGACATCGTGGACAGTGCCATCGATGGGGATGGAATAGACCCCCAATATCAGAAAAAGCTGGATTTCAGCCGAACTTTCGCCTTCGAGAATTTCACGATTCATCCCAATCCCTACGAATACGAGTTTTCGGACATTGATGCCAGCGATTATTCTCGTTTGAGAGGTGCTGAAGCAGATTACTTCCAACTTTTTGACTTTTCAGCCAAATACGATCCCGTGCCTACGATGCTAACTCAGTGCCATACCAATATCATCGACGGTTTCTTGGGACAAACCACTTCCTTCTTCAAGGATAAGGTAAAGAAAAGCGTGATCGTTCTGGCAGAAGTTCCGGGGCAAAATGAGGTTAAGTACATTCACGGCAATATGGGCAAAGGTACTTTTACATTTTATGGAGGCCACGATCCCGAAGATTATCAACACAAGGTTGGCGATCCCGAAACCATCCTCGACCTCTATAAAAACTCTCCTGGCTACCGTTTGATTTTGAATAACGTCCTCTTCCCCGCTGCAGAAAAGAAACAACTGAAGACCTGATATAGTATGAAGAAATTTTATCCAGACTTAAGACAAATCCAGATCAAAACCGGCATCTGGACAGTAGTAATCATCCTTGTGCTGATCTCCGGTTATCTTTGGTTGAATGGCACTCTAAACCTGAACAAACAACAGGAACTCAAGATCGCTTTCGACGACGTAATGGGTCTCGAAATAGGCGACAAAGTGATGTATCGCGGCATGGAGGTAGGACGGGTTAAGAGCATCAAAGCCCAGGGCGAAAAGATCATCTGTGCTGTGCGGATCAGTTCTGACATCATCTTGAAGGAAGGCAGCAGGTTCAGCATTGCGGACAGTAGCCTGATGGGTGGAAAAGCGCTGATGATCTACCAGGGAGAGGGCTTAAGAACCTTGAATGTTTCTCAAACCCAAACCGGTGATGCTCCCGAAGGCGTGATGAGTCTGGTAAGCAAGGCTTCCAATGCCATACAGGAAATGCAAGAAGTGCTGTTTAGTCTCAAAGCTCCCCAAGGACTGATCGAAAACTCAAATAATCTTATCAATTCAGCGGGCAATGCTGTGAAGAACACTGAATCCCTGGCAGGGGATCTGAAAAAGGATATAAACCAAACCCTTGGTTCTATCGCAGAGCTTAGCCATTCATTGAACCAACTTGTCCAGGAAAGCCGCAGTCCCTTGAACACCACTCTGGCAGAAAGCCCGGCCACCCTGCAGAGAATCAACAGCACTCTTGACAGCCTGCAAACTCTTTCTTCTTCGCTGCAGGGAACCGCCAATGCCCTTAATAGCGGAGAAGGCACAGCAGGCAAGTTGCTTACCGATAAACAGCTTTATGACCGTCTCTCTGCTTCCGTGGAAAATCTGGATGCACTGGTTAAGGACATAAAGGCCAATCCCAAGAAATATGTGAAATTCAGCCTCTTTTAGGACTATTATGAAACGTTCCGTACTTCTGATTCTGTTATTGCTCCTCATCAGCATAAGTGGATACGCCTACACTTTCGGTCAGAACAAGGTTAATGCCAAATCCCAGGACTTTTCCGTGATCCAGACCATGCACTTCGATATCTATTTTCCCCAAGGTGAGGATCAATTTGGCAAAACCGCAGCTCTGATGGCAGAAGAGATTTATTATTACATCAAAGCGGAGTTCAAAATTCCCCTGGCTAGCCGGGTCCCGATTGTTTTCTATGCTACGAAAAGCGAATTCCAGAGTACCAACATAATCTATCCGCTTCTTTCTGAAGGAGTGGGAGGTTTTACGGAAAGCCTGCGCAACCGGGTAGTGATTCCTTTCGAGGGAAGTTATGCTGCCTTGGAAGAGCTTTTGGCGCATGAGCTGACGCACGCTTATCTGAATGCCATGGATAGCCGCTTGATCAATGCCTTCAATTCCCTTAGGCCCACTTCCTTCCCTTTCTGGTTCTCGGAAGGGTTGCCGGAATTCCTGTCAATTGGCGGTGAAGACGACTATAATAACATGTTTATCCTGGATATGGTGATTAACGACAATATAGGCAAACTCCAGAATACAGACGGTTATCTGGCTTACCGCTTGGGCGAGAGCTTTTTAACCTACATCGCCGACACCTGGGGCAGGGAGAAGGTAAGTGAGTATTTCTTTGCCATTAAAGGCTCCAGTAACCTTGACGAGGCGACCAAAAAGATTTTCGGGATGGATTTCAAAGACCTGGAGTCGCGTTGGAACTACCAGCTGAAAAGAAACTACTATCCGCTGATCAACGATCATGGCATCCCCATGGAAAATTTTGAACAGCGCACCTTTCACAAGAAGGATGGCTCATACTTCAACTATTCACCCCGCCTTTCTCCAGATGGCAGTCGCTATGTGTATTATTCCAATGCCGGAGCACGCTACAGCATCTGGATGGCCGGAACCCAAGGTTTGGCGAAACCTAAACTGATCTATCGGGGCGAAAAAACATCTCAGAGTGAAGAGTTTTATTATCTTCGCTCAACCCTTAGCTGGTTCCCCGATAATCGCAGAATCGCCTTTGCCACCAAAACGGCAAGTGGAGACAAAATCCAGATCCTGGACGTGGAGCGGGAAAGGATTGTGTCAACCATCACCATCCCCGAGTTGGATGCCATTTACGAAGCCGATGTTTCGCCAGAAGGCGACAAGCTTGTTCTGGCAGCCCAGCAAGGTATGCAAACGGATCTTTATTTATATGATCTGAACAGCAAATTGCTCACCCAGCTTACCAACGATAGCTACAGCGATGCGCATCCACGTTTTTCACCCGATGGAAAAAGCATTGCCTTCGACAGCGAACGCATTGACCGAAATGAAAAGCCCCGATATGGTCTCTTTGCCGATCTGAACACCGACATTTTTGTGCTGGAGCTTGCCAATTTGCAGGTCCGCCAGATCACAGAAGAAGATTACAAGTGCCAGCGTCCGATTTGGGCAGATAATGGAAACAAACTAATGTTTGTAACCTATCGGGATGCCGTGTCAAACTTCGAATTAGTGGATCTGGTGCAGGGAAAATATGCTATTCCGGCTGCCACGATGGCTGGAATATTTTCTGGAGACCTTAGTTCCGATGGCCAATCCCTGGTGTTCTCAAATTACTTTGCCGGCGCTTGGGACATCTATTTCGAAGAAAATCCCCTAACGGACCTGAACTGGCAGAACTATACTTTTCCATTGAAATCTCCCAGAAAGGATATTCTGCTTTCGCGAATTGATCTAAGCCGTCTGGATTATTTTGGAAAAAAAACCCGAGCCGAGCGTAAAAGAATGAATCCCAACCGTCCGGTTGATCCGCGTCGGCCGATCTTTCCAAGTTTCGAATACAGCTATGAGGATTCGCTGCGCCTTTTCCCTGAAACGGATTGGGATAACAAACCCGATAGTATTACCACCATACCCCAAGTGCAAAAGTATAAAACCCGTTTCGCTTTAGACAGCCTGTGGGGGGGCCTGGCCTATTCCTCTACGGTGGGGACAGTCGGAAACATCGAGCTTGGCTTAAGCGACTTGATGGGCAATCACGGCATAGGCATCAGCCTGGGTATTACCGGCAAGATCAAGGACAGCAACCTCCTGCTTTCCTACCTTTATTTAAAGCACCGGGCAGATTATGGAGTTGCCGTTTATAATTTCTTTGACGAGACCCTTTATCGCCATGAACTTCCCGGTCAGGATGAATACAAACGGCTCAGGAACAGAGAAACCGGATTTTATTTGCTCTACCGCTATCCTTTCAGCCGATTTTTCCGTATCGAAATTGACCACAGTTTTTTCAATGTGGAGCAGAGTTGGGATTATTTGCCTCCTCAAAATGTGGAGGATGAAAACTGGATAATGGATACCAGCAAGGCAAGCGACACAGTTTATGCTCCTGGGCTTAGCCTTATCCACGATAATTCTCTATCCGGTTCCACAGGCCCCTTGGTGGGTTGGCGGGCTTTTTACCAAATCCGCAAGAGCTTTGCCAGACACGAGCTTGATTATCTCACAAACTATCTCGATCTGCGCAGTTACACATTTTTTAGCCGGCGCTACAGTCTGGCTGCCAGACTGAATGCTGCAGTCAGCACAGGAAAAAGTCCCGATCGTTTTGACCTCCACGGCTATTATGGAGTTAGGGCTCTGGATGAGGAACTGGACGGTGAAAAGAAAGTTTTGGGCAGCATGGAACTGCGTTTCCCATTCTTCGATTACATCGCCATGGCTTTTCCGGTTCCAATAGCCCTAGGTAACATCAGAGGCAGCATCTTTGCCGATGCTGGCAGTGTTTGGGACGAAAATAAAGACTTTCGGGGAATGCTGAACGGAAAGCTCGAGGACATCAAACTGGGCTATGGATTCGGACCAAGGCTTAATCTTGGCTATTTTGTCCTGAAATTTGACATAACCTGGCTTTCTGATCTAGCCAAGATTTCCAAGCCCATGTATTATTTAAGTTTAACTGAGGATTTTTAAGATAGTATATAAAAAGTAAGGAGTCCATTATGAAGATCGATGTGATCCGCAAACTTCCTGAGCATCTGGATACGCTCATTCTGATGCAGGAGGAAAGTGGCAGCGTAGAGGGGATAGAATACCTCCCGCTCCAGGTTTTACAGTCCGCTGAAGTATATATCAAAGCCGAAAACTACAGCTTCAGCTTCAAATCAGTTAAGAGCTTTACTCAAATCGTGGCAGGGCACAAACAGAACATCATCCTACTGGGGGCAGGCAGCAAAGACAATCTAAGCCCGGACAAACTGCGTAGTCTGTTTGCTGTGGCTTTGCGTCAGGCTGCAAAACTGAAAGCAAAGCAGATTTATCTCTTCCCAGGTTTTATCGGGCCGGTGAATGACGTTGCCTTTGGACACATTCTGGCCGAAACAGCCTTATTGGTCTCGTATCGTTTTGATAAATACCTGAATTGCGATAAGCAAAACGAAGGTATGGAGTCATTGCACTATATATTAAACACCAAAAATACCCGACACCTGAACAGGGGCATTTTGGAAGGACGCATCTATGCCGAAACCACAAATCTGGCCAGGGATATGGTGAATGAACCTGCCAACATTCTTACTCCGGAAGCCTTGGCTGAAACCGCCAAAAAAGCTTCTCTACAATATGGTTTTTCGGTGGAAGTATATTCCCTGGACAAACTTAAACGCATGAAGATGGATGCTTTTCTGGCTGTTGGCAGAGGTTCGGCGCGTGAACCCAGGCTGATTATCATGCGTTACAATGGTAATCCGGACAAGCACCACGAAACTGTGGGGCTAATCGGCAAAGGCCTCACTTACGACAGCGGTGGTTATTGCATCAAAACCCCACAGGGCATGGTGAACATGAAAAATGACATGGGTGGTGCTGCCGCAGTGATTGGAGCCATGTGCGCAATTTCCTCCATGCGTCTCAAAGTGAATGTGGTGGGTATCGTGGCAGCCTGCGAAAACATGATCTCCGGAGATGCTTATCGGGCTGGCGACATCATTACCTCCATGAGCGGAAAAACCATTGAGATAATCAATACTGATGCGGAGGGTCGCCTTACCCTTTGCGATGCCATCCACTTTGCTCTGGAAAAAGAACATGCCGACCGTATCGTGGATATCGCCACCTTGACAGGAGCAGCCGTGGCAGCCCTGGGAACAAGTTTTTCGGCTGTGCTGACAAATAATGAGCTCTGGCTGGAGCAGTTGAGAAGCGCTTCTGCTTTTACTGGTGAGCTTATCTGGCAGCTTCCAGCACATGAGGAATACAAGGATCTACTGAAATCCGAGATAGCCGACCTGAAAAATACCGGTGCGCCCTTTGCCGGAGCAATTACTGCGGGACTTTTCCTGCGGGAGTTCGTTCAGGACAAGCCCTGGCTGCATATTGATATTGCCGGAACCGCCCTGAAGGACAAAGAAACCGGCATCAACGCTTATGGGGCAACCGGAGTGGGAGTCCGGTTATTAACCTCATTGCTAAAAAACATGGAATAAAATGGGTATCTCCCTTTTTGCATTCAGGGAGCATTAAGCGTCAAATAAGTGTCCGACCCTTAATTCACCCTTATTGCTCCCATGATTCTTAACCGGTGATCCAAGGAAAATACACTGATGAAAATCTGGAAAATTGCATTCGTCGCAGGATTATTGATCACGGCTTCCTGTGCCAAACCGCAGAAACAGGAAAAGCCCTTGCTCCTGGCCTCCATTCACCCTTATGAGCTGCTTCTGAGGCAACTTGCCGGCAGTGAATTCGAAGTGAAAAGCATCATCCCTCCCGGAGCATCACCCCACACCTGGACACCTGCACCGGCTGATCTGGAAGATTTTGGCAATGCAGCCTTGATCATGTCCAATGGCATGGGGCTGGAAGCCAATCTGGAAAAGAACTTTAGCGTCCGTAAAGACGTGCATGTCGAAACCGCAACTCTGCTGAAAGATCTTTTACCTACAGAAACCGAAGCTCATGAAACCGACCACAATGCTGGTGCAGCACCTGAACATCATCACGCTGAGGACCCGCATCTCTGGACTTCCCCCCTGCTTATGAGCCGTCTGGTTGGGCATCTGGAAAAGGAACTCTCCCAACGTTTTCCGAATTCCTCCTACATCTTTAGCCGCAATGCTGAAGCCATGCGAAAAGAACTTGATGCCCTGTCCATCCGAATCAGCGGAGAGAAGAGCAGCTTCATAAAACCCGGCATAATCACCTATCATAACAGCTTTGGCCAATTCTGCCGGGAAACCGGCATTGAAAACCTCGGTTGGGTGCAGTCATCTCCAGGGAAAGAACCCACCCCCCAAGAGCTAAACTCTCTGGGAAAACTGATCGAAACCCATGCCGTTAAGGCCATCTTCCTGGAACCTCAGATGAACAAAAAAGCCGGACAGATTCTGGCCAAGGAATTTGGCTTGAAGCTGCTGATCCTTGATCCCCTGGGCAGCGATGGCAAGGCCCAAACCATAACCGACCTGATAAGCCAGAATTGGGAAAACATGAAACAGGGCTTCACCCCACAATGATAAAAATAACCAACCTGCAATATAGCTTGAACGGTAAAAGCATTCTGGAAGACATCAACCTGGAACTTGCAGATCGTGAATTCGTAGCCGTGATCGGTCCCAACGGAGCTGGTAAATCCACTCTGATTAAGCTTATCCTGGGTCTGATCGAAAGGCAGGAAGGCTCCATAGAAATCGACGGCCGTCCACAAGCCGAATGGCTGAAAAACAATAGCTTTGGCTACCTTCCCCAACATGAAGAATTCGATCGTAGCTTTCCTGCCACGGCTTTGGACATCGTGTTGATGGGTCTGGCCGGAAAAGTGCCCTTGGGAAAAAGATTTTCGGCTGTTCACAAAGAGCAGGCCCTGGCCGCACTCAGCCAAACCGGAATGGAGCAGCTTGCCAGAAACCGGATCGGCAGACTTTCAGGTGGTGAATTCCAACGTGTTTTGCTGGCCAGAGCAATCGTCGGCAACAGCCCCTACCTTATCCTGGATGAGCCTGAAGCAAGCCTCGACCGGCCTTCCGTTGATAGCTTCTTTGCCTTGTTGAAAACCCTCCATGAATCCGGCCGCACCATCATTACCATCTCCCACGACCTGAATATCCTTTCCGAGTATTGCAGTTTCCTGGTATGCCTGAATCGCCGTTTGCACTGCCATAACCATACTGAGCTGGTGGATTCGCAAATCATCCACAAAACCTTTGGCGACAGTATGCGGATTATCGAAAAGGATTATTGAACAAGATGCTGAGCTACACTTTCATGTTGAATGCCCTGCTGGGTTCTCTGCTCTCCGGGCTTAGTCTGGCAATTTTTGCGCCATACGTAACCCTTCGAAAGATATCCTACCTGGGCGAAGCACTTTCACACATCGCTTTTGCAGGAATTGCCCTGGCCGTGCTAACCGGCTTGAACCTCACCTTCACAACCTTACTTTTCGTAATGCTTGTCGCATTGGGGATATCCTGGCTGGCACGCAAGCGTAAGCTACAAGAAGCCAATACGATAAGCATATTCTTATCCGTCAGTATGGCACTGGGTATGATCCTGATCTCGCTTTCCAAAAACTATAGCTTCGATCTGGCCAGTTACCTTTTTGGCAATGTGCTGCTGGTTACCAGTTCAGAACTGGTTGCTCTGGGAATCCTGGCTGTTCTGAATATCGCTTTTGTTACTTTCTTTTACAAAGAACTTTTTTACCTTACCTACAATGCAGAGATGAGCAGGGTTTTCCGTATCCGTATCAATCCCGTCAATTTCATTTTCATGCTGCTTTTGGCGGCCAATATTGTGATCAACCTGAAAAGCGCAGGGATCATCCTGGTAACCGCGCAGTTGATTCTCCCTTCGGTAACTGCCTTTAATCTGGTTACCGGATTGCAGAAAGCGATTGCCGTATCAGTTTTCATCGCCTTGCTTTCCGCTCTGATGGGATTTTATCTTAGTTTCCGATTCAACCTTCCCACTGGCGCTACGATCGTGCTTTTTGAAGCCTTGCTCTTCCTGCTAAGCCTTATCCTGAAAAGGAAAACCTGATGAAGCCGAAAAGATTGCGCCTCTTGTGCCTGTTAATCGGCTTTAGTTTTGCAACTTTGATCTGGCAGGTTGCCGAAATCAAGCTTGCCGATAGTCTGGCCAAATTGAGCGCTCAAATATTTGGTCATAGTTTGCAGGAAACCAGTTTTACCGATTCACAGGGAATTCCGGTTATCTGCATCCCTGGAGTCGGAAAGGTGGATGATCCCCTGCCAATCGCCCTTGAAGCCAACAGGCTTTATAGGACAAGGATCGAACCCGAACGCTTGAAAACGTTCCTAAGTTTGAGCGAAAGGCTTGAAAAGAACCTGGATATAAACGGCATGATACCTCAGCCCTACGACTTTCCCCAAGCCGGACTAAAAAAACCCTGGTTCAATGCCCCTTCCCAAGCCGCCACCCTGGTTGCCTTAGCCAACCGGGCTGGTTATCTGCGAAATCCGGAAACCTTTCTGAAAGCGCGCTTTCTGCTGGAGCAGCTTAGGCCGGAAACCGGCAGTTTAAGCTCCCGCTTTCCCGATGGAGGAATCTGGTTTTGGGAATTTACCAGGGATGAATACTCGCTGAAAGGAATGTTGCAAACGCTTCTCAGTCTGAAGGAGTATAACACTCTGGTCGGCGATAGCCTGTCTGCCCACCTGATTAGTGGCGGTATCCATGCCCTGGAAAAGCGCTTGCCTCAGCTAACCAAAAAAGGGTGGCTGAACGACCGTTATCATTATAAAAACAAACGTAGCGAACATCAGGAACTGGTGTCTCTGCTGCAGAAAGTAAATGAAATAACTCCTGATTCTTTGTTCACGCCCACTGTGATAAATCTCAGCCGTTCAACCAGGCAATTCATTCTGTGGCAATTGATCCAGTCTCCCGCTTGGGGCAGGATTTTGGGGTTTTTGTTTACCTGGCTGCTGCTGTTCTGGATAGCCTACCTATTCCTGAAGCCCCGTCCTCACAAAACTATCGAACCGGAATTAACCGATTCACAATAGCTTGCTTAAATAGAACTTCACCAAAAGATCGGGATCGTAGGATAGCTTTGCCTGACGTAAACCTTCCAAACCAAGGTCTTGCTCCCGGTTTATATATTTATAGCGTCCCTGCAGGTAACGTGCTGTTTCCCAATTAATAAGCTGAGCTGCCCCTTTTTTATCGGGATCGTATTTTTCGAAATGCTCAGTTACCATTTCCGGAGTTTGGTGGGAAAATATGGAGTAGGCTGCTATCCTATTATGCAGACAGATAATCAAGCCCTCAGCCGGAAGCTCATCCCACATCTCAAGGGTGTTTTCAATGGCTTTCAATTCCGTCATCAGATAGATCCCGTCAGCGCTGCGTTCCCTGCGCCATTTCTGGGTAAACTGCAGAAGAACATCAAATTTGTCCTTGGTAACAGGCAGCACGTTATAATCGGGATAAGCTCTCCTGAACTGCGAAACAAGGTTCTTTTTCTTGGCCAGTTTCTTGCCCGAAAGTTGAACAAGCCTGTCCAATTCATAAACATAGTCCGCCCAGAAACGGTCTTCATAAATCTCAAAGTAAGTATCCAGTTCAGGATGATTGCTGTAGTAATCTTCAGGTATCAGGATTAATTCTGCTTCAGGATAATCATAGCGAAACAGCTTTACCAGCTTTGGCAGATCACTGCTGCAGAAGTTTTCACCCAAGGGAAAACAGATGTATTGATACTTGGGATTGAAAATCACCAGGTTATCCTGCCAGAGCAGCAGGTGATTGCGGTAGATCTTTCCCCAGGCCAGAATGTTGGTAACCGTGTAATCACAATTATTGCGCGGAAACCGATCCAGAAAGTCCTGAATCATGGGGATATGTTGTGGGGTAACGAGTTCCAGGTTTTGCATTATTCTTCACTTAACAGGAATGGGGTGTAGTTTTCCATTACTTTAAAGCCCAGGCTCTGATAGAACCTTTCGTAGCCTGGTTCACTGATCAGGCCAATCCATTGCAAGTTATGGGTTTTCAGTTGAGTCAGAAGTGTCCTGATGATGCCTTTGCCGATTCCCTGCCCACGCAATTCCTGACGCACAGTTACATCCTGGATGTAGGCATCGCTTACACCATCGCTGATGGCACGTCCCATGCCAATAATCTCGGTGTCCAGAATGGCTATCACGAAACAAAAGGAATCGGACACAATCTGGCTAACCATATCCAAATATAGGGGATTTTCGTCCATCTGCCACCATCCAGCCTGACGATAGAGCTTCAGAACCGCTTCAGGATCCGTTTGTCTCACAATCTGATAGTTCACTGCTTTCATTAATTCTATTTCCTGTATTCCTATTTGATACTTTTACGATCAATGCGTGTTAAGTGCAGTTATTTGTCAAGTGCAGCGTAAATCTGTAGCGAAACAGAATATGGTAAAAGCAGTCGCGAAGGAGTTGCCATATATGTCCCAGCAATTATTATATGATTTGGAACCATGCAGGTTCGTAAGGAGACAAGAACATGAAACTAATCCTGATAATCATAATCTGCTTGCTGGCACTTGCCCTGAATGCAGTTACAACCGTGAAGAAAGTAGACTTGAACCGCTATCTGGGCAAATGGTATCAGATAGCCTATTACCCCAATAGTTTCCAACCCAAGGACTGCGGACTGACCGTCGCAGAATACTCTTTGGACAATAAGGGCAAAATAGTAGTGGAAAATACCTGCTATCAGGACAAAGCGGGAACCGAAGTGAAGAAAAAGGCAACTGGCAAAGCCTGGACTGTTGACAGCAGCAATTCCAAGCTGAAAGTCCGCTTTTTCTGGCCTTTCACCGGGGATTACTGGATTGTGAAACTGGGAGAAAACTACAGTTATTCGGTGGTTAGCGATCCCAAGCAGAAGTATCTGTGGATTCTGGCCCGTAATCCCGAAATGGACAAAACGACTTACAAGGAAATCACAAACTGGTTGGACAAGAATGGCTGGAACAGCAGAAAACTGGTGGTGACGGGCAATGTGAAATAAGAGTGTTGGAGACTATCTGAACACTGAGGGACAGAGACTCAAGTAACAAAGTGATGAAGTAATGAAGTAACAAAGAAATAGATCCGTGAAAATCCGTGTGATCCGTGTAAATCCGCGTTCCTTTTCCTCGGTGCTTTCAGTGTTTTCGGTGGGCTATACTTCGGTGATTTCAGTGTTCTCGGTGGCCAAAAAACCGCGTTGATCCGTTCAATCCGTCAAATCCGTGTAACTATTCCCTATATCAGCCCAAAGAGTGTCGCTATCCCCACTTCGATACAGGCATCTTCCGGCAAAAACTTTTCCGAATGTAAGGGTTTATCACAGCCAGAACCAAGCCAGAACAGCAAACCCGGATAGAGAGTGGTAAAAAAGCCAAAATCCTCGCCGGTCATGGCAGTTTCAGCTTCCAGGTAGTTATAGCCCAGCTTCTGGCAAGTTGCCTTCAGTTCGTCCACCAAGGCAATATGGTTTATCACCGGATCATAGCTGCAAAGCAACTCAACTTCAGCACTGGATCCGGTCTTGGCTGCCACTTCAGCCGCAGTCTCATTGACAAATCCATTCAGCTTATCCCTGGCCTGGCGGCTCAGACTTCGATGGGTTCCTTCCAATCTGCACTCAGCCGGAATCACGTTGCGGATAATCCCCGAAGCCACTTTCCCAATATTGAAAAGCACTCTTTCACTCTTAGCCAGTTCTGTCACAGAAACTTGGATAGCATTCATAAATTCCACTCCGGCCTGCAAGGCATTGATCCCCTTTTCGGGAAAAGCCACATGCGCTGCTTTACCCTTGAAAACAACATCAAATTCCTGAGGAATGCCAAAAAAGATGCCGGGTTTGGAAGAAATTGTGCCAACCGGCATTTCGCTGGCCACATGTAAGGCGATGGCGGAATCCACTTTATAGCTTTGGATCAGCCCTTCACTTAGTATGCTCTGCGCACCGCCTTTGCCTTCTTCAGCAGGTTGGAATAAAAACAACAGGTTGCGTTTAGGGTTCTCATCAGCCACTTTCGAAATCAAACCCATCAAAACCGCCATATGCACATCATGACCGCATGCATGCATCAACCCAGGATGTTGAGAAGCAAAGCTGCAACCAGTTTGTTCGTGGCTGGGCAAAGCATCCATGTCTGCCCGAAACAGCTTAAATCCAACCCCTCGACCCCTCAACTCCTCGACATCTTGACTTCTCGACTCCTCGACTTCAAAGCCTCTGTATTCCACCAACACGCCAGTATTGGTGCTAAACTGATGTATAGACCACTTCTGATCGAGCTTCAGGGCATTCAAACTTTCAAGCAGCAAGGCCTTTGTTTTATGCTCCTCAAAAGCCAGTTCGGGTATGGTGTGCAGCTTGTGGCGAAGCGCAACAGGATCCATTACAGCTTTCCTGAAAACCTTGCATGCTGCAAAAAGATACCCACGGCATTAGCCGCTGCGCCCAAACGGACATTATGCCCCACATTCCAAAACGCCAGGGATTTGTCATCGGTTCCCAAACGCAGCCTGCAAGTATGAGAGTCGTTCGAATTGCCCAAATCCAATGGAGTGATGTAGGTATTGGGATAATACACAATTCCCGGAGCCTTGCTGAGTGCTTCTTCCGCTGTCTTTAAATCCACCCTGGAAGCAAATTCGGCATATACCGAAACACTGTGACCATATTCGACCGGAACGCGAACCGTGGTGGCGCTAACTTTCAAATCCTCCAACCGCAGAATCTTTCGGCTTTCGTGGTGCATTTTTTCTTCTTCCTGACAATATCCGCTATCCAGGAAAGTTCCGATCTGGGGAATCACGTTAAGATCGATAATTTGCGGGTAAATGCCTTTGTCCGGGGATCCCTTACGCTGTTTTCTTAGCGTTACGATTCCCTGATGACCGCTTCCGGAAACGGATTGATAGGTGGATACGATTAGTTTCTGAAGTCCAAACAGCTTGTCCAATACGGCAAGGGGAAGCACAATCTGGATGGTGGAGCAATTCGGATTTGCCACGATGCCTTCATAGCCTTCCAGCAGGTCTCCATTTACCTGAGGTACCACAAGCGGGATATCATCTTCTTTGCGAAAACCCGAGGAATTGTCGATAATAATCTCTGAGGCTTCCAGGGCAATGGGTGCAAAGGTTCTGGCAATCCCTGCTCCAGCAGAAAAAAATACATAGTCGTAATGTTTCAGCATGGCCTCTTGGGTGAGAACCTGCACTTTCAAAGGTTGGTCGTTGTAGTAAAGGACTGTTCCCTGAGACCTGGCTGAGGCAAAGAGGTCGAGGCATTCAACCTTTACCCCGCTTTCCTCCAGACAGGTTATCATCATGCGTCCCACTTCTCCGGTGGCACCTACGATGGCTATTTTCATGTTTATAATTCCTTATCTCTTGCTATTGTCGCTTCTGAATCTCAATAAGCCTGTGCAGTTTTACAAAACGCTGCCATTTGTCAATGTAAACTTGACAAAAAGCGGCAGTTTCAGGCTTTGGTTATGTATACTGCGCCCCAGTAGCTCAGAGGATAGAGCAGCGGTTTCCTAAACCGTTGGTCGGATGTTCGAATCATCTCTGGGGCGCCAGTTTTTTTTCAGGAGAAATCAATTTGGATATATCCCTGCACAGCAAGGTAGCCTTTTATAACCAGAACCAACTTCTGATCGGCACGATCGAAGCAGAAAATAACGGCGTTTATACCGTTAAAACTCTTGCAGGTTTAAGCTTTGAGTTACGAGCTTCCCGTTTTGTGCTGGCAGAAAATTCCCCTTTGGAACTTGCGGATTTCATATTACAAGCCCAACAGAACTCAGCCAGCTATTCTGAAGCGCAGTTTACCTTTCTCTCACAAAGCGGCTTCAGCCTGGACGGCATCGCTACACAACTGGGAATCTCTATTCCTGCAGAGCTTTTTGGCCTCTACCTGTATCTGAAAAACCATCCCGAACTCTATCATGAGAAAAAAGAGCTGTTCCGTAAACTGAGTTCCCAAGAACAGGATCTTTATCAGCAAAAACAAGACGCAGAAAAGGCACGAGCTGGATTTTTGCACAATATCAGAGAATTTATTGCCGGCCAGCCTTTGGACCCGGAAACTCAAGCCTTGCTATACCGCGAACTGACTGCCGCGAACCAAGAAAGTCCCAATAAAGATCTGATGCGGCTTATCCATTCAGCTTATCCCGAGCTGGACCATGAAACCGCCCTGATGAAGTTTCGGGTGTTTTGTGGAGAGTTGCCTTCCGAAACAGATCCAGCTCTGGCCAAATCTGGTTTACCGGTGGGATTTCCTTTGCAGTTGACGCAGCACAAGCTTATCCAAACCAGCCCCCTAACCGAAGCCCAGGAAGTTTTTTGCATAGACGCCGAGGACAGCAAGGACTTTGACGACGCCCTGAGTCTGGAAAGAACCGCCGAGGGCTGGAGACTTGGAATCCACGTTAGTTGCGTAGCCTTGGCCATTGAACCAGGCAGTCCGTTGTTTGGCGAAGCTGCTCAGAGGATTTCCTCCATCTATCTGGCAAACATGGTAGTCCCGATGTTTCCAACCGTTTTTTCTGAAGGTGCGCTTAGCTTGCTTGGCGGAGCCCAGCGACCCACCCTGTCGTTGTATCTTAACTTGGATTCGGATTATAGAATCCTCAGTCGTGAACTGAAACAGGACACGGTGCATACGCAGGCCAATCTCAGTTATAACGAAGTGGACCGAAACCTTGATAAAGAGCCGTTCAAAACTCTGCTTGCCATAAGCAGCAAGCTCTGTTCCGAGCGGGATGGCATCTCGGACTGCAATAAACCCCGCTTTTACAGCCAGATTAAACTGGTAAACGCTGAGCTGCAGGTGCTTAGAATAGATACTGAAAGTCCGGCCAGGAAAATGGTGGAAGAGCTGATGATCCTTTACAACAGTTCCTTGGCGCTTCAAGCCAGGAACTTGGAAATCCCTGTGCTCTACCGCAACGTGCAGCAATTTGCTGCGTCACCAAACGGTTTTCCGGCCACCCAAGCCTATCTTTCCACCTTTCCGGAGTTTCATCCCGGGATCGGAACCGCAGCTTATCTGCATGCCAGTTCGCCGGTCAGGCGCTATGTTGATCTGATCAATCAGCATCAGATTTTGGCTCAGCTTGGCGGAAAGCCTTTACCATTCTCCACCGAGCAACTGAATGCCGAAATCGAGAAAGTGGAAAAGCGCCTTAATCTGATCAGGGAAACCGTCCACCTCAGCGACCGTTGGTGGTGGCTGAAATTCCTTGAGCAGAATTGGCTGAATACTCCGCTTGATGCCTATATCGTTCAGGTTCAACAGGATAGGGTAAAAATGGAACTGCCGGACTGGGGTATTCAGGTTTGGGCGAACTGCGGGGTATATCCACGTTATGAACAGGTTAAGGTAGTGTTTTACGGCGTAAACTGGGAAGACAAACTCCTCAAGGCAGAACTGCTCTAATCCCTCCTTAAGTTTAAAACCGGTTCATAGATTCTTGCTTTTCTCAGCCTGGTATATGCCTGCTCTCTGGCTACCCGGGTTCCACGCACTATCCTCCCGTCTGCCTCCCGAATGGGATTAGGGTGGATTGCGGGTGGAAGACGAGAGTCATGCGGGAGACGAGAAAGCAAGGACGGAGCCCTGCTTAAGTCTCTATCCCGGTTACTCCCTGAGAGGGTGGTTTAGCCTTCGATCTCCCAAGATAAAAAAACCCCGGAACTAAAGCATTCCGGGGTGCTTGATACAGACCGGTAAAGGGGCTATTTGATAATCGCCATTTTTCGGGTTTGGTTCAGGGAAGGACTGCTGAGTTTGTAGAAATAGATCCCACTGCCACAGATGTTTCCACGGCTGTCCCTGCCATTCCAGACAAGCGGATTCTGGCCTTCATACACCCTGAAGGTTTGCACTATCTGCCCGGAAATGTTGTATATGGTTAAAGAGCCGGCTTCCCCTGCCTTCATGCTTACTTCGATGGTGGTGCCACCGGTAGCGACAAAGGGATTCGGATAGGCATTTCGCATCGTGGTAAGCTCGGGTAACACAGGCGGTACTTCCCCTTCCACCAACACACTGGTGGGACCGAAGAAGTCGCTGCTGCCCATATCTACACTTTCCAGCCAGTAGTAATAAGTACTTCCAATTACCACTTCCTCATCGGTTAGGCTATAATTATGAGTGGTGGAGGTGTTGGTAGCGGGCACCAATACGGGAGTTATGTTGCAGGCATTGGCTTGGTTATCCGATTCTCCCCGGTAAACCCTATATCCCAAAAGCCCGGTTTCGCTCTGGCTGACCCAGGACAACTTAACATAGTTTTGGGCTGTGAGGGAAGCGGCAAAGTAGCTAAGTTCCACTGGCAGGGTTGGCGGAACTGATTCCCAGGAGGAGAATGCAGCCCAGTTCCAGCCGGTCGTGGTTCTTACCGCAGCCACATAGACATCGTAGTCAGTTCCAGCTACTATTCCGGAATTGATAACCCGCATATAATTGGTCGGTGTTTCCAAGGTAAAACTACTTACATCACCTCCTGGCACATTCCAAGCGGGATCGCAGTAAGCAGGGGGGAATTTTTTGTCGGTTGTAGGATACAAACCAAAATAATAATAATCTGCCCATCCGGTAGGATCAACCGCCCACCTGATCTCTCCGGTGGTGTCGCCGGTTCGTGTAAAGCTAATCCAGGCTGGTGGATTGAGGACTTGTGCCAGGCAAATACCTGCCAGCATAATCAGGCACAAAATCAGTAATAAGCGCTTCATGTTTCTTCCTTTTTCGGTCTCAAAATTTTTCTGCAGAAAAAGACCGTCAGGCAGTTAATGCGCAAGGGTTATGCCAAACCCACTGTAAATTTCAATCATTATGCTAACTTCGAAGATAACAATAGGATACAAATCCACCTGCTTGGCAGTGCCCCCACTTTCAAACTGCTTAAAGCTGTGCAATTGCGTTGCTGCATTGCATACTTGCAATTTTCTCGAGGTTTATTTACTTATGCCCAACCTTTTGATATGGCGCGAAAGAGTGCTTTCAGTCATCCCAAGCATTCTGGCCGCCTCTTTCTGCACTCCCTTGCTTTTCTGCAAGGCATTTTTGATCATTTGATATTCGGTTTGCTCCAGGTTTGCCTGTATGGAATCTGGTTCTGAAACTGGAGAACTGCTGTCTTCCACCAGGCCGTCAAGTTGGCTGATATCCCAGTTCATCCTTGGCTTCAGGATAAATATACGCTCAATGATGTTCATCAACTCTCGGATATTACCTGGGAAATGGTATTGCTTTAACCTGACATAAAAGCCATCTTCGATAGTGGGAACCGGAAGACCGAATTCTTTGGCGCAACGTCGAATGAAGTGCTCAGTCAGTAATTCCAGGTCGGAAAGCCTGTCTCTCAGAGGAGGTAGAACAATCTCCACCTTGTTCAGTCGATGATACAAATCCAAACGGAACTGATTGCGATGGATGAGTTCGGACATTCTTCGGTTCGTGGCACAGATTATCCTGCAATGAACCGGCATCTCTTTATTTCCACCCACAGGCATAACAGAATGATTCTCGATCGCCCTCAATAGTTTGGCCTGCAATTCCAAGGGCATCTCAGAAATCTCATCCAGAAACAAGGTGGATTGGTCAGCCAGAGCGAACTTGCCTTTATGATCGTTATAGGCTCCCGTAAAAGCACCCCTGACATGACCGAAAAGCTCGCTCTCCATCAGATTTGCAGGTAAGGCAGAAGCATTTAGGGCAACCATTGGCTTATCGGTTGGGCTGTTGGCATGAATCAGTCTGGCAATTATCTCTTTTCCGGTTCCGGATTCACCGCTGATCAGAACATTCACGTATGGATATTTTGCTGCCTGCATAGCCATGGAAAGCGCATTTTTGATTTTGGGATGGTCTCCGATCATAGTGGTTTCCAGAAGTTTATTCATCCTGCTGGCATTATCGTTGCACTTGCTGCGGATCAACATGTATTCTTTGCGTAAATCATCGATGCGCCTGGTAAGCTTCTCTGCCTGGCGATTAATGGTGGTGTTGAAATGAAGTTGGGTTACCTGATGGAGCTCTTCCATACATTCAAAGGCTTCCTGGTATTTTTCCCTGGTTTCATATAGCCTTGCCTTGCATAGCCAGGCATTTTGCAGGTGCCCATAGCTTTTTATGCTGTTCAGATGATCGATTGCCCTATTTAACAGAACTTTGGCTTCTTCGAAATCTTCTTTCTCGATCAGCAGATCGGCGAGATTTACACTTACCACGCTTTCCCGATTGGGAATAGCCAGTTTCCTGGCTCTTTGCAGTGACCCTTGCATCATCTGGATCGCTTCGTCGATCTCGCCATTCATGCCCAAAGCCAAACCAAGATTATCCATGGCTTTTTCGGCCAGTTCAGAATCCTGCGCTCCGCATTCTTCCAAGGTTGTGCAGGCCATGCGATAATGCTCGATCGCATATTGGAACCTGCCTTGCTGCTTATCGAGAATGCCCCGGTTGATCAGCAAGCTTCCTAATATGAGTTTATAGCCATGCTTGATGCAAAGCTCAATTCCTTTAACCAGAGTATTTTCAGCCTGAGAGTAGTTTCTCAGCATAAGGCTGTTCACAGATAAGTGATTCAACATCTGGGCGTGAAAATAGGGGTAACTCTGCGATGGGCAAATCTCCTGCAGCATTTGTAATTCCCTATTTGCAGAATCGGGCAATTGCTGATTATGGTATAGAACTATTGAGCTCAGATGAACTTTGATCATACATTCCACGGAATCCGCTTTGGTTGCAATGCGCATGGCCTTGTTCAGGATGTCCTCATTGAATGTCAGATCATATTGGCTCGCCTCAGCCAGGCAGCGGGAAATCATTATCTCACAATCCAACACCTGGCTGTTGGCGCGTTTTGAGACCTTTTCCGCCTTGTTCAGGGTCTCGGCTGCCTTCTTGTGATTCTGAGATATGTGATTTATCAGGATATAATCCAGCATGAGAAGTTTGGCAAGTAGGAAAGGACTTGCAGATTTGTCCATGCTTCTATACAAGCTGTTAACCTCAGAGCCAGCTTTTTCCAGTTTTCCCAAAGAAAGCATAGCCCGGATTTTCAGCAGTTTCCTGGCCTCAGGTTCAAGCTTGTTGGCCAGTGGATTTGCCTCCAGGTCCTTTAGAAAGTTTCCTGGGAAATTCAGGGCTCTATTATCGTAATCCAAAAAAATAGCTTCAAAGGGTAAATCCGGCATTGCACAAACCTCATGTTTTATTAAGTAATTCAAAAATCCAATTTTGCTTATCAAGTCAAGAATTATCTTTTATAGGTTTTTGCACGCCAAAAAATAACACTTGACGCCAATCTGGGATTGATATCAATATGTAATAAAGCGTAACTAATTAAAATCGTGGGAGGTTCCATGAAAAGAGCGATTATTCTGCTCCTCATGTTGCTGTTTGCAACCTTAATCTTTGCTGCTCCGGTAAGTTCAGAAACGGCTTGCCTGGTAGCCCGTAATTTTGTTTTTGAGCGTTTGGGCACTGCCTGGACGATTTCCACTTCCAGACCGTTGGAGTCGGAAAGCAACACATCATTTATCCAACTCATAAATCTGAAGCCTCGTGGTTTTGTGCTGATTGCTACTGATGATGCAGCCTATCCTGTGCTGGGCTACAGCACCGATAACAACTGGGGTGAGCTTGAGATTCCTATCCAACTTCAGGAACTGCTGAAAAACTGGAATGCCCAGTTGAAAGACATACGATCGCGCAACCTGAGCCCTTCCCCGGAAACGCAGAGCATGTGGCAAAGGCTGAACCGGGACATTCTGAGCTTCGTTCCGGATCGAAACTATCGCGATGTAAGCCCCCTGCTTACCACCATCTGGGGTCAGGGAACCTATTATAATGCTCTTTGCCCCAGCGGAACTCCGGTAGGGTGCGTTGCCACAGCCATGGCGCAAATAATGCGTTATTGGTCTTTCCCCACTACTGGTGTGGGCAGCCACAGTTATAGCTGCCCGCCTTATGGAACCCTATCCGCTGATTTTGCTGCAACTACATACAACTGGGCTGCTATGCCCAATAATGTAACCAGCTCCAATACCGCAGTTGCCACAATCGGTTACCATGCCGGTGTGGCAGTCGAGATGGGATATGCACCTGATGGCTCTGGAGCTTATAGCACCGATGTTGCTCCAGCTTTGATCAACTACTTCCGCTATTCCTCTACTGCACAATACAAGGACAAATCATCATATAGTGCTACGGTTTGGGAAGCTATGATGAAAGGTGAAATCGATAACTCACGACCTGTTTATTACAGCGGTTCGAGTACCCAGTCGGGAGGTCATGCCTTTGTCCTGGATGGCTATCAGGGCTCGAACTTTCACATTAACTGGGGTTGGAACGGTTCATATAATGGCTATTTTGCCTTAACTGCCCTCAATCCAGGAGGAGAAAACTTTAGCAGTGGTCAGGCTGCCGTGATCGGAATCAAGCCGACCATTACTTCATTGACCATCAACGAAGGCTTTGAAGGAACCACTTTCCCACCCTCAGGCTGGAGCACAAACGGAACCACGACTTTTAGCCGCAGCACCACTTCCCCCATAACCGGGACTGCTTCGGCATATTACAGCTCAAGTTCCTCGATCAGCGGTGTCCGGCTCATCACTCCCAAGTTGGCAACACACAGCAGTTCCGCTCCCATCACCTTCAAAGCAAAAAGGGGTTCATCTGATCGCTTGGAAAGGCTTACGGTGGCTTATTCAGCCAACGGAACCAGCTGGACTAATCTGAGCACCTTTACACCCACCAACACAGCTCAGACCTTTACTCAGGCTACTACAGGGATCACAGCAGGCAACTACTATTTTGCCATTGTTCCCAGTTCAACCAACACCAATCTGGCCAAGTCCTTTTGGGTGGACGAAGTTACCGGGCCAGAGTTGGCAACGGTTCCCAGCCTGAACATCAGTTCCTGGAATGCAGGTGCCTTGTCGCCAGGTGACCAGGCCAGATCGGAGAACATCTTCACGCTTTCCAATGTTGGAGGTGGAACCCTAACCATCAATTCAATAACCAATCTTTCCGCCACTGAGTTTTCCACCAATTTCAACACCTCGGTTAGCCTGGTTTATGGCCAAACCCATGATTTCGGCTTTAGCTATGATCCCATCAACTACGGAACCGACAATGTAAGCTTCGTGATCAACACCAATGCTGGGAACCTGACCATAGCCTTAAGTGGATCTGCTACTTATGCTGT
>CAZNGW010000003.1:12900-24703 GCA_964572925.1 uncultured Candidatus Cloacimonas sp. | reverse complement strand
ACACCAATGCTGGGAACCTGACCATAGCCTTAAGTGGATCTGCTACTTATGCTGTCTTATATGACAGTTTTGAGAATTATGCCGACTTTTCACTCACCTTAAGTCCCTGGACTCAGTATGACGGCGACTTGCTTCCTACCTACGGAATGCAGGGATACTCCTGGACAAATTCCGGCTATACAGGTGCCTGGATGGCTTTCAACCCCTCCACTACAAGCCCTTCCCTCCAAGCAAGTTATCCTGCCTACAACGGGGTAAAATATGCCACTTGCTGGGCTGGTGTTCCCGGAACCGTTACTGCAAATAATGACTGGTTAATATCCCCACAATTCACCATGAGTGCAGCAGGAACCGTATCGTTTTATGCCAAGGCTTTTTCCGGAACTTTTACAGAACGAATGAAAGTGATGTATTCCACCACCACAAATGCCACTTCCGCTTTCACGAATTACCTTGCAGGTTCGGGAACAAGCTACGTTACTGTTTCTTCTACAACCTGGACTCAATACAGCTATGCCATTCCAATCACCGCCAAATATATTGCCATTCAATGCGTTTCTGCAGATGCCTGGGCTTTGTGTGTAGACGAATTCAAGATCAGTGACGGCACTACCCCTCCGACCCCAACCTTTGGCAACCTGAACGGTTATGTGTACAAATCCGGCACCACCGAGCCCATTTCCAACGCCCTGGTGTCGGTTGGAACAAAGCAAGCCTATACCAATTCCTCTGGTTTTTACCAGATCAACTACATCCTTACCGGCTCGGTAAGCGCAATGGCAAGTGCTCCAGGAATGTTCTATCATTCTGCGTCGGTAAGTGGGATTTTGATTTCCAACGGCACAACAACCAACCAGAATTTTTACCTCACTTGGGGTGAACTGACCGCAAATCCTGCCAGCGTTACAGCAAATCTATACCAAGGCGAAACGGGCAGTGCAAACATCGTGCTTGCCAATCCGGGAGGAACAGCCAATACCCTCTATGCTGGATATTTTGTGGCGGCTACCAGAGATAACGCTGCAAGTGCACTATTTGCATCAGATCGCCGTAAACCTGCTCCTGATAAATATGGAACCAGAATTCCCCCCATTACAGATCCTGCCCCAATAGATCGCTACACAGGCTGGTTTAGCAATGGCAGTATCGATGTGGCCAATTATTACACGGGAGCCCAAACTGAGCGTGGCAACTATTTCCTGCTCAGCGACTTTGCCTTGATGGATGGTGCGGTAACCGTTTCTCAACTGCGCAGTTATTTTTATAATCCTTCTGCAGCAGCCTGGACTACCACCACGCACCGTCAATTTACCTGGAAGGTCTATTCCGTAGCTCCTGACGGCACGATCGCTCTGCTGCATACATCTGCCACAATAACCTTGCCTTCGATAGCCACTGGCACCTATACCTTGTCCGAGTACACTTTGCCTGCAGCGGTTACCATACCTGCCGGCTACGATTTCATAGTTACCGTGAAACCTGCTTCGGCAACGGATACCAGTGGCAGACCGCAATCTTTAGCAACCGATGCGTCCACTGACAACGGGGTTAGCTATGACGCTACCAATGGTTGGGCATTCATGGGCATGGATACGATCCTTGATGCCTATGTGAATGGCACGGAATGGCTTAGCTGCTACAATTTCTCTGGGAGCATAGTCCCGGGAGGAACAGCTAATCTTCCTATAAACTTCAATACTGTTGGGGTAAGCGCTGGGACTAAAAACGCCTACATCTATATCTATAATGATGCCAACTACACAGCTCCGAGTGGCGGAAACCGTGGGGACATGATGGCGATTCCAATCTCGTTAACCGTTACCGTGGCAACCAATCCAGTGGCCGTACTCACTACTCAAACCAGTTGGACTACCAATGCCAATGCAGGCTCACCTTCCACTTCGGGAGACATTTTCACACTGAAGAACGTTGGCCCGGGAAACCTTACCATTACTTCGATATCCGGCCTCAGCGGAACTCCCTTCACCACAAACTTCAACACCGGCATTTCACTTGCCCAGAATGCAACATACAGCTTTGGCTTCACCTTTACGCCAACTGTTACCGGCATCTGGCAAACCACTTTCAGCATCGTCACCAATGGCGGCACCAAAACCATCACCTTGAAAGGCTACGGAAACTACCTTTATGAAAGCTTCGAGGGAGCAGTTTTCCCGCCAGATGGCTGGCAAGCCGTGGATAACGATGCCGATACCTACAACTGGTATCAGTATTCCGCAACCGACGCTCCGCATTCAGGAACCTACTGTGCCGGAAGCGCATCCTGGGTTCCCGATAGCCGATCCAGCGATCGAAGATCGGAAAGCTCATCCCGTTTGGCCTTAACGCCTGATAACTGGCTGATAACACCACGTTTGGCAATTCCTACAAGCGGTTTGATGAATTTCTGGATTTCGGCACAGGACCCTTCCTGGCCGGCTGAAAACTATTCGGTGAAAATCTCCACTACAACTAATGCCATTGCCTCTTTCACCACCACGCTTTTAGCTGAAACCCTGGCTGATGGAGACTGGCATTTTAAGGAGATCGATCTGAGTGCTTATGCCGGACAAAGTGTGTTCATCGCCTTCCAACACCATAGCTGTACCGACCAGTTTATCCTGAAGCTGGACGACATTTACCTGCCACCTTTGGCAGCACCCTTGGTGTATGGCAATATTACCGGCCGGGTCGGCAAAGCAGGAACCAGCGAGTATATCGAAGGCGCAGTGGTTACTGTGGCTGGAAGAACCTTTACAACCCTTGCCGATGGCAACTATACTTTCAGCAACATCGTTTGCGACACCTACCCGCTTACGGTTACTGCTACAGGATACAGTGATTATACGGCCAGTGTGACTATTCCCGAAAACAGCACCCTGACTCACAACGTGATGATGAATTATGCCCAGTTCTACACATCTAACACCATTTTCAACCTTAGTGTGGAAACCGGAAACAGCACCACTGCCAATCTCAGCCTGCAGAATACCGGTACGGTAAGTGTGGATTGGACTTCCGATAGCGGGATCTGGGGTGGGGATATCTTACTTTCAAGCCCTTTGAATGAAGATTTTGAAGACTATGATATCAACGGTTGGACTGGGTCTGTTGGCCCAAATAGCGCAATCTACGGATCCGCTTCACAACCTTATGGCTATAATAGCGATGCCGTTTGGGTGTTTGCCTCTTATGGCACCTCTGAAGCACAATATCTCATCACCCCCAAACTTAGTGTGAGTGCGGGGAGCAGTCTTTCATTCTGGTACAAGCAATTCAATCCCAGCAGTGAGAGCTTTGAAGTGAGGATATCAACCACAGATGCGGCCTTTGCCTCCTTTACGCAAACCCTTGCCACTCTCGGACCCCTTTCTGACACGGCTTATGCTAGTTTCAACCAATCGCTTTCAGCCTATTCAGGACAAGAAATCTATGTTATGTTCTATTATCCGCGTGTGGACAATTACCAATATGGCTATGTTATGATCGATAATGTTACCGGACCCTCCACGATCATGGCTCCCACCGAGTGGCTTGGCACCAATCCGGTAGCGGGAACCCTGGCCGCAGGCGGGTCAAGCCCTGTCACCCTGAACATAAATGCTGCTGCCCTGCCGATTGGCACCTACACTGCTCAAACCTGGTTCTTTGGCGATGCAGTAAACGAGCCATACAAGCTCTACGTAACCTTGAACGTAACAGCTCCGCTTAGCGTTGATCCACCGCAGAATCCCGTCATCGAAGCCTATCCTGACGGCGTTGCTCTGGCTTGGGATCCCGTGGGAGGCGCCAATAGTTACAAGGTTTACGGTTGCAATACTCCGGAAGGAACCTACACCTTTATCCAAAGCACTGAAGAAAACGGACTGGTGCTTAGCAATGCAACTCTTGCCACGCATGGCTTGAGCGCTCTTGCCTTCTTCAAAGTTACTGCCGACACCTCTGTCCGTAATGCCTTCACCCCCAGGATGCTGGGTAGGAATCCTTCAACCCTCCTGCCTGTCCAGATGCGAAAGCAAGACCAGGAACGGGTGCTGAACAAGCTGTAGATCTACCTCATCATTTCCGGGATACAAGCTCTGGCATCCTCTGATGCTTCACCCCGGAGATAAACTTGACCCATTGGAGCCTGATCATCTTGGTCAGGCTCCTTATTTTATCCTGCCTGTTTATTCCCGCATAACCTTGTCAGCTTCCATGCATCCTGCTCTCTCCCAACCCGTCTGCCACCCGTAAGCCACCCGAATCCCACCCGTATGGGATTAGGGAGGTTTAGGGGTGATCTCCGCGTGGCAAGGGGGTTGGGAGAGAACAGGGAGGAAGGGAGTGCCAGATGAGCTGAAACGGCCAATGGCAGAGCGGTAAACAGGTAAACTTAGGCTCCAGGATGCTGTGAAAAGGAGTCTCTGTTTTCTACCTGTCGAAAATATGCTACCCCTCCTTTGCCCGCTGATCGCTTTCTTAGGCTTGACAAAATCGCAAGTTCCACAAATAAGGAGCAAAGCTAACGATTTTCATCTATTCCCTCCCCAGAAATATAGCATCCAGAGGATAAAATGCAGGAAATTATCATAGATGGCAACAGCCTAAGCCTGGAAATGGTGCAGCAGGTTGCCGCCAACCAAGCCAATGTCAAAATAGCGGACGCCGCCAAAGAAAAAGTGGCAAAATGCCGTGCTTACGTGGACAAAGTGATTGCCAACGGCGATACGGTTTATGGGCTTACCACCGGATTTGGCAAGTTCAGCACCGTCAGCATTCCCAAGGAAAACATCGCCGAGTTGCAGGAAAACCTGATCCGCAGCCACGCTGTAAGCATCGGAGATCCCTACAGCGAGGAACAAACCCGGGCGATCATGCTGCTCCGTATCGCGGTTCTGGCCAAAGGCCATTCAGGGATTCGCCCCGCCACTCTGGAAACTCTGGTGGAAATGCTGAATAAAGGTGTTCACCCCATTATTCCACAACGTGGTTCAGTTGGTGCCAGCGGTGATCTTTCCCCCTTGTCGCATCTGGCTTTAGTGCTGATCGGGGAAGGCGAAGCCATTTACAAAAGCGAAAAAATGTCCGGCGCATTGGCAATGCAGAAAGCGGGAATCATGCCTGTGAAACTGGCTGCCAAAGAAGGCTTGGCGCTGAATAACGGCACCCAGGTGATGGCTGCCTTGGGGGTTCTGAATCTGTTGGAAGCGGAAAGGCTCTGCCAGTATGCCGATCTGATTGCGGCCATGAGCATCGATGCCCTCAAAGGAACGCCCCGGGCATTTGACGAACTCATCCACAAGCTGCGTCCCCATCCCGGCCAGTTGAAGTCTGCTGCCAATATACGCAGACTGCTTTCCGACAGCCCACTTCGGGAAAGCCATTTGAATTGTGGCAACGTGCAGGATGCATATAGCCTGCGTTGCACGCCCCAAGTGCATGGAGCGGTACGCGATGCCCTCAGCTACGTTCGCCGCACCCTTGAGATTGAGATCAATGCGGCTACGGACAATCCCTTGATTTTTGCCGAAGAAGAAAAAGTGATCTCCGGCGGTAACTTCCACGGTGAACCACTGGCCATTGCTTTGGACACCCTGGCTCTGGCAATCAGTGAACTTGGCTCCATCTCCGAACGCCGGATGGAACAGATGCTTAATCCTGCTTTGTCACGTGGGCTGCAACCTTTTCTGGCCAAGCGTCCCGGCATAGATTCCGGCTTTATGATAGCCCAGCTTACTGCTGCCTCCCTGGTGTCTGAAAACAAGGTTCTGGCACATCCGGCCTCTGTGGATTCCATTCCAACCTCAGCCAATCAGGAAGATCATGTTTCAATGGGATCTGTTTCTGCCCTGAAGCTTTGCCAGGTAGTCAGTAACGTTGCCTCAGTTTTGGGAATAGAACTCATGATCGCGGCAGCGGCATTGGAACAGCGTGAAAAACCCAGCTCGCCGACTTTGGAAAAAGTGAAGGCAGCTCTCAGAGAGTCTGTCCCCCCTCTGGCAGAAGACCGCGTTATCCATGGCGACATCAATATTGCCATTGCTCTGGTGCGTAGTGAACGGATCCGCATCCTGGCCGGAGATTTGAATTGACAGAAAAAGAGCAATTCACAGGGTAAATCCCATGAAACTGAGACACCTTGTCCTCTGCCTAAGCTTGCTGGTCGTGTTGTTCTCCTGTGAGGTGAACACCATGTATAATGCCCGCAGCTATTTTAAGGCAGCCCAGGAAAGACCCTTGAGCAATCAGGGTCGCCCCAATTCCCAAGCTGTGGAAGAATACACCAAAACCATCAAGAAATGCGGTATTATCATCACGGAACGCAAAAAGGGTGCCAGCTTGGAAGAAGCCTATTTTCTGATGGCCAAAGCACTCTATTTCAAAGGCAACAGCGCTTTTCAGGCCAAAGACCAGTTTGAAAATATCCTCCTGCTCTTCCCCAAGAGCCGGTATGTCCCGGAATCGCATCTTTTTATAGCCCGCATCCTGAGAGAGATTAACCAAAAGAAAGAAGCCGAACGCAGGATGGAAGAATTCATCCGCAATCCCCGGTTTACCAGAGAACATCCCAAAGCACTTTTCCTGATGGCCGATTTTGCAATCAAAGACAAAGACTATATCAAAGCGCAGTATTACCTGGAACGAATCATTAAAGAATATCCCAAGACCAAAGAATACCGGGAAGCCTATTTCCTGTTTGGCAAGAACTACTTTGAGCAAAAGGACTATGCAAGATCGCTGGAAGCCTTTGAAAAAATGCAAAATGCCCGGGGTATCGACAAGCAATTGAAAATGGACGGACGCTATTATATCGGCCTGAATCAATTGGAACTCAAGCAAACCGATAAAGCTTTCAAAACCGCTAAAAGCCTGGTTAAAAACGAAACCCGCCTGGATAAGATACCTCTGGTGAGGTTATTGAAAGCCAGAACTCAGTTTGCCTTGGGGGACAGCGTTGCAGCCAAGGAAGAGATAGACTACATTACCAAGAACTTTATGCGTACCGAAAGTTCCGCCGCTGCCTATTACTACCTGGCTGAACACCAATACTACCAAGCTGGTGAAACTGCCAAAGCTGTGGCAAGCTACAATCGTGTCCGCACCGAATTTACCGGGTCAGCTCTTGCTGTAGAAGGCCAAAACAAAGCCACTGCCCTGGGAAAAGTGAATCCTCCCGCCAATCTGAACAGCGAATCTAATCTAAATCAGTTCCTTGATCATCATTATAATGCAGCAGAAAGCTTTTTGGGAGCTTTGGCACTTCCCGATTCAGCTATCTCCCGTTACCAGCGTGTAATCGCCGAAAAGCAAGTGCTGGCTGTCAGACTTGATTCGCTGAATGTGAAATTAAACTCCGACCGGACTGCCCTCGATAGCCTGAATGCATTAATAGCTGCCAATCCAGAGCCTATTGACAGCCTTGTGGCGTCCATTCCTGATAGTCTGGCAGAAGACCTTGAGCAACAAGCGCTTACCGACACACTGCTGACCAGAGCTGACAACTCCCAGGATTCTCTGGCTTTGGATTTGAACCAACAAAAAAGCAAACTGGAAAGCGAAACCACAGCCCTGCAAAACCGCATTGACAAGCTTACTGAGACCCTTGACCGGTTTGAAAAAGAAATAACACCCTTTTGCCTGTTTGCCATAGGAAGTGTTCTGAATGACTATTATCCCGAAGATAAGCGCAATCGGGAAACCCTGGTAAGCATGCAGCAGGATTTTATGGACAATAAATATACAAAAGCCCTGGCTGCCCTGCAAAACGGCCAGCCTATCCGTTTAATCGATCCAAGGGAAGAAAGGCAGGAAGCCAAATTGGATTCTCTCTTTGGAGTGCTGAGCACCCAGCCTGATTCTGCGTTGGTTGCTCTGGAAGAACTCACCGAATCCGAGTATCCGGGAGTTAAAGTGGCGGCAAATTACCGTTTGGGCTGGTTCTATAGTTTCGAAGCAATAGACACTCTGAAAGCCGTGCCCTACCTAAAGGCAGTTCTGGACGACCCTAATGCCGGGGATTATGCCACCGTAACCCGCAGGTTCTATGATGGAAGGCAATTCCTCCTTCGCGAAATCCTTCTTGATGTCGTAACCGACGCTGACAGCAATGCAGTTACAGTTGGCGACACCTTGCGCACCTGGCGGTTCCCAACTCCGGCAGAGATTTTTTCTTCGCTTCCCGACAGTTTACAGATCTATCGTGGCATCCCACCTTTGGTGGATTCACTGAGCAAAGACCTGCAAAACAATACTCCCCCAGCAGAACCTGGACCTCTGCCTGAAGTGGAAAAACCCATAGACCAGCAAACTGAAAACCCCAAAGATGCAATCAAAGAGGAAGCTCCGCTTGAATGAAATGGCTGACGGAACCCATCTCAGGTCAAAACCTGTATCTGAAACTGGCTATCTTCCTCACCGGCCTGGTAACGGGACTTGAATCTTCCTTACGTCAGCTAATCTCACAATTTGCGTTGTTTCTTGTTTTCCTGTTATTAGAACCAGTATTATACGGATTCTTACTCAAAGCACTCAGGAGAGTTCTACCTTTTTTGGCAGGATATTGGATATTCGTTACCATCTTCTCTCAAGATTTCCCTGATTCAGTGTTTTTTAGCCTGCAGATCCTCTATCTGCTATTGATCAGCGTTTATGTGTTTGGCGGCCTGAAGCTTGATCTGGTTGCCAGGAACAGTGCTGGATTGCGCAGGCTTGGCTTTTTCAACTCTGCATTCTTTTATCTGATCGCCACCTATCTCTATCTGAAATCGTTCTTTCGAAATTATGCCGCAATGAACTCTGAACGAACATCGCAACCTCTTGCTGAGTTGATGACCAATGTGCTGAATTCTGTTGCCGGAGAAACCGAAACCATCAGAAATCAAGTGCACACCGGCCTTTCCCGGGCTCTTAGTATTGATGTAAAACGCAGCAAAGCAAATTTCTGCGGATTGCTTTTCCTTAGCTTGCTGGTGCTTTTGCACAGCTTATAGGGTTTTAGATGCCACGTTTTTTGATGAAACTTGCCTACGACGGAACCGACTATCATGGCTGGCAAAAGCAAAAGAATGGCTTGGCCATCCAGGATGTGCTGGAAAATGCCCTGCAGTTTTTTGCCCAAAAGCCCAGTTCCATCATAGCCGCAGGCAGAACCGATACTGGAGTGCATGCCCTGGCTCAATATGCCCACTTCGATTATGATGGCAGAATGCAGCCAGACCAGATGCTTCTGGCTTTTAAGCGCTTGCTTCCTCCGAACATCAAGGTTTTGGGAATTAGCCCTGTAAGCCAGTTTCTTAGTGCCCGGTATCAAGCCTACGAACGCAGTTATCGCTATATCCTGGCCAAGGAGTCCACCCCTTTCAATTGCCGCTATAGTGGATTTATTCCTCATCTGAAGCTGATGCTTGCTCCCATGCAGTCAGCTTCCGAATACTTGAAGGGAAAGCATGATTTTTCCTCGTTCGGACGCGCCAATCCTGAGGTTCCAAACCGGATCTGCGATGTCCAGAAGCTGAGTATTTCAGAAAACCTGGAAAGCTACGTATTTGAAATTGTGGCAGACCGCTTTCTACACAATATGGTTCGTCGTATTGTAGGCACTTTGGTCAATATTTCCCATTTCGGCCTTGCACCACAGATCATAGATGATATCCTTAAACAGCGTTGTCCACGTCAGAATCTGGTAACCACCGCTCCGGCATCGGGGTTATATCTGATTGATGTGAAATATCCTGCGGAGTTTCTTGACGAAACCTTCGTTCCAGAAAATCTGTCCACCAATGAGGTAAAGAAATGAAATACAGCATCCCACGCGGAACTTTTGATATCCTGCCAGACGTCAGCTATAAATGGGCTTTCCTGATGGACAGCTTCAGGCGTATGGCCACATCTTTCGGCTATCGCGAGATCAGCACCCCCATTTTTGAAGCATCCGGTTTGTTTGAACGCAGTTCAGGCGAAAGCAGCGACGTAGTACAAAAAGAAATGTATCGCTTCAACGATCGTAAGGGACGTGAATTTGCCCTTCGTCCAGAAGGTACCGCACCGGTTGTGCGCAGCTATGTAGAAAACCATTTGGATGTTCTGTCGGCTCGTACCAAGCTGTTTTATATTGGTCCAATGTTTCGTTATGACCGTCCTCAAGCCGGGCGATACCGTCAATTTTACCAGTATGGTATCGAGTTTATCGGCAGCAACAATCCTTATTACGATGCAGAAGTGATCGCTATTTTGATGCTGTGGCTCGGATCATTGGGACTGAAGAACCTGCGTTTGGAACTGAACAGCGTTGGCTGTCCAGCCTGCGCTGCAGATTACGACAAGGCTTTGCAGGAATTTTTCCGACCTATGCTGCCACAGCTTTGCCCTGATTGTAATAAGCGTTTTGGAATCAAACCGCGGCGTCTTTTAGACTGCAAAGTGCCTTCCTGCAAAGCGCTCAGAAAAGGTGCTCCCTTGCAGATGAATTACCTCGACCAACCTTGTAGGGAACATTTTTCTCAGGTTTGCGGGCAGTTGGATGCCATGCAGATAACCTACACTCTCAATCCCGCAATTGTCCGAGGTCTGGATTATTATACCAATACCGCCTTTGAAGTGATTTATGATGGACTGGGAGCCCAAAATTCCCTGGCTGGTGGTGGTAGATACAATGGCCTGATCGAACAGATCGGCGGAAGATCAATCCCGGCAATTGGCTTTGCGGGTGGTTTTGAACGCTTGCTTCTGGCTTTGGAAGCGGAGAAAATCGAATTTGCCCCAGAACCCAAACCGGACATCTACCTTGTTTGTCTGGGAGAAGAAGCCCGTCAAGGAATGGCAGAATATCTGAATAATTTACGCGTCAAAGGCCTGATCGTGGATTACGACCCTGATAAAAGCAGCCTGAAAGCTCAATTCAAGGCAGCTGATGCTTCAAACGCAAAGTTTGCCATTATCGTGGGGGAAAGCGAGTTGGCCACAAAAACCCTGAACCTGAAAGACCTCAGCACTGGCGAGCAACTTAGCCTGCCACTGGATGATGGAACTGCGGTTTGGGAATATCTCAATAGGGCATAAAGCGCTGCACCTGACTAAAACGAGTATTTAAGCACTTCGTTGCTATCTTTTCTATTATCTGGTAACAGAAGCTCTGCATTTCACAACCACTAAACCATCCAGATAGTCTAATAGCATCCTGATAGACCTTCCCTGGAAGCCGGGATAAGGCTTTGGCAAGAACCCAATATTCATTGAGATCTTTCTCCCCAATAAATCCCACATCTGCATTGCAATTATGCAAGTGAAATCGCAATTTCGCCGATAATTCCTCCCTGGACTACAAACTCCTATAATGCATCGGCATGAACAGCAATACCTTGGGTCATTTTAATAAAGTTAAATAGCTTTTGGCACAAGCTGTGTTACCAATACCAGCATGATAAAGAAAGATAAGCATGCTCAAACCAGGATCAGTGAGATTTATATTACGGCACTTGAGCCGGAATACGAGAATTGCTATCTGGGCTTTACCATCAGTTATCCGGATGGTCGGATCGAGAACATAACCATGGAATATCACCAAGATGAATTTGAGCAGGCTATGGCTCTGATGATGATACGCAGAGAAAGAGCCATAAAGGAATTGCATACAAGCTGATAATAAGCGCTGCCCAGGGGATTCGACTATATCAGATGGACTCTGGAAAATACGCTGAAACCAAGATAATAGTCCTCGCCAGATAGCACCCGCACGTTGTGATGTCGAGGAAAAGCAAAGCAGGCCCCGGATTATTCCGGGGCTTTTTCAATTGCTCCTCAGGCCCCGATGAAATCATACCGC
>CAZNGW010000003.1:0-12800 GCA_964572925.1 uncultured Candidatus Cloacimonas sp. | reverse complement strand
CTTACATACTGCATGATCATGTGGTATGAAAGTGATATGAATTGAATCTGACCGGATGGCATCTCACTTTGGTAAATGCAGGAGTCATTTCCGCCGTTACCAGTAATGCCAATACTACCCTGTGGAACGGCTGAAAGGACGCATGCGACGATTTGATAGCCAGCCATGAGCCTTTTAGTCGCTGAAGACACTGGAAAATAGATAGGGAATGACGATATGACTCCCGAATTTGAAGGGTAGACACACAGGTCGGCCCTTCCAGATCCACCTTTCCACCGACTCCAGCCCTGTCAAACGAAAAGAGCGATCCGCAGACCGCTCTTTTCTATAGGTTCACTTACTACGCCATTCCTACCATCTAAGGTGAGCAAAGGCTTTGTTGGCGTCTGCCATTTTATGGGTATCCTCGCGTTTTTTAATGGAGGAACCTTCTTTCTTGTGAGCAGCGATAAGTTCGGCCGCCAGTTTTTCGGTCATGGTCTTTTCGCTTCTGCCGCGAGCATAGGAAATGATCCAACGGAAGGCCAAAGCCCGGCCGTTCTTTTCATTTACTTCCATGGGAATTTGATAGTTTGAGCCACCTACGCGGCGGGAAACTACTTTCACCAGCGGACGGACATTTTCCAGAGCGCTTTTAAAAACTTCCAGGGGTTCCTGTTTGGTTTTGGCGGCGATGATATCGAAAGCACCGTAAACGATGTTTTCGGCAACGCTTTTCTTGCCTTGTTTCATAAGGCAGTTCATGAATTTGCTAACCACTACGTCGTTGAATTTGGGATCCGGAAGCACTTCCCGGACTACAGCTTTGCGTTTTCTCGGCATTTCTGATCTCCTCCCTATTTCTTGGCAGCAGTTTTAGCTTTAGGACGTTTGGTTCCGTATTTGGAACGGGAGTTTTCACGTTTTTCCACACCTGCAGAGTCAAGCGCTCCACGCACAATGTGATAACGAACACCGGGAAGGTCTTTTACACGACCGCCACGCACCAGAACAATTGAGTGTTCCTGCAGGTTGTGACCTTCGCCGGGGATATATGCGGTTACTTCAAATCCGTTCACCAGACGGACACGTGCTACTTTTCTGAGAGCCGAGTTGGGCTTTTTGGGCGTAGTCGTGTAAACACGAGTGCATACTCCGCGCCTTTGCGGACATTCCATAAGCGCCCTGTTCTTTTTCTTTTTCTCAACTTCGGTTCTTCCTTTGCGGATCAGTTGGTTGATGGTTGGCACTGATTTTCTCCTTTTTTTATCTTAGGGCCAGGCTTGCTGACCCATATCCTTTAAAAATCCAGATAATCCTCGCTCTCATCGGCGTCGGAAGGATGGGCAAATTCGGTAACGATCTGCGCCACTGTCTTACCTTCGGTAACGGCTTTTTTGAGCATGGCATTATAGGCTTTGGTGCCGGTTCCCACGGGGATCCGATGACCAAGAATGATGCTTTCCTTCAAGCCTTCAAGGCGGTCTACCCGGCCTTCGATGGCTGCCTTGGTAAGCACTTTTGTAGTTTCCTGGAACGATGCTGCAGAAAGCCAGCTTTCCGTCAAGAGCGATGTTTTGGTGATGCCCAGAAGCAGTTGTTCGAACTGTGCGGGAGTTTTACCAAAGCTAATCGCTTCGCGGTTTTCTTTCTCCACCAGAATCTTGTCCACAATGTCTCCCTGCAGGAAGCTGGTGCTTCCGCTTTCGGAGATGCGGACTTTTTTGAACATCTGGCGGATGATTACGCTTACATGCTTATCATCAATCTTCACGCCCTGCTTACGGTATATTTCCTGTACTTCGTTCAGAATTAGAAGCTGGGCTTCGATCACCCCTTTCACCAGCATGTCATGCGGATCCAGAGGCCCGTCTGACAAAGCGTCTCCGCTTTCCACATAGTCGCCCTGGTGCACGATAATACGCTTTCCGGAAGGGATCACATATTTGCGACCGACGATCGGTTGATCCTTTGATACACTATCCCCGGCTGCCACTATGCTTTCCTGTTCTTCAGGAACGGCAAATACCTTACCGCATAGAGCTGCCCCGGTTTTGACTGATTCCTCGTTTTTCACGATGATCTGCATGCCTTTGGGAATCTCATAGACGGTAGGTTTTTGGTTACGTTTGGCTATGTGGACATATTTCTTTTTATTCTCATCCACGATGCTTACTTTACCATCATTCTCCGCATATACAGCCTTGTCGGACAGGACTACGATGTATTGCTTTTTGTCGTCATCGGTGATGATCGTAACCTTGCCATCACATGGAGCAAACATGCCATTGGTAGGCGTAACAAAAATGTCACGGCCGGTTTTCTTCAAACCGCCAATAGTAACGGTTCCGTCGATATCGGAAATCTTGGCTTTATCTTTGGGAACACGGGCTTCAAAGAGATCCTGAACCCTTGGCAGGCCACCAGTGATGTCTCGCTGTTTGATGGTCATACGTGATGTTTGACCCAAAATATCACCGGTATGCACGAAACTGCCATCTTCCACACGGATCACCAAACCCGTGGGCAGAGGGATAAGACGGACGGTTCCGTCCTCACCCACAACGCGGAATTGAGGTTGTTTCTTGCGGTCTTTTGATTCAATGATGGTGATGTCACGGGTGAAAGTAACATCGTTGTATTCTTCTTTAAAGGTAATGTCTTTTTGGAAGTTCTCGTAGTGAAGCACACCTTTGGCTGTGGAAATCAGAGGATTGTTGAACTGATCCCAGGAAAGCAACTTGGTGTCTTTGGCGATCTTCTGACCGTCCTGAACGTGAACTGTGGCGGCATATTCCACTTTATACTCTTCCAATACCTTATTCTCGTCGGCTTCATCCACCACGATCAGTTTTCCAAGGTGGCTTACTGAAACCAGTTGCCCCTCGGTATTGGTAACGGTATTCATACGATCGAACTTAACCACCCCATCCTGGTTGGAAACAACTTCTGCCAGATCTGTTGCTGTTGAGGCTGCACCTCCAATATGGAAGGTTCGCAGAGTAAGCTGGGTTCCCGGCTCACCGATGCTCTGAGCTGCAATAATTCCAACCGGATCACCGATTGTGGCAGGTTTTTGGGTTGCCAGGTTACGCCCATAACACTTGGCGCAAATTCCACGCTCTGCTTCACAGGTAAGCGCACTGCGGACATGCACTGTGATCAGGCCATGGTTTTGCAGAGTTCTGGCCATCTTGTTGCTAATCTCTTCTCCGGCAGCCACCAGAATTTTCCCGGTGATGGGACTAATGATGTCTTCCACCGCGGTTCTGCCCTGTATACGTTCTGCCAAAGTCTGAACGATCTCGTTGCCTTCTTTCAGCACGGTCATGTGCACTCCGCGCGTTGTTCCACAATCGTCGATTGTGATAATAGCATTTTGTGCAACGTCCACCAAGCGACGGGTAAGATATCCTGCATCAGCAGTTTTGAGCGCAGTGTCAGCCAAACCTTTACGGGCTCCGTGTGTGGAAACGAAATATTCCAACACGGTAAGGCCTTCTTTGAAGTTGCTTTTGATGGGGGTTTCGATAACGTCCGCACCACCACCTGCACCGATCTTGGTAGGTTTGTCCATCAATCCGCGCATTCCGCCCAGCTGTTTGATCTGGTCTTTGCTTCCACGGGCACCGGATTTATACATCATATAGATGGAATTCAAGCCATGCCGGGTTTGCGTGAGCTCATCCATCATTTCGTCGGTAACCTTCACTGTGGTTTTTTTCCAGGTATCCACTACACGGCCAAAACGCTCATTTTCGGTGATGCCGCCAGCCATGTGGAGGTTGTTGATCTTTTTAACTTCTTCTTCAGATTGGGCTATGATCTCGTCCTTGCGTTCCGGAACCACTATATCGCCAAAGCTAAAGGTAACTCCAGCTCTGGTGGCATAACGAAATCCCAGGGCTTTCAATTCGTCCAGGATCACTGCTGTGCGCCATTGGCCCACAGCATCGAAGCAAAGCATGGCAAGGTCATTGAGCTTGCCTTTGTCATAAGTGATATTCTGAAATCCCACTTCTGGAGGAATAATCTGATTGAAGATAACCCGGCCAACGGTGGTAGTAATATACTCAGACTGGTGTTTCAGTTTAATCCAGGAATGCAGGTCGAGATTTCGTTCCACCGGCTTTTCACCTTTAACACTGCAAAGCTGCTCTTCATACTCGTAGGCAGCGATAACTTCATCTGTCGAATAGAAATGCCGAATCTTGGAAGGATCGTCGGAGGGAATTCCCTCTTCCATGGTCAGATAATAGCAACCCAACACGATATCCTGGTTCGCGGCCATAGCCAGACGCCCGTTGGATGGCAACAGCAAGTTTCGGGTTGAAAGCATCAGCACTCGGGCTTCGATCTGCGCTTCCACTGATAGAGGGACATATACGCCCATCTGGTCGCCGTCGAAGTCAGCATTGAAGGGCACGCAAACCATAGGATGCAATTGTATCGCTTTGTTATCGGTCAAAACGGGCATAAAAGCTTGAATACCGAGTCTATGCAAAGTGGGCGCACGGTTCAATAGAACCGGATAATCCTTTATCACTTCTTCCAGGATCGACCAAATCTCAGGTTGTTTCTTCTCGATCAGTTTCTTGGCATTCTTTACCTTGTCCACTTCACCCAGTTTCTGCAGTTTCTCGATCAGATAGGGTTTGAAAAGTTCAACCGCCATATCCTTCGGAATACCGCATTGATAGAGCTTCAGCTCAGGACCCACGGTAATCACGCTACGTCCGGAATAGTCCACACGCTTTCCAAGCAGATTCTGACGGAAACGTCCCTGCTTCCCTTTCAATTGATCTGTGAGGGATTTCAGAGGCCGATTTCCTCTGCCACGCACCGGACGAGCCTTACGGCTATTGTCAATCAGTGCATCCACGGCTTCTTGAAGCATCCGCTTTTCATTGCGCAGAATTACCTCAGGTGCCCTGATTTCAAGAAGACCTTTCAAGCGGTTGTTCCGAGTGATAACCCTGCGGTATAGGTCGTTAAAGTCAGCAGTGGCAAAGCGTCCGCCTTCCAGGGGTACCAGGGGTCTCAAGGTAGGCGGTAAAACAGGTAGGGCTTCTAAAATCATGTGCTCAGGAAGGTTTCCGCTCTTAATGAAAGCATCCACGATTTTTAGTTTATTAATCAGCTTTTGTTTGCGAAGGGCTGATTCTTCAAATTTCAGGCGGGTTCTGAGATCGAGGGCTTCGTTTTTAAGATTGATACGGGACAGCAGTTCTTTAATGGCTTCCGCACCCATCAAGGCCAGGAAATTATCTCCCACCTTGTCCTTAATCTCATAATATTCGTCGACTTCCAGCAGTTCCATCTTTTCGTAAGGACTGTCCCCTGGATCAATCACGATATAAGATTCGTAGTAAAGCACTCTTTCGAGATCTTTCACGGTCATGTCCAGAATCGTTCCGATCTTACTGGGAGCGCTTTTTACAAACCAGATGTGGGCAATCGGCACAGCAAGGTCTATATGCCCCATACGGGTTCTGCGAACCCGGGAAGTAGTTACCAGCACATTGCAGCGGTCGCATACCGTGTTTTGGAAGCGTTTCTTTTTATATTTACCGCAGGCGCATTCGTAATCGCGCTCAGGGCCAAAGATGCGTTCACAGAAAAGGCCATCTTTTTCTGGTTTCAGTGTGCGGTAGTTCAAGGTATCGGGCTTGGTAACCTCACCATGTGACCATTCGTTCATTATCGTATCTGGAGACGCGATCTTGATGCGGACGGCATCATATTCACTGGGTCTGATTTCACGTCTTGTATCTTTTAACACGATTCTCTCCTACTTGTTCTCTTCGTCTTTGATAAATTCTATATCAAAACCGAGTGATTTCAGCTCACTGGTAAGCACATTGAAGGATTCAGGCACTCCTGGAGGAGGCGGATTTTCACCCCTGGTGATGGCTTTAAAGGCATTGTTGCGGCCATCCACGTCATCACTCTTGATGGTTAGCATTTCTTCCAGCAAGTGTGCAGCGCCATATGCTTCCAGAGCCCACACTTCCATTTCTCCCAAACGCTGTCCTCCGTGCTGGGCTTTTCCACCCAAAGGCTGTTGAGTAATCAGCGAATAGGGACCTGTAGAACGTGCATGCATTTTGTCGGCAACCAGATGGTTCAATTTCATCATATAGATAACACCCACCGTAACCCTTTCTTTGAATGGCTCGCCAGTTTTACCGTCGTAAAGCACGCTTTTCCCATCTTCAGCCAAACCGGCAGTTCGTAGTTCCGCTTTGATATCCTCGTTAGTTGCTCCGTCAAAAATCGGAGTTTCCACTTCAAATCCCAGAGCCCGGGCTGCCATTCCCAGATGGGTTTCCATGATCTGACCGATATTCATACGGGAAGGCACGCCCAAGGGATTCAAAACGATATCCACAGGGGTTCCATCTTCCAAAAATGGCATATCTGCAATGGGAGCAATGATGGAAATCACACCCTTGTTACCATGGCGTCCAGCCATCTTATCGCCTACTTCAATCTTACGTTTCTTGGCTACATAAACTTTCACCATTTTTCGCACGCCATACTGCAATTCGTCGCCGTGCTTGATGCGTTCACGCTGCTTCTTGTATATATTATCGCTTTGTTCCAGGGAATCTTTAATCTTGCGGACAATCTGGGAGTAGATGTGGTTGTTGGTTTCCGGATCCTCCACCATCTCCACATCTAGATCCAGCTTTTTGAAATTGATCCGTTTGATATCTTCCTTGTTGATCTTCTTGCCTGGCGCGATAAACTGGATATTTGTCTTTTCGTCCCAAAGCGTTTTTGCTACCTGGCCGATCAGAATCGAACTTAGCTTCTCTTCCTTGAACTCTTCCACTTTCTTGCGGCGCAGCATCAATTCATCTTTCAGTTTCCTGATCTTGTCGTCGTTCTCGTCCTCAAGATCAGTACCCTCTTCCAACCGTGAAAATACTTTCACATCTATCACTACGCCTTCCATGCCAGGTTTGGCCTTCAGGGAGCTGTTGGTGAAATCACCTGCCCGATCGCCAAACAAAGCGCGCATCAGGTTTTCTTCGGGGGAAGGGTCTATCTCGATACTTTTGGGGGTAACCTTACCAACGATTACGTCGCCTGCATGTATCACGCTACCTACTCTAATAATACCGGTTTTATCGAGATTCCTCAGTGCCTGAGCCGGAACGTTTGGAATATCATAGGCCAGTTCTTCACGGCCGTTCTTTACGTTGCGCACCAGCACTTCCATCTCTTCAATGTAGATGGAGGTAAGGGTATCTTCCCGGGCTACTTTTTCGCTAAGGATAATAGCATCCTCGTAGTTATAACCATACCAGGGCATGAACGCAACGAGCATATTCGTGCCCAAAGCCAGACGGTTGTCTTCCACGCAGGCACCATCTGAAATGGGCTGCCCTTTCTTCACTTTTTCACCGATTGAAACCACAGGACGCTGGTTGTTGCAGGTATCCTGATTTGTTCTTACGAACTTTTTAAGTTCTATCCGGTTTGCAGTGGAAAGGTAAAATGCCTCGTCTTTCTCATTTATGGGTTTGAGGTCTATATAGGCAGAAGTGACATTAGTTACTGTAGCATCATAGGGAGCCACGGCAATGGAAGAAGTGTCCATGGAGGCGATCTTTTCCATCCCCGTTCCCACTAATGGTGCCTGAGGATTGATCAACGGTACTGCTTGCCGCTGCATGTTTGATCCCATCAGAGCACGGTTTGCATCATCATGCTCGAGGAAGGGGATCATAGCTGCTGATACTGATACCATTTGCTGAGGTGCAACATCCATATATTGCACTTCTTTCGGATTCACCTGAATGAAGTCCCCTCTTTGCCTGGCGAAGATGACTTCATCGGTGATTTTGCGGTTATCATCGAGGTGAATGTCACTTTGGGCAATGATATATTTCTCTTCCTGGGCTGCGTCGAACCATTCGTATTCATCGGTTACAAAACCATCCACTACTTTGCGGTAAGGGGTTTCGATGAAACCCAGATGATTGATCCTTGAATAAATCGCAGGGGATACAATCAGACCAATATTGGGTCCTTCAGGTGTTTCAATCGGACATACTCTGCCATAGTGAGATGAGTGAACGTCGCGTACTTCAAATCCCGCTCTATCCCGGGCCAGACCACCTGGTCCCAACGCGGAAAAGGCACGTTTGTGACGCAAGGCTGCCAGAGGGTTTGTCTGCTCCATGAACTGCGAAAGCTGACCCGTGAGGAAGAACGACTGAACAACCGAGATCAAGGCATTGCTGTTTACCAGATCGTGTACGGTTATCTCATCAATATTGGAGATGGCCATACGTTCCTGGATAATCCTGGCTACCATTGCCAGACCTGAAGTGTATTGTTCCTGAAGCAATTCTCCGACTGTGCGGACTCTGCGGTTAGCCAGATTGTCTATATCGTCAATTTCATCATCATCATGGTAGATGTTGATCAGGGTTTTGAAGATATATACGAAGTCTTCCACGGTAAGAGTCATAGTATTGGCATCAACTTCGATGCCCAAACGGGTATTTATCTTGTAACGCCCCACTTCGCCCAGATTGTAACGCTTCTCATTGAAGAACATCCTTTCCACCAGCTGTCTGGCCGCTTCCACGGGAGCATCCTCCCCAGGACGGATCAGGCTGTAGATTTTCTTCAAGGCTTCTTCCTGGTCTGTAGTAGGATCTTTGGCAAGGGTGTTTTCCAGCACCTTGCGGGCAATTTCAAAATCGTAATCAATCACTTCTACGTTGTCGATTTTACGTTCGGAAAGAATCTTGATCACTGAATCGTTCACAAGTTCATTTGCGACAGCTATGGGCTCAGGATTCCCCTCTTCGTAAATGTCGGAAAAAAGGTGGCGGCCTTTAGCTGCTTTCAGTTCAAGAGTTTCGCTTTGATAAAAAGTCTTCCTCAGATCCTGGTTTGTGGAAATGCCAATGGCACGTAGAAGAGTTGTGACAGGGAGTTTTCGACGTTTGTCGATATGCACGAACATCACATCGTGAATATCAATGTCAAATTCCAGCCAGGAACCATTGTAGGGTATTACCTTGGCAGAATAGAGGGTTTTACCGCTGGGATGTTTCTCTTCCGAAAAAAACACTCCAGGTGAGCGTTGTAGTTGTGAAATAATCACCCTCTCAGCACCATTAATGATGAAGGTGCCTTGTTCGGTTACCAAAGGTATTTCTCCCAGGAACACGTCCTGTTCCAGGGTGTCTTTGTGTTCTCTGCCGTTCTCGGTTGTTTCGAAAACGCTCAGACGCATTTTGGCTTTCAGGGGTGCTTGATAAGACAGATTCCGTTCACGGCATTCATCAATGGAGTATTTCTCCTGCAGTACGTTGTATTCGATGAACTCCAGCAGGAAATTACCCTTGGTGTCTTCCAAAGGGAAAATTGTCTCAAACACTGCTTGCAGACCTTTCTTATCTCTGCGCTGGGGATGAATATCCTTCTGCAAAAAATCGTTAAAAGAATCTACTTGCATGGCCAGAAGATTCGGAATCTCAACTTCCGGGATTCCAAGTTCGGCGAATCTTCCGGATATTCGGGAATAACTTTTGACCTTTCTCAAAAGCTCTCTCCTTTTAGGTTTAGTAAACCAACATTTTGGCTCTTTAGGTTACTGGCTCTGTTTAAACGCCATATAGCGGCATTGCATCGGCAGAAATGAACATTGGACAGCTTGTTGCCAAGCAGAGTAAATCGGACGCCTTTTTGTTGAAATTAGTCCAAAAAAAGCCCTTGCGGACTTTTTTTGGACCATGATAATGCCTTGTCTTGGTTACTTGACTTCGACGGTTGCACCGGCTTCTTCAAGTTTCTTCTTAATAGAATCGGCTTCTTCTTTGCTAACCTTTTCGGAAACCATCTTGGGAGCTCCGTCCACCAGGTCTTTGGCTTCTTTCAGGCCAAGCTTGGTGATCTCACGGACAACCTTGATCACATTGATTTTCTTATCCCCGGCATTGGCCAGGAATACGTCGAACTCAGTTTGTTCTTCTTTAGCAGCTTCAGGAGCGCCACCGGCAGGAACGGCAAAGGCGGCAACGGGAGCAGCAGCGGAAACACCAAATATTTCTTCCATTTCTTTTACTAATTCAGAGAGCTCAAGAACGGTCATCTCTTTAATCAGATCAATTACTTGCTGTTTTTTATCGGACATTTTTCCTCCATCGGATATATGAATAATTCTCTTAGCTGGCTTCAGCTTGTTTTTTTACTATTGCATCAAGCGCATAAACGAATTTGCGAATGATACCCTGGGTTACACCCACAAAGTTGGACAGCGGGGCATTCATTCCGCTGAGCACCTTGGCGAGCAGTTCTTCGCGGGATGGGAGCTTTGCGAGGGCGGTAAGTTCAGCAGCGCTGAACACGTGTCCTGCCACGTAGCCGACCTTGAAACTCGGGAAATTAGCGTCTTCCATCACCTCTTTCAAGAATTTGATGAGTTCGCGGGCAGGAGATACTTCATCCAGTTTACATACTGCCACGGCGGTGGGACCCATCAGGTGGTTATCCAATTCTGTAATACCCATGCCGTTTAGGGCAATCTTGATCAGGGTATTCTTTTGGACAAAGTAATCTACTTGATTAGCTCTGAAGCGGTTGCGCAATTGATTCACTTGCTCGATGTTTATTCCCTTATAATCCACCAGTACGATCGCTTTTGCGCCACTTAATCTTGCTGTCAAGTCCGTTACAATGTCATATTTAACATTTTGAACCATGCTTCATACTCCCTTAGCTTTTTGCTTCCAAGGTTGCGCTTGCGACCTGAATTTTGATGCCGGGACCCATCGTAGTACAGAGGGTGATGCTTTTAATGAATACACCTTTCAAAGTAGTAGGTCTTTCCTTGATGATGGCGGCCAGGATAGCTTTAAGGTTATCTTTCAGCTTATCCTCTTCAAAGCTCAGTTTCCCAGCCGGAACATGCAAATTGGCAAACTTATCTACGCGATAGGTAACCTTTCCGCCTTTGGCTTCGTCCACTGCTTTACCAACATCCATGGTAACCGTTCCCACTTTGGGGTTTGGCATCAATCCTCTGGGACCGAGGGTGCGTCCCAGTTTTCCGATTCGTCCCATCAGATTGGGGGTGGAAATCACTACGTCAAAATCGAACCATCCGCCCGATATTTTCTCGATCAGATCATCCACGCCTACGAAATCGGCGCCAGCCTGTCTGGCTTCATCTGCCTTGTCGCCTTCTGCAAATACCAGAACTCGCACTGTTTTACCCGTTCCATGGGGCAAAACAACCGAATTACGTATCTGCTGGTCGGCTTTACGAGGATCAACTCCCAGATTGAAGTGGAGCTCAACGGTTTCATCAAACTTGGAAGCCGGTAAAGACTTCAAAAGTTTGAGAGCTTCCGTGAGATCGAACCTCTTCTGACGGTCGAACATCGTGTAGGCAACGTTATACCTTTTACTATGTTTCATTGACTCTCCTTATGAATACTATCTCCTGCATCCGAAGCACTATTCCTCTACGGTAACACCCATGCTTCGTGCAGTTCCAGCGATCATACTCATAGCGGATTCAAGGGAATGGCAATTCATGTCCTGAATTTTTTGCTGTGCTATATTCTTCAGCTGTTCGCGGTTGATCTTCCCAACCTTGGTTTTATTGGGAGTCGCACTGCCTGTTGCCAGGCCGGCTTCTTTTTTAATCAGCACAGCAGCTGGAGGTGTTTTAATCTCAAATGTAAAAGATTTATTTTTTGCCACATAGATCATTACCGGAAATACCATTCCAGGTTGATCAGCGGTTTTCTCGTTGAACTGACGGCAGAATTCCGGAATGTTTACGCCTGCCTGACCAAGGGCTGGGCCAACCGGAGGAGCCGGAGTTGCTTTTCCGGCCGGAAGTTGCAGCTTGATAACTGCCACTGCATCTTTGGGTTTTGCCATGTTAATTTACCTCTATTTATCTGATATTATCTATTTCTTGATCAGTTCGACCTGGTTGGCGTTCAATTCAACCGGGGTTCTGCGGCCAAACACTGTTACTTCAATAGTAAGCTTGTTTCCGTCTTCGCCGGTTTTTTGGACTATGCCTTCAAAGTCTGTAAAAGGACCGGAGCTTACCTTAACCATATCCCCGGGCATAAAAGAAAAGGTCTTCATATCCCGGTCTGGATCTGTGATGCCCAAAAGGCGATCCACTTCATCCTGGGAAAGAGCAACTGGATCTTTATGATCCTTGCTTATGCCCAGAAAGCTGGTAACGCCAGCTATTCCAAGGCAATAGGTTTTGAGCTCTGCAGTCATTTCGGCTTCCAGGATTACGTAGGAAGTAAACAGCTTCTTTTCCCGCTCAATTTTCTTGCCTTCCCTGATAACAAAAGTCTTTCTTACCGGAACCAGCAATCTTCCTACCAGCTGTTCCAGATTGGTTCCCGCCAGACCCTTTTCTATAGCGGTCTTTACCTTATTTTCATGGCCGGAATAGGTATGGAGAACATACCACTTCATCGGTAGCTTCCCTTACCCTAAAAAACGAGTTCTATAATTTTGCTGAAGCCAAAATCAACCAGAGACAGGAATACTGCCGTAATGGCAGACATCACCAACACCACCAGGGTGCCTTCTTTCAAGTCAGCCTTGGTAGGCCAGCTGACTGATTTCATTTCAGAGCGGACATCGCGAAAAAAGCGATTGACGTTTTCGAATTTCATAATCTACATCCATTCCTGTGGGAGTGTGGAACTTTGCATTCCACCATTCCGAAGCGATCCGCTCCGGGCTTCGCATAAAATGTGGCAGGACAGGCAGGAATCGAACCCGCAACCCCCGGTTTTGGAGACCGGTGC
>CAZNGW010000002.1:0-76675 GCA_964572925.1 uncultured Candidatus Cloacimonas sp. | reverse complement strand
TTCGGTGTCCTCGGTGGGGAACATAAAATCCGTGTAAATCCGTGTAATCCGTGTAACTATTCTTCTACCCTTCGTTCTATGTATTGCATAAAGTCTTCAAACACCTCAACCGGCAGACGTTTTGCCTTGCCTTCTGATGCAAACACGATCAGCAAATCGGCATCAAAGCACTTTTCTCCCACAGAATTGAACACTTCCTGGTGCCATTTTCCTTTCAGTCTGTTCATTTCGTAGAACCAGCTTTTCACCGTTACCACATCTTCCAGATCAAGCGATTTCAGATAGTTCAGCTCCACCCGGTAAACAAAAAACTGAATATTCATGTGCTTCAATGCGGATAGAGGGATGTTCATATCAATCATGGCTTCGCTGCGAGCTGCTTCCAAAAGCTGCAGGTAATTGGCATTATTCATATGGCCGTAAATGTCGCATTCAAAGCCATAGATCCTTTTGTTAAAAGTAAAAGTCATCGTTTCTTCCTTGGGGGTCGGACGGGATTTTGCTTGACCGATATCCCCGCCTGTTTTGCCTTGTAATAAACTACTATTGATAGAGGATATTATGACGGCTAAAAGTGTCAACCCAAAAATGAAGCCAGTTAAAAAAGGGACAACCAGCTATACTCCTCCGCCAACCCAGCCTGCGCTGAAGATAAATCCTTTTGCCAGGCACCTTCCGCTGGTTCTGGTGATTATTCTCTTCCTGCTGCTGAGTCTGATTTATTTTCCTGTAGCCTATCAAAACAAGGCTCCCCAGGCAACCGACATCACTCAATGGCAGGGTGCCGCCAATGCGATAATTGAATATAACGCAACTCATAAAGACAATGCCCTCTGGACTCCCAGGATGTTCTCCGGTATGCCAAGCTACATGATATCTTTTCCCAACCGTTATCCATTTTTGGAAAGCCTTAGTAAGCTGACAGACAAGGTGATAAACTGGCGGATCTTTCTGCTTTTTATTGGCGGACTGGGTATCTTCCTGTTGATCAGGCAACTTAAGTTGAGCCCCTGGCTGGCCTTTTATGCTGCCCTTGCCTTTGTATTTTCCTGTCACTGGCTGGGCTTGGTGGATATCGGACACAATACCAAATTCAGGGCAATGATGTTTGTGCCCTGGGTGGTTTGGGCTCTCTTTCGTATCGCTGATAAGCCTAATCTGCTGAATCTTGGGTTGTTGGCCACTTTTTTGGTAACCCAGCTAAGGGAAAACCATCCTCAGATTACCTATTATCTCTATCTTTTTGTGGGGATGTTCTGGCTGTATGAGCTGATTCTGAGTATAAGAGACAAAAAGCCTGGCAAATTCGGCCTGTTCACCGTTCTGCTGATTGTTGCCTTTGCGCTTACTGCGCTGGCAGTAATGAACCCCTATCTTTCAACCATGGAATACAGCCATTATACGATGCGTGGAGGTTCAGCAGGACTGGAAAAAAGCTATGGCCAGGCCTGGAGTTTCCCGCCTTTGGAGGTTTTCTCGTTTATCATTCCCGATCTGTTTGGCGGTATCAACCAGACCTATTGGGGCTATATGCCATTCACCCAGATATATAACTATTTTGGGATAGTGGTTCTGGCTCTGGGAGTGCTGGCACTGTTTGGTAAAAACCGAAGAATGGCCATCTTTTTGTGGATTTCGTCCTTTATCTTTACGTTGTTGAGTTTTGGAAGCTTTACTCCGGCGTTATCGGATTTTTTCCTGAAGGCACTGCCGATGTTCAATAAATTCCGGGTTCCTTCCATGATCTTAGCAATGGTGCAATTCAATGCGGTTATCCTGGCTGCCTTGGGATTGGACGGACTCCTGGACAAAGCAGGCAACCTGACCTGGCAAAAAAACCTGTTTAAAGCATTCTGGATCACTGGGGCGATCTTTGTCCTGTTCCTTGTCCTGGGCAGAAGCGTCTTTTCCTCTTTGCCATTCACAACTGCAGGTGAAACAGCCAGACTGCAAGCTAATAATGCTATGTCGCAACTGGGTGAAATTAAGGCCATGCGATTGGGGATGCTATATAGAAGCGGTATCCTCAGCCTGCTGTTTTTGACCATTAGCATGGGGCTAAGCTACCTCTACTCTGCTAAAAAGCTGAAACAAACCGCCTTGGTTCTACTGATAACCCTGATCACCTTCATTGATCTATATCTGTATACCGGAAAATACCTGAAAGACATTTATCCTGCCAGCGAGCGCACTGCCCGGTTTGAAATGCAGGACTTCGATCAGTTTTTACTGGAGGATAAGGATAATTTCCGCATCTATCCCTTTAACATGGGGCAGATCAGACCTTCCGGAGAATGGGCCTACTATCATCAAAGTATTGATGGCTACAGTGCTGCAAAACTTAAACGCTACGATGAAGTGCTGAAGTTGATCCAAGGTGGCGAACAAGGTGATGGAGAACTGGTTCGCTATTTGAAGGGAGTCTACGAAGGAGGAGGGAAAGAAACCCCCACCCCCGTTCTGGACATGCTGAACACCAAATACTTCATCTATCCTGATTCCTTGCCCTACGCAAATTTGCTGCAGCAGATCAAACCAGTCTTTAACAGCTATACCGGCGCTCATATTTACCAGAACCAGAAAGCCATGCCCCGAGCCTGGTTTGTCGACTCGCTGATAGTGATCCCTGCAGCGGATAGGCGCCTTTCGGAAATGAGTAAACCAGCCTTTGACCCCCGCAAGTTAGCTATCGTGGAAAGTAAAATAGAAGGCGTCTTTAGACCTGACAGCAGTTATGCAAAACTGACCACTTTCGAGATGCATAGCCTAAAATATGAGGTTCAAACTGATAAAGATGCCTTGCTTGTCCTGTCTGAGATCTATTATCCTGCAGGCTGGAAAGCTTTTGTAGATGGCAAAGAAACCGTGATCTACCCGGTTAACCATGTCCTGCGCGGAATTAAGGTTCCGGCTGGCAAACATTCTGTTGAATTCAGTTTCAAACCAGAAAGCTACGGACGCAGTCTGATGCTTAGTCTGAGCGGGCTTTTATTGATCACTCTGGCTCTGTTGGGAGGGTTGGGATTATCCTATCGCAATAGTCGAAGGCAGTCCGCTACCTCTGAATAGATATTAGCTTAACTGGAAAAGTTAACACATTCATAACAGCCCGGCAAGCCTCGGGCTGTTATGTCGTTACACGGTTATATCTTTATGGGAAGTGTAGTTACCACGGTGTTGCAAAGCATAATTCTGCTTGACAGAAAAAACAATATTCTATTGGTTGCGAATAAAGTTCGAACTTGAGGGAGATTTGCAGAAATATATCGGATTGATGCTGTTCTGTCTGCTATTTCTTAGCGCTTGCAGGATTTGGGACAGGATAGATACGCATGAGTTGGATTTGGCGAGAATCAAACGCCATGATTCTTCCGTAAGCGGCTGGATCTTTGCCGATCTGAAAGGCGATGGATCCGAGCTGCCGGTTTTCATGGACGATAATCTGCCCAATCTGCATTCCATCTATGTTCAGGATATAACAGGTAAAACCATGGCGCAGACAAATTCTCCCTATAAGATCAGGAATTTATCTTCGCTTCAGGACAAGCGGGATGGCAGCAGATGGATGTTCTATAGCTATAATGATCAGCGCAGAGTTTATTTGGATGCAAAAAGTTACATCTGGAAAAGCCCCTTGCAAAGCATATTACGCAGTTTTGAATCCCTTGCCCGAAACGATGCCCGAATCGACAACCCCCGAATTGAATACTATGGTCAGCTATATCCAAAATACCTGGACGATATCGACGGTGATGGCGGTATGGATCTGCTCTGTTTGGCCTTGGACGGTTTCAATGCCAATCCCAGGGGTTTGGTTCTTTACGATTTTGATAGCGGGAAGATCAAATGGCGTTTTGAGATGCCCTGCAATATAAACACACTGATATGGGATGATTTTGACAACAACGGCACCCGCGAGATCCTCTTTTCCACTCAGGCGGTAAAGAACACCACTGCCGTGATCAATGGGATGGATGATGCCAGTAGCTTCCTGGGAATGCTTTCCGGGCAAGGCAAACTGCTGTTTCTGGAAAAGCAGTTCAGTGGTTATGGGCTCATCAATCTGGCTGTAGCGGACACAGATCGGGATCAAAAGAAAGAAATCTTCGCTATCCATAGTTACTGGGGAAATGAGCTACAGCAAAGAGCTGCGGCAGTGTATAACTGGAACGGGCAAAGACTGGTACGCCAGATTTCCTTGGATTCACCCTGGGCTTTTGACCGCCATCAGAATCCCTTCTTTCTGCAAAAGCCTGATAACAAAGAGAACTACGTTCTGCTACTCACAGACTCAAACAAAGGGCTGGTGGCCCTTGATCCAGATCTGAATGAGTTAAGGGAATATGGCGGAACCAGTGTGGCTATGATCTATGCCATTGCTGATCTGAATGGCAACGGCGAACCGGAGATTGTGCTGCAAACCTCCGACGATTATATTGAAGTCCTGGATATCCACTTTCATCGTAAAGCCAGGCTAAAGAATCCATTCCCCAACGAGAATCTGGTCTCCGTGGAGACAAATAAAACCGGATTGGACAGTGACCGCCTGGTCAGCATCGGTTCATCCCGGGAAATACGATATTACCGCTATCATCCAGTGCCCTTCTGGGTTCTTATCTATAGGTTGTTTATAGCCTATTCACCTATTTTAAGCGTGTTTTTCCTGATAATGTATCCAGTGCATTCCTATTTCAATGCCCAAAGACGTAAGCTGCCTTTCATTGGAGTAAACTACCTCAGCGAAGGTGTCCTGTTAATGAAAAACGCCAAGCGAATATTGTTTCATAATCAGAGTGCTTTCGAAACAGCCAGGGAGAGCAAAGACCCAAGTTGCAGGAATCTGGAGTTATGCTTCCCCAGACTTTACACAGAGATGCAAACCTTCATTGCCGGGCGTTTAAGCCGATATGATACTACTTTGGTACTTTTCCCCGAAAAGGATGACCGGGAATACCAGATCGTAATGTTCAAAGCACATAGCTTGGTGGTTCGCTATATGATTGTGTTCGGTTCCTGCGAACCTGAAGAAAGCTATCTGCGGGAAAGAATGCAATGGGCTGATACTGCCAGAAGGCTTGCGCATCATGTGCGCAGGCATATAACCAATATCGTTCTGGCGTTGGACGCTTTGGCTACCGACAATGATCCGAACCGAAGGGAATATCATCAGATCATCAGAACCGAAATTAACAAAGTGCGAGTTTTTACGCACTCCTTCCAACGCTTCACAGAGTTAAAAGACTATGACTTGAAACTGCAGGACATCATTCCCTCCATCGAACACTGCCTGGCCAGGACTAAGCTGCCGGAGAACATTTCCTTGGTAAAAAGCTGGGACCTGTTTTCAGTGGAGGCCTATATTGAGCCAATCCGCTTTGAAGAAGCGGTTACCAATATCATCAATAATGCCCTGGAAGCCATGCCCGAGGGTGGAACCCTGCACATTATGGTAAAAAAATTCCCTTGGGCAGCATCGCAGCATGGTTCTGGCAGGATCCTGGTAGAGGTGGAAGACAACGGGAAAGGCATCCCTGCCAAATACATGGAAGATATTTGGAAGCCGTTTTTTACCACCAACCAGTCCGGAACCGGCATCGGAATTCCCGAAACCAAGAAAATCATCGACTCCATGGGTGGTAGCATGGTCCTGCAAAGCGAAGAAGGGATTGGCACTACAGTAACCTTCTGGTTAAAAGGGGCGGAAAATGAATAAGATCAGTATCCTTCTGGCTGATGATGACCAGATATTTCTGAAGCTCACCTCCCGGCTTTTAGAAGAAGCTGGCTACAGGATAGAAGCTGTTTCCGGGATGGAAGAGGCAGAGCGTGCCCTGGCTAATGGCAACCACGACATTATGATGCTGGATATGTGTTTTCCGGCTTTGCATGACGGCTTTGGGATGCTGGAAAAAGTGCATGAATACTATCCGGGGTTACCGGTTTTAATGATTTCGGGGAGTGGGCACATTCCCGATGCTGTCCTGGCTATCAAGAACGGCGCTCTGGATTTCATTGAAAAACCCCTGGACAGTGCTCATCTACTTCTAAAACTGCAAAGGATCAGCGATTCGATACTACTCAACAGTGAACTACAGGAGTTGAAGATAGCTGCTATCGGGATGAAAGGTAATTCCAAGGCGATGCAAAGCCTCTATGACGAAATCGTCAGAGCAGCAAAATTCGATTGCCCGGTTCTGATCACAGGCGAAACTGGAGTTGGCAAGGAACTGGCTGCCAATGCCATTCATCGCTTAAGCAACAAAGGAACCAAAAACCTGATCAGCCTGAACTGCGCTTCCATTCCCAAAGACCTCTTTGAAGCCGAGCTTTTTGGCTATGAAAGCGGTGCATTTACCGGTGCAGCGAAACCGCATAAAGGTTACTTCGAATATGCTGATGGCAACAATATCTTTCTGGATGAGATCAGCCAATTGCCCCTTGAAGTGCAGGCCAAGCTGCTGAGAGTGGTTTCCGAAAGTGAGATTCAGAAATTGGGCGGGAAGATTATGAAGATCAGAACGCGCATTATCAGTGCCACGAACCAGGATCTTGATGATCTAACCGGCAAAACTCTGTTCCGCAAAGACCTGCTATACCGACTGAATACCATTCAGATACGTATCCCTGCTCTGCGAAACAGGGTCGAGGATATTCCGCTCTTGGCAGACTATTTCATGGACGAATTCTGCCGGCGCAATGAGATTCCACCCAAGCAGATAAGCCCTACCGCCAAAGCCTGGCTTTGCGAACAAGCTTGGCCGGGAAATGTGCGTGAACTGAAGAATACCGTGGAAAGAGCGGTAGTTTTTGCCACTAATGACCACCTCAGTGTGGTAGATTTTACCACAAACGGCGAAGCCGATCCGCTTGGACAGGGAAGCTTGCCTTTGCGAAAAGCATTGATCAGTTTCGAAAAAGCCTATATCGAGAATATTCTGCGGGCTTATAGCTATAATGTGCGTCAGTGCGCTTTCCATCTGGATATTGATAAATCAAATCTCTTCAAGAAAATAGCCAACCTGGGGATAGTGCTGCCCAAAAAGTGAGCCGGTTTTTTGGATAATGGTTACACGGATTACACGGATTGAACGGATTTACACGGATTAAACGGATTTACACGGATTGTTTCTGTAGTATAGAATGCCAATCCTGTTGTACCGGCGAATGCCAATTCGCCGTATCAGGAACACGGATTTTATGTTCCCCACCGAGGACACCGAAGGCACCGAGGAATGGTCACACGGATTGAACGGATCAAACGGATTTACACGGATTGAACGGATTTACACGGATTGTTTCTGTAGTATAGAATGCCAATCCTGTTGTACCGGCGAATGCCAATTCGCCGTATCAGGAACACGGATTTTATGTTCCCCACCGAGGACACCGAAGGCACCGAGGAATGGTCACACGGATTGAACGGATCAAACGGATTTACACGGATTTTTTACCTTGTAACTTCATTACTTCATCACTTCGTTACCCTTATCTCTGTGTCTCTGAGTTTCAAACCATAATCCGCTTTTCTCTGCTTTTCTCTGTGGTTTGAAAAATAAAGGGCTCTACGTTTACTCCAGTTTTCACTGCAAAACCTTCGCTTTGAGTCAGGATCGGTATCCTGCCTCCATAACAGGACTGGCATCCTATACTACAGAATTCTCTACTTTTACATGAAAAAACCCAGTTTCCTCATCCCGGGCTTGATCCGGGATCTCCTGCAGTAATTTGAGATTCCTGCTTTCGCAGGAATGAGGAGGCTGTAAAGGCAGAAAGGACTCCCGCACTAAAACCCACCTGTGGCAAAATCTACCACAAGCTCTTTCTTGGTAGCTACTCTAACGTCCTGTAAAATAATGTCTAAGCGAAAATATCCCAGTTGGTACGCATCATGCGATAATATTATCAACTCCCTCAAGCTCAACTATAAGGGCTGAACATGTGTAGGGGTCTGTAGGCCGGTCTGTAGTTTGGATTTGTAAAAAAACCCCATCACCAAAAATAGTAACGGGGTTCTTAAGTTTATAAATTATCCTAATCTTGCAGATCAACAATAAGCTGCTGCAGCAGTTCCAGCTTGGTGTTCACTTCCGCGAACTTTTCCTTTTCCTTGGCTACCACTTCTTCCTTGGCATTGGCGATAAAGTTCTGATTATTAAGTTTGGCTCTAATTCCGGAAAGTTCCTTTTCCAGCTTTTCGCTTTGTTTGCTTAACCTGATGCGTTCTGCTTCGAGGTCGATCAAGCCAGATAGCGGTAGGAAAATCTCGATATTTCTGACCACTGCGGCAATGGCGGCTTTGGGTTTGTCGATACCGATTCCACCTTCTATCCTGTTCACTTTGGCAAGTTTACGGAAATATGCCATGTATCCTGTAAACAGCTCACTTTGCTGGCTATCTGCAAAGCGGATTATCACTTCGATCTCCGTGGCGGGAGCCAGATTTATCTGTTTACGCAGGTTGCGGATTGCGGTGATGCTTTCCTGCACAAACCGCATATTATCATCTATGGCACTGTCTATCAAGCCGTTATCCGTCTCAGGCAATTTAGCCGTAATTAGGGCTTCTTCTTCCATTGGGAATACAGTTTTGATGCTCTGCCAGATCTCTTCGGTGATAAAAGGCATGATCGGATGCAGCAGGCGCATGCCTTTCTGCATGGTATCCAGCAGGATACATTTGGCGGTCAGCTGACCCTGGGGATCGCTTTCATCCCGTAAACGGTCTTTGCTCAGCTCGATATACCAACTGCAGAATTCGTCCCACATAAATTTGAAGATGGCATTGGCGGCATCGTTCAAACGCAGGTTTTCGTAGTGGCTGTGCACCTCTTTGGTCACTTCCTGCAGGCGTGATATGATCCATTTGTCAGCCAGTTCCAGCTTCATTTCGGTCGGTTCAGGCAGACCGGCAATACCCTCAATGCTCATCATAATGAAGCGATAGGCGTTCCACATCTTGTTGGCAAAGTTGCGTCCTGTTTCCAGGATGTTGTCGCTATACATCACGTCTGCGCCTTTGGGAGTGCCAAAGACCATGGAAAAGCGCAGGGCATCGGCACCTACGCTATTGATGATGTCGATCGGATCGGGTGAATTGCCCAATGATTTACTCATTTTTCGGCCAATCTCATCACGTACCGTGCCATGCAGCAGGACTGTGTCAAAGGGAATCACGCCTTTGAAATGCAAGGTGCTCATGATCATCCTGGCTACCCAGAGGTAGATGATCTCAGGAGCGGTAATCAGAACATTGGTGGGCAGATAGCGCTTCAAATCTTCCGTTTCTTCAGGCCAGCCCATGGTGGAAAATGGCCACAGCCAGCTGGAAAACCAAGTATCCAGCACATCTTCATCCTGGGTAAAACTCCTGGCTCCACAGGCAGGACATTCATCTGGCATTTCTTTGGCCACAGCCATGTAACCACATTGATCACAATAATATGCCGGAATTCTGTGTCCCCACCAGATCTGGCGGGAGATGCACCAATCACGGATGTTATTCATCCAGTGCATATACACCTTCGTCCAGCGTTCCGGTTGGAACTTTACTTCGCCATTATCAACCACCTTGATGGCTGCTTCGGCAAGGGGTTTCATCTTCACGAACCACTGGTCGGAAAGGTAGGGCTCGATTACAGTGTCGCAGCGATAGCAATGCCCAACTGCGTGTTCGTGGTTTTCTGTTTTTTCCAATAGACCTTGCGCAGCAAGCAGTTCCAGCACTTTTTCACGGCAGGCATAACGTTCCATGCCGGCAAAATCCTGTCCAGCAGCTTCGTTCATGATGCCATGTTCGTCCATCACCAAAAGCTGGGGCAGCGAGTGCCTTTGGCCGATCTCAAAGTCGTTGGGATCGTGAGCAGGGGTTACTTTCACGCAGCCGGTGCCAAATTCCTTGTCCACATATTCATCCGCCACCACGGGGATTTTCCTTCCGGTGAGAGGCAATATTAACTCTTTACCGATCAGCTCTTTATAGCGTTCATCCTTGGGGTTCACGGCTACCGCCACGTCACCCAGCATGGTTTCGGGGCGAGTGGTGGCAACGGTTACATATCCTTCGCCGGAAGCATAGGGATAGCGGATGTGCCAGAGTTTGCCACTTTCGTCAGCGTGTTCCACTTCGTCGTTGGCAAGAGCGGTAACGCAGCGTGGACACCAATTTATGATGTATTTGCCTTTATAGATCAAGCCGTCTTCGTAAAGAGACACAAACACTTCTTTCACGGCTTTGGACAGCATTTCGTCCATGGTGAAACGCTGGCGGTCCCAGTCGCAGCTTGCGCCCAAGAGCTTAAGCTGATCAATTATGATGCCGCCTTTTTCGTTTTTCCACTTCCAGATACGTTCCAAAAGCTTTTCTCTGCCAAGTTCATGGCGGTTTGTGCCTTCCTTGGCAAGTTCTTTTTCCACCACGTTCTGCGTGGCTATTCCCGCATGATCGACACCCGGCAACCAAAGCGTGGGTTCGCCTTTCATGCGGTGATAACGGACAACGACATCTTGGAGAGTATTGTTCAAAACGTGTCCCATGTGGAGGATACCGGTCACGTTTGGCGGGGGGATCAGGATGGTGAAGGGTTTTTGCTGGGGATCTGCGGTAGGTTTGAAATAACCGCCCTCTTCCCAGAATTTGTACCACTTTTTTTCAAGCAGTTGGGGCTCGTAGGTTTTACTGATTTCCATTTTGTTTTCCTCTCTTTTTTTGTCGTTGTTTGTCTGCCAATGGATGCAGAACTTGTTTAATCCGAACCAAATCCTGCAGTTGGCAAATACCGTCAAGGAAAACAGGCACTGATGCCTTTCTCCATATTGATTGCCTGCCTGAGCAATGTAGGGAGGAGAGATGGAGCGGTCGCTTAAGCGGTCTCCCAGGCTGGTCATCAAAAAACTACCACAACCTGCCAAAGACTTCCCTTGCGAAGGGAATGGCAGGATTCTCGTGCTATACACGGAGATCCCGGATTAAGTCCGGGATGAGGAACAAGGGGGCCTCTTTCCTGCGAAAGCAGGAATCTCCTGCTATACACGGAGATCCCGGATCAAGTCCGGGATGAGAGACGGGGTTAATGGTTAATCGTTAATGGTTAATAGTTAATGGAGGCAGGGTTCGATCTACATGTTTATCTGCCATCATACCGCTATCATACCGCATGATCATGTGGTATGATAGCGATATGATAATGATTAGATCCAAGTTACGGTTTGGGGAGCAGAGAATCCGCGAAATCCCGGTTTCTATTTTTTTGAACACTAAGAGAAACGGAGTTGATCAGAGAAACGACAATGAAACCCAGTTTTCGACATCGACGATGAAGAACATACCTAATCCCGGACTTAGGTTGGGGATCTCATTTAATTGCTTGAAATTCCTGCTTTCGCAGGAATGTGGATCAGGGTCTTACATGTAAAACTAAGCCTGGGTGACCCTGGCCCTGGATTGCTGAAATAGCATATACTATTGACAAACGATTAGTTGGCAATAAATAGCAATCTCCACACCCACTTATATTCAAGGATCATGATAGCAACCCAAACTCAACCGGGTAAGATTACAAGCCGGATTTAACAAGCTGTAGAAGCTTTTGATGCAGCCCCACGATTTGTTTGCGGCGTTCGTATTTGTCGGCAGGATAATGGTATGAATGGAGATTCCGGCGATCCCTGAATAGCTGCAACAGGCATTTCAAGATAGCCGTTGAGCTTTCCATCGGGCAAACCAACTCGTGTCCGCTGTCCTTTAAAATCCCGGCAGCTTCTGAATTTGGCGGACACAAAGCCAGGATTGGCTTTTCGCTGCGTAAGTATTCAAAGATTTTGCTGGTGAGGGTGCCTTTGGGGCTGTCGGAATTGATGATTAAAAGCAAGGCATCAGAGTCCAGCATCTGTTGCAGTGCATCCCGATGCTGAAGTTGAGAGATAATCCGCACAAGATTTGCAACCCCGCTTTTTTCGATCTCTAAAAGGGTTTCGCGGTGGAAATTGCCGTAGAGTCGCAGCTCAAAGCCTTCCGGAAGCTTATGCTGTTTTTCCAGGCTGTTAATAGCTCGCAGCAACCATTTCAGACTGCGTTTGGCGTAGAGAGCACCGAAATAACTGACAACAAAGCTGTTATCAGCTTTTTCAACGGGCTTTAACGATACGAAATCCGCTTCATCATGGCCATTGAACAGCACATAGCTCTTTTCTCTGAAGCCCTGATCAAAGTGACTGGCAAGATCGTCGGCAATGCCCTGAGTTGCCGTAACGATCAGGGATGCATCCTTCAAACATCTCATTTCTGTTGCTTTGGCTAACAGGCGATTGGGGCCGTAACCCAATAGGTTGTAATCGCTTAGTAAAGTCCAATAGTCCCGCATTTCCAACACAAAGGGCAGCTTGAATTTGCTGGAAAGCCTTCTGGCAGCCGGTGCAGATGAAAATGGTCCGCAGGAAACATAGATCAGATCGTATTTATCTTCAGACAGCATCTGGTCTGCGGATTTCATCAAGTTGGGTAGCCAGAGAATTTTATCATCCAGAGGAGAAAGCCTTCTGACCAGCAGTTTCAGCTTTTCTGGAGTCCCGTGATAGACCTTTTTGGACAGCTCCGCTTTCCCCCGGCTGAGTTTCTTTAGCAAAGCCATGGGATCGAAAGAAGGGATTCTGACAACGCTATGTTGTTTGCTGTCCGCTAATAGACTGTCGTCATGATAGTTATATTCAATGTTGTCCACCGTGAGAACGTCTGTTTCCCAGCCCAGTTCACTGAGGTATTTTACGGTTTTCTGATTCCGGATAGCAGCTGGTCCGCCCAAAGGGGGATAGAAATAGCTGATAAACAGCAGTTTCACTTGGCTATAACCTTGTCTATTGCAGAGAAAAGCTGAGGTTCCATCGCCTCCCAGTTGAAGCGGGTGTCCGATATTTCCAGGCACTTGTCGCTCATGGCCTTATATTCGCTGTCACTTAAATTCAGCAATTTAGCCGTAGCCTTGGCCATGCTTCTGGCTTGCGATCCGCTGCAGACCCCAAGTCCGTTATGCTCGATCAGGGCTTTCATGAGTGGGGTTTTAACCGTGATAACCGGAAGTCCGGCTGCGAGATATTCCAATACTTTCAAGGGGGTGGTTTGTTTCAATCTGCGACTGCGGGCATTGAAGAGCCAAAGCCCAAATCTGCAGCGCTTGAGTAATAGTCCTATTTTTTCGGCGGGAATCCATTCATGATAATAGATGATGGCATTAAGGTTATAGCTGTTGATGCTTTGGTTAAATTGTTTTTCGGTTTCCGGGGAGAAGAACTTACCCAAAATAAGGATTTTTAGCCTGGGAAAATCGTGCTTTAGCAAGGACGCCACTTTTAGAATCTTGAAGACACCGCGATCGCCGGTAAGGCCACCGATGTAGATAAGGTCAAAATTCATCTGGCAGACCTGTTCAAGAGCTCCGGGAACGTCACAAACATAGTCCCACACATGACGAACAGGATAGTTTGGTAAAACCAATGCCTTCTGATCGGCGTTTTTACCCAGAAGCTGCCTGGCGACCTCGCGGTTAACGGTAAAGACATTATCGGTGATTCTCATAAGGTATTTCAAGCCAAGCTGATAAGCCAGAAAAAACGGGTAGCGGATAACAAGGGGAAAACGTTCCGCAAAGGCATAGGCAAAGAACTCGTGCACATCGAAAATCACCTTGAGACCAAGCTTCTTCTTCAGATTGCGGGCTACCAGAAGAGTAAGAGGTTCCACACAGATCAGCAGTTCGGGCATAAGCTGCCTCACTTTGGCCTGCAAACAACGCAAAGCCCGATGGGGAGATTCGCTGTCCACTACAAGTTGATAGGGATTGTGCTGATCATTCACCACGCCGTTGGTGGTAACTACATACACTTCGTGCTTTTTGGCCAGGCTGATCGCCAGCTTGTAATACAAACGCACATCGTTACTTAGATGCGAGTTTGAAATGATGCATATCTTCATCTGAATTTCACCTCTGCTGTGTCTGAAAGACAAAAAACCATAAAACCCCGCTAAACTCAAAAATGTCAAGTGATTTCTGGAGTGAGGATGATTCTATACAGCCAAGCATAGGGCAAAGGAAGCAAACGTAGATTTTACTTGCCAAAAAAGGGGAAAAGTAAAAGCTTGAAAATATGATTTCAACAGGAGGTTAAGATGCCTTATTTATATGTTGTAATAGTGTTTGCGATCCTCATCATCTCGATTATTTCCAGAGGTCTGATTGTGGTTCGGCAAGCTCAGGTTGTAATAGTGGAACGCTTGGGGAAATATTACCGGACTCTGGATTCCGGTATTCATATCATTATTCCGATTTTCGACAAAACCCGGCCAATCCATTGGCGCTATAACAAATCAGATTTTCGGGGAAATGTGGTGGTGGTATCCAAGATCGAAGACCGCATCGACCTGCGTGAGAATGTTTACGATTTTCCCCGCCAAAACGTGATCACCAGCGATAATGTTTCCATCAATATCAACGCCCTGCTCTATTTTCAGATCACCGATCCTTATAAAGCAGTGTATGAAATTGGGAATCTGCCAGAAGCCATCGAGAAACTCACGCAGACTTCGCTGCGTAACGTGATCGGTGAACTGCAACTGGATAAGACTTTAATCTCACGCGACACCATCAATGCCAAACTGCGCGACATTCTGGATGAAGCTACCGACAAATGGGGTGTGAAAGTAAATCGGGTGGAACTTCAGGACATCCTGCCCCCCGAAGAAATCAAAACCGCGATGGAAAAAGAAATGCGAGCGGAACGCGATAAACGTGCCAAAATTTTGCAAGCCGATGGCGAAAGAGAATACCAAATCCGCGTTGCCGAAGGTGAAAAGCAAGCCCGTATCGCCCGCGCTGAAGGTGAAGCTCAGTCCAAAATGCTGGTGGCCGATGCAGAAAGAAAATCAATTCAGTTGATCGCTGAAGCTGTTAAAGATACCGGAACGGATCCCGCCCAGTATCAGATCGCTTTGAAGTATGTGGCTGCCTTCCAGGAAATCGTTAAACAAGGCGACAAAACCTTGCTGCTGCCCTATGAATCGTCTGCCCTGCTGGGAAGCGTGAAAACCCTGGCAAATATCTTTCAAAAGTAGCGAATTGATCTGATGCAATAAAAAAGGCTTCCCTGATTAGGAAAGCCTTTTTTTATTATCGTTCTTAGTTAATTTTACTTCATCTGTTTGATAATCGTCTTTCCAGCGAAAATGGCTGCTTCGCCAAGCTCTTCTTCGATACGCAGCAGTTGGTTATACTTATCTACCCTTTCGCTGCGAGAAATGCTTCCAGTTTTGATCTGGCCGGTATTCAGCGCTACTGCGAGGTCGGCAATGAAGGTGTCACCGGTTTCACCGCTACGATGGCTGACCACGGAAGTCCAGCCTGCTTTGTGAGCCATATTGATCGCCTCGATGGTTTCGGTAACGCTGCCGATCTGATTGAGTTTAATCAAAACGCTATTGGCCACGTTTTCCTTGATCCCGCGGGCTATGATCTCAGGATTGGTAACGAAGATATCGTCGCCCACGACCTGGATCTTATCGCCAAGCTTGGCATTCAGCTTTTTCCAGCCATCCCAGTCATTTTCAGCCAAACCGTCCTCTATTGAGCAGATCGGGTATTTTTTCACCATGGCTTCGTAGTATTTGATCATGGCGTCACTGCCTACTTTCTTGCCTTCGAACACATATTTGCCATTCTCGAAGAAACTACTGGCAGCAGCATCAATGGCGATAAAGATGTCCTTTCCGGCTTTGTAGCCTGCTGCTTTGATGGCCTCCACGATCACGATGAAGGCTTCTTCATTGGAGGCCAGATTGGGTGCGAAACCACCTTCGTCGCCTACGGAAGTAGCCAGGCCGCGTTTTTTGAGAATAGCCTTAAGCGCATGGAAAATCTCTGCATTCATCTGTAAAGCCTGTGCGAAAGTCTTTGCGCCCAAAGGCATTACCATGAATTCCTGAATATCCACATTGTTGTCAGCATGTGCGCCGCCATTGAGGATATTGCTCATCGGCACGGGAAGGGTGAAGGCATTAACACCGCCCAGATAGCGATACAAGGGAATTCCCAGCTCCATCGCGGTAGCGCGGGCTACGGCCATGGAAACCGCCAGAATGGCATTTGCCCCAAGCTTGGCCTTGTTGTGGGTGCCGTCCAGCTTCAGCATCAGCTTGTCGATATTGGCTTGTTGCAGCGATTCCATCCCCAAAAGCTCTTCGCTGATCAGATTGTCGATATTGGCAACCGCTTTCAGAACGCCTTTGCCACCATAGCGCTTTTTGTCGCCATCACGAAGTTCGATGGCTTCCCTTTCACCGGTGGATGCTCCGCTGGGAACTCCGGCTTTGGCCATAATGCCGCTATCCAAATGTACATCGGCTTCCACGGTGGGATTGCCGCGGGAATCCAGAATCTCACGACCTTTGATATATAGTATTTCAGACATTGGTTCCTCCTGTCTATAGTTGTTTGTCTTACAGCAGATAACATAAGCTGATCCACTGCCTGACACAAACATATTTTTTAGCTGTGAGTGTCAAGCAGGAAAGGGGATTGGGGTGCGGGAGCGCTGGAGTCTTGGAGTCCTGGGGTCTTGGGGTCGTGGGGTTAGGGAGTCCATTTCGTCCTTCCGGGACAACCAGCTATTGTCCCTACCCACTTCCTTTTACTATTAACCCGTAATCTACAATTCCAGTCCCAGTTTCGCATAAGCCGTGGAGCTATTCACCACAAAATGCCCCAGAGGATCGGCATAAGTGTTACTTTTATCCTGCAGTTGATTGGTGTTGAAACCGCAGTAGAAGAAGCAATTTGACTTGAATTCATATCGCAGGTTGCCATAAAGGCTCAGGTCGCTGAACAGGCCATTATCCAGATCTTCATAGCTGCTGTAACCGCTTCCGCAGGCCAGACGCAATTTCTGGCTCGGTGTGAAGCTAATTTCTCCATTGAAGATCATATAGCTGTCATCCAGAGCGGTAGCGTAGGGCATTAAACCGCCATAATCGGCCAGGATTCCATGGGGATAACTATAGTCTTTCAGGTTGCAGCTAAGGTCATAGCCAAGTTTCTGAGAGATGCTGCCCCAGATATTGGCGTAATATGAGTGGGCACTGTGAGTAGCCAGCAAACTATAGATCAATTCCTCGGAATAGCTGTATTGAACCTGAGCGCTCAGGGCTTGCCAGCGGAAAAAGGTGGCTGCGGCATTTGCCGAAAGATAGGCGTGGTCTGCGTTTAGTATATCCAGCTCTCTGCCTTTCGTGTAGCTGGCGTTAAAGCCATATTTCGGCCGGAAATTGATGTAGTAATCAGCACCCCAATAGTCCTCAGTGTTCTTTTCCGCATAGCGTTTCCAGTATTGCCAGTCCAGGCTGAATCCCTGATAGCTCAGGTAATTAAGGGTTTCCTTGCTGTCCCAGGATATGGAACTGGCAAGTTTATGGAAAAAGCGGCTGTTGAGGTATCCCGCATCGGCAAACATATTCCGGCTTAGATGCGTTCCCAGCACTTCGAAGCTCCACTGCTTCGGGGCATAGGTTACTGAGAGAGAATTCATGGCGCCGCTTGTTTGGTTATTGTCCATATTTCGATCATCTTCTTTGATGCTAAAGGCATTAGCGCTTACGATCCTGAACTCTTTATTGGGATTCCAGGTGTAGTATCCGCTGAATACATGATTGTAGTAATCCTTGTTCGTCCTGCTGATCAAGGCATTGGCAAAGTTGAATTTACGCGTTTTAGGCATCAGGGATAGCACCTGGTAATAGTCATCCCGGTTTAGAAGATAACCTGAGTCGATGATCTCTTTATCCCGGGCAGCCAGAACGCCCCAATTCAGGTTTTTTTCGTGTCCGGTGGCTTTGAAGGCGATGCTGGGTTTGATGATCCGGCGACTGTAGAAAAGATCCGCCAGGGTGCCGAAAGCATCGAGGTCTTCCGTGAAGAAAAAGCGGTTTTCCATATAGTAGCGCGGGTATTTACTGTTGTAGATGTCAGCCGCTTCATCGGGAGGAACGTCGCTGAAATCGGGATTCAAACTCAGCTTCATCCGGGTGCGTTGGGCGGGATTGAAAACGACATCAAAGCCCAGATTATCGGGATCAAAGCTACTGCTTTTGTCCATAAGATCATAGCTGCGAACCAGATAGGGACGCAGTTTCAGGTTCAACTGCCGCTTGATGGGATGCTCCAATTGAATGTCGTATGCTTTGGTAAAATAGTCGTTTTTCATATCCGGTTTGAGGGGGGGAAAGTTATAGTCCTCAGAGCTTTTATCATGATGACGCGTGACGATGATTTTCCAGTTGTAGGGTGGTTTGTGGCCAAAACGCAATTCGCCCAAAGGTATTTTTCCGCTGATCCGCCAGAGAGAACCTTCAATGGTAGATTTATAGCTGTAATTGGTGTTGAAGTTAAAGTCAGCCCTTCCTGTTTCTCGAACTGCGTCATAGAGGTTTTCGGTGGCATAGAAATTGAATAGATACGCAAAATAGGCGTCCGGTAGCGTGATAAGTTGAATCCTGAGATAATCTGCCTTGTTACCGGTATCGCGGGTTGAAACCGGTCCTGCCACAAAGCTGGAATCCACGTAACTTTCTATGATGAAACAGAGATTTTCCTCGTCCTGCCAAAGCCAGGCTTTGGTGGGATTGGCTTCATAAGCAAGGTCGTCGGGGGTTACCCTTTGCAGTCCGGAAAGCAAATTGGCATCATTCTGGATGGGCGCTAAGCTGAAAGGAACCTGCAGAGCAGATAGCAGCGACAGTGTGAAAAGCAGACTGACAAAAAACAAGCTTCGCATGAGGTCTCCTGAAATACAAGAAGTTAATAAATAACCTTTGATGGGGGGGGCGATTCTGTCAAGCTTTTATTTTTCATGGTTGGAATAGTTGCACGGAATCTACGGATTAAATCGATTAGCAAATGACTAGGAACACGGATTTGCACGGATTACACGGATCAACACGGAATTTTTCTATCGAATAGGATGCAAATTCTGTTGTAGCGGCGGATGCCAATCCGCCGGGTTTGTTTTTTGGCTCACACAAAGGGAAACTAAATATCTATTTTCACAAAGAGTAAAAGAGGGAAAGAGGAAAAGAAAGTAAGTATAAAGGCTAAGTCAGGAGTCATTTCTGCCGTTCCTATCTTTCAATTTACCAATAGGTTGGATGGCAGAAAGGACTCATGCGATACACGTTCCGGGTACCATGAGTCCTTTTCGTAACATAGCTTCTAGTAAGCATATTGAGAAGTTTGACGAAAATCACTCCTGACTTTGCTTCTGTTTCACCTTTCCACCTTTCCACCTTTCCACCGACTCCATCACACCAGCACTCCTACCCTATACCCATGCTTTACCCATCCAATAAATATAGGGTAAGATATGGATAGGAATAGGATTAGATACCTGGAGCTCTGAATCAGGTGGAATGGTGGAAAAGTAAAAAAGTAAGACAAACCAGTAAGTTTATCTCTTTTAATCTTTGTAAAATAAGGTCTTTAACTTCACTACATGTAAGCACGAAACAGAAATCCGGCGGATTGGCATCCACCGCTATAAAAGGATCGGCATCCAATACTACAACTGTTATGCAAGGGGCAAGGATAAAATACTACTTCCTAAGTTCCTCCAGGTTCGCTTTGGAAACTGAATTTGTTGTCCAGATAAAACTTCCCTTTTCGCAGGGGAAATCATTACATTCGGCACAGGTTGCATAACCCCTGCCATAGGCGCATTTGCGGATTTCGCAAACAGCGCAGAATCCGATCTGCCTTCCGTCTGAGGGGCAACCATCGCAGTAAAGGTTCTCTATGGCAATGTCTTTGTCGAATTTTTTCTTATAACCTTCCTGTAATTTTGTGAAAAGCTCTGTGTCGTTTGCCTGGGTAGCCTTGTAGGCATCGCAGATCTGACAGTCGATGCCACAAGGGGCGATAAGTTTGGGCATGTATTCTCCTCGGTTAAATATCAGTTACTCCACTCATGCACCCCCTTTACTCATTCCTGCGAAAGCAGGAATCTCCATAAATGCTGGAGGTTCCGGGTCAAGCCCGGAACGAGGAAAAGGGGTTTGTGGTTTAATTATTCTATGGGAATGAGTTAGTCAGTATCCTTTGTTAAAATCCCGGTTATCTTCGCGGAATTTCTTTTCCTGCAGCTTGGCAGCGCTATCGATCAAGGTCAAAAACTCAGCGCGATAGCCTTCGCTGTCCTTGCCCAGGCTTTCTTTGGCCAGGTCTTTCACCATCTGCCAGGTCAGGGCTGCTTTGTTTTCGCTTTCCTGCAGCATCAGTCCATAACCGATTACTGCAGCAGAAAATTTATAGTTTTCGCTAGCTTTTTCCAGAGGCATGGTTTTATTGTAAACCGGCACCTCAAAAGGTGTGCTGGTATCGCTGTCCGGCAGCTTGTATCTTAGTTTCACAGTAAGGGCTTCGGGGGATTTTCTGGCTGCTTCGCTGATCTTGTTGTCCTGATATTTCAGCTCATCCAGCTCTGGAAGAGTTTCTTTGGATTCCATCGGGATTATCTCATAGACGGCGGTAACGTTATGTCCCGCACCCAGTTCGCCGGCATCCTTGGTGTCGTCTTTGAAGTCCTCTTTGTTCAGCAGCCTGTTTTCATAGCCGATCAGGCGATAAGCCTTTACGTGGGCGGGATTGAATTCTATCTGGAGTTTCACGTCTTTGGCGATGGTGTAAAGCGTGCTGGCCATTTCGTTTACCAGGAATTTCTTGGCTTCGTTGAGGTTGTCGATATAGGCATAGTTTCCGTTACCTTTGTCGGCCAGGAGTTCCAGCTTGTTATCCTTGTAGTTGCCCATGCCATAGCCCAGCACGGTAAGGTAGATCCCGGATTTACGATGGTCTTCGATCAGGTCGGTCAGATGGGCGTCTGAAGATGCACCGATGTTGAAATCGCCGTCGGTGCACAGAATAATACGGTTGTTCCCTCCCTGAATGAAGTTTTCCTCGGCAATCTTGTATGCCAGGTTTATTCCTGCTCCGCCTGCAGTTGAGCCTCCAGCTTGCAAACGATCCAGGGCTTCATTGATCTTCATTTTCTGGTTACCGCTTGTGGAAGGTAGAACTTCTCCGGCAGCACCGGCATAAACCACAATGGCTACTTTGTCGGTTCCACGCAGGTTTTCGGATAGCATTTTCATTGATTCCACCACCAACGGAAGCTTATTCGGAGCATTCATACTGCCCGAAACATCCAGCAGAAAAACCAGATTGCTTGGAGGGGCTTTGGTAAGGTTCAATTTCTTGCCCTGCAAGCCGATATGCACCAGGTTGCGTTTCTGGTTCCAGGGACAAACGCTCATCTCGGTATAAACTGCAAAGGGATGATCGCCTTCCGGCTGAGGATAATCATAGGCAAAGTAATTCACCAGTTCTTCGATACGGACACTTTTTGGCTCAGGCAAAAAGCCCTGATTTAGCATTCTGCGGATATTGCTGTAGTTTGCAGTATCCACATCGATGGAAAAGGTGGAAAGCGGCTCTGCCAATGGACTGTGGAAGATATTTGGCTTGATCGCAGTGTAATCCTCGGTGTTAAAAGGTGGCCGGTTGGGAGGCATCATAACCCCGGGCTGAGTGTAGGGACTGGGCGGTGCATAAGGCATAATAGCCATGTCCGATACTGCTGCACCGCTGATGGAGCTTTCATTTATGGTTCTGGCAGTACCCACCCTGTCTTTTTGTGGGATTGTAGTAACTGTTGAAAGCTTGATCCCCGCTATGTTTAAAACAACGCTTATACTTGTTTTTTGGTTTGCGGTGATCTTAACCTTTTCTGTAGTTACGTCATCGTGACCGATCAAAGAGCTTTTAACTTTATAGGTTCCGGGCGGAACGGAAATAATGGTATTACCTTTTTCGTCGGATTGGCCACCACTTATCCGGTTTCCATCCTTCAGAACCAGGCTGTTCACATATTGCAAGGCATTTCCTTTGTTGTCGCGGGTTTTTATCTGCAAGGTGCCGTTTTCAGTGGGGTTAAGCTTGAGAAGCGGTTTCAAAGTGGGGTTCCACACCGTTTTCTTGCCCGCTTTAACCTGCAGGGGTTCTTTAATGTAGGCTTCATGCGCTTCAGATATGTATTCCAAACGATAGGAGCCGGGACTAAGCTGGTCAAACAGGTAATAGCCTTTTTTGTCGGTGGTGGTTTTGGCGACTGTTACTCCGTCTTTACTGCACACAACCGAAATTCCGCCCAGCTTAGTTTTGGACTTGTCTGTCACGGTTCCGCTGAGCGAACCGGAAGTGGTTTTCTGGGCTGCCAACAGCAGGCTGAGCAGTACAATGGCTATGATAGCCAAATGTTTTACTTTCATGGGGTCCTCCCTAAAATGTAATACAATCCTATAAAAAGAACCCTGCATTAAAAGGTCAAGCATAATTTCGGCAAGCTTGACAAAATATAGCTACATGCCAAAAGTGGATTCAGTTCAGCCAAGAGGATATCGCATGTTCGAAGCCATTACGGGAAAGGTACTTGCCACGATAGCAACCCTATCGGTGTTCCTGTTTTCGTCCTACACGGGAAATGATCCTGCTTTCAGGAATCTGAACAGCCGTGCGGGAGAAAACTATCTGCAGTTAAGAACCACCCTGGTAAGCGCGTTTGAGAACGATTTTCCCGATGTGTTCAAAAGCGGTAGCACCATTCCGGTAAATTTCCAGTTAACGATTAGAAACAGAAACCGGATTCTTCTTAACCGCAATTTTCAAAACAGTGTTCGTTATGATGTTGCCAATGCCGTTTATGAGATTCGCACGGGAGGCATGAACCGCAAAATACAGACGTCTTCATACGCTGCCATGCTTTCCGAAGTATCGGGATTTGAGTGCTCAGTTCCCTATCAATCGGATTGGGGAACGGTTACCGTAAGTCTGGAAGCCGCTTTGCCGTCGGTGAGGTTTGAACAACTGCGTAAATCAGTGGATTTGATGGTTTTGTGGAAATACCAGAAGCCAAAGGTCAGCGCTACGCTGAATCTGAAAAAGGTTTCTTAGAATAGTGATAAGGAAGGTGAGCCAATGAAGATCTCGCGTCCCGGTATCAGAACTTGGATTTTGCTGTTGTATCTGGTTGTTTCCATTGGGGGACTGCTGATTCTGAACAGAGTTTTTCAAACCAACCAACAGCAGATCCAGGATGCCATGAACAGCCTCGAACTGAGCGAAGACCTTCGTCAGGTTCAGCTTTTCAGCCATGCAGATTCCCTGAAGGTGGAGAATATCATGAAGACTTTTGGAGAAGCCAAGGGCATCATCAAACTCAGCCTGAGTGAATCCCGCTTTTACGTGGCTTTAACCCTGTTCTTCATAATCATCGTATCCAGTCTGGTGTTTCTGGTGGTGCTTACCCGCATCAGTAAACCCCTTCGAGAATTAAAAAACGCCACCGACCAGATCAGGCAGGGAAATTTCAGTGTGCACATTCCGGAAACTGGCATCCATGAAATGAAACAGCTGAAAAACAGCTTCAACGTGATGAGCCGGGAACTGGAAAACGTGCAGAAACGCCTGTTGGTGGCAGAAAAAGAGATGATCTGGAAAGACCTGTCCCGCATTCTGGCACATGAGATAAAAAATCCCCTTACCCCTATCCAGCTTGCCGTGCAACGTTTGGAAGAAAGGCTGGCAACCGATCCCGATTCAGCACCAATGATTCTGAATGATTCCCTGGAGATCATCAAACAGGAAATCGAGAACTTGCGTCTGCTGGCTCAGGATTTTTCCAATTTTGCCAAGGTCAGCAAAGCCCAGAAAGAGGCTTTCGATCCTGCCCAAAGCATTACTGAGATCTGTAAATCCTATATGGCGGATTACAATCTGCAGCTTGAACTGCTGCCTGAACAGAGAATCAGCTTTGATAAAACGCATTTCTACCAGATAATTACGAATATCCTGCAAAATGCCATAGATGCTTCCCAGCCCCAACAGCCCATAAAAATTAGCCTTAGCAGAGATAAAAACTACATCGTGATTGGCATCAAGGATTGTGGCAGCGGCATTGAGAGTGATGACCTGCTGCGCATCTTTGAACCCTATTTTTCTCGTAAAAACAAAGGAACAGGCCTTGGCCTGGCCTTGGTTAAAAAGCTCTGCGAAGCTAATTCTGCCATCGTGCGTGTAAAAAGCAAACCCGCTGAAGGCAGTGAATTTACCATCATCATTGAAGCGGAGAACATTTGAAGATACTGATTATTGACGACGAAAAAAACATCTGCATTACCCTGTCCCAGATCCTTTCCGACGAAGGCTACGAAGTTCGCTATGCCAACAGCGCTAAAGAAGGATTGGCGCTGGCTGAAGATGGTGAAGCGGATATCATCCTGCTGGATGTTAAGTTGCCCGATTTGAACGGCCTGGAGGTTCTGGCAAAACTGCGGAAAAGCCAAAGCAGCATTCCGGTGATCATGATCTCGGGTAACAGTGGGATTTCTGATGCGGTGAAGGCCATCAAACTGGGTGCTTTCGACTTTCTGGAAAAGCCGCTAAGCTTACCAAAGGTTAAGATCACCGTGGCCAAAGCCTTGGAATTCTATCGCTTATCCAAGGAAATTGAGCGGATGCGAGATGAATTTGAACATAACTGGAACCTGATCGGTAATAGCAGGATAATGCAGGAACTGGATGCGCTGATCACCAGAATTGCTCCAGCTAACGCCAAAGTGTTGATCCGGGGTGAAAGCGGGACAGGGAAAGAACTGGTGGCCAGGCTGATCCATGCCCGTAGCAGTAGAGTTGGCAAACCATTTATCAAATTCAATTCTGCCGCCATCCCGCGTGAACTGGTGGAAAGCGAACTTTTTGGCTATGAACGCGGTGCCTTTACAGGTGCGCAAAACCGTAAAAAAGGCAAGCTGGAAGAGGCCGACGGCGGCACCCTTTTCCTGGATGAAATAGGCGATATGGAAGCTGCAGCTCAGGCCAAAATCCTGCGTGTGATTCAGGAAGGCGAATTTGAGCGGGTAGGCGGAAACCTTACCCACAGGATCGATGTGCGCATCATTGCCGCCACCAACAAAGACCTTGGCGCCATGGTAAAGGATGGTAGCTTCAGGGAAGACCTTTTTTACCGGCTGAACGTGGTGCCGGTTATCACACCCCCGCTCAGGGAACGCAAGGAGGATATCCCTATCCTGGTGGAGCATTTTTCCCGCATGGTAGCCCTGGAGATGGGAGTAAAAACCAAAAACTTCAGTCCCCAAGCGCTGGAACTGATCTCCAAGCCTGATTATCCTGGAAATGTGCGTGAATTGCGGAATATTATCGAACGTGTTTATCTGCTATGCGACAGACAGATATTGGAACCGTTCGACCTGGTAAATCTCTTGCCTGGTTCCAGCAATGATACCAGCCTGAGCGCTTTTTGGACTGAGACTACTGCATATAGCGACAAAAAGCGGGAGTTTGAGACAAGATATTTGGGTGCGCAACTCAGGCTCTTTGGTGGCAGCGTTAGCAAGACGGCCGAAGCGCTTGGTCTGCAACAGAGCAATTTATCTCGCAAATTGCAGGAACTGGGGATTAAAGCGGGGAAGTGATTTCTTATCAACACAGAGCAAAAGCAGAGTTGTTTTGTAGTAAAGGATGCCAATCCTGCCTCAGAGCGAAGGTTATGCAGTAAAAATTGGAGTAAACGCCGAGATTTCTTTTTTTAAACCACAGAGAAAAGCAGAGAAAAACAGAGTTTTTTGTAGTATAGGATGCCAATCCTGCCTCAGAGCGAAGATTATGCAGTAAAAATTGGAGTAAACGCCGAGATTTCTTTTTTTAAACCACAGAGCAAAGCAGAGAAAAACAGAGTTTTTTGTAGTATAGGATGCCGATCCTGCCTCAGAGCGATGGTTATGCAGTAAAAATTAGAGTAAACGCCGAGATTTCTTTTTTTAAACCACAGAGAAAAGCAGAGATAAACAGAGTTTTTTGTAGTATAGGATGCCGATCCTGCCTCAGAGCGAAGGTTATGCAGTAAAAAATTGGAGTAAACGCCGAGATTTATTTTTGAAACACAGAGACACAGAGGAACACAGAGGTAAGTAAAAAGGTAATGATGTAATGAAGTAACGAAGTGAAGATGTGCCGATGAATGTATCCGTGTCAATCCGTGAAATCCGTGCAAATCCGCGTTCCTATTTTTTTTCACAGAGGAACAGAGAAATGGGTAACAAAGGTAACGAAGTAACGAAGTGATGAAGCGAATAGTGAAAAGATTGTATCCGTGTTGATCAGTGTAATCCGTGTAAATCCACGTTCCAATGAATTTTGAAACACAGAGCAACAAAGTAACAGAGAAAGAATACAAGCTAATCAAGGAGCTATGATGTCTATCAGGAAATGGTGCTATGGTTTGGGGCTGATGCTTTTGATATTGTTACCGCTAAAAGCAGAGAACATCAGTCTGCTTTCGGAATCCCTACAAGGCTTGGGAGAGGCAACGGATTTCTGCGATTATGGTAATTACGGCTTATTCGTAGGGGGTAATCATCACCTGGCAATTATTGATTTTGATGGACCAAGTGGCATGCCCATAGCAGTATATGACATTCCGAACAACTATGATAAAAGCTACGATGTGCTGTGTTACGGCAACCATGCCTATCTGTTTGTGGATGAAAGCATGTTCATTTTGTCATTACAGGATATCCCACATCCCAAGCTGGTAAAAGAGATTGACCTGAATTCCAGACGCAGGGCTTGCCTTATTCAGGATAGTGTTCTGTATATTGCCACCTTTTCGGGGTCGCTTAGCTCCTACAGCTTGAATGATCCTGAGTATCTGCTAAACCTGGATACCCTTACCATTCCAGAAATGGACTATGAATCCATGTTTACCGGAGACGGCTTCATTGCCTGTCAGGGTGATTCCCTGTATATTTTGGATACTTCCAATCCCTCTGATTTGCGTTTTGCTTCATCAATTGCCTATTCAGACAGTTATCCTGATTGCCAGAACAGCCAGGCTGCGACGATGGGACAATACCTGGTTTGCAACAGCCTGAACGAACTGAAGGTATTTAGTCTATCAGATCCCTACGCACCAATCCAGATAAGCAGTTCAATATTGCCCTGCGATGACCTGATCTACAAAACTCACATTCATGATAATGTTTTATGGTCTCTTTACTTAGATGGCTCCTGGGAAGCCAACCAGATCGGCATTATGTCCATTGACCTCAACAATCCCAGTTCACCAGCCGTAAGCAACAAGCAGCAATTGATGGAAAACTGGGATCAGTATAACTGCAGCAAGCTTTTACGGGCTTCCGATAACCGGCTGGCTTATTTTTATCCTTATTACCTTCCGCAGGGAATCAAAACTGCTGTTCTAAGCGGAGACAGCTTTGAAGTGTCCGAAGTGCAAATCAGATATGCAAGCATAGGAAAGATAGTTGCCAATGATGATTGGATTGTGGGATTGAATCCGGTAATTAATATCCTGGAATTTGATAATGACAATAAGCTGCAAACCGTCAGGCAGATCAAACCGGAATCCTATTACTGTGATGCGCTCCAGATAAAGGACAATCTGCTTTTTTATGCCTATTCACATCTCTATAACGAAAATGCTTACGACTCTTATGACCCTACCCTGGATATCTACGATCTGCAAAGCGGATCAAAACTTAGCAGCTTTCCCTTGCCTGTAGTGCAGGGAGGGGAATTCCCAACCGAACCATACCAGGTCGAGATATATAACAGCTACGTTTTGTTGTGTAACGGTATGGGAGGGTTGGTCTGCCTGGATATAAGCGATCCTGCCAACCCACAACAGGTGTATTGGCTGTGGGAGCCCTTTAATGGAGTGATCAGTGTGGCAGTGCGTGGGGCTGATCTATGGCTGGGAGTTTATGTAAATATGTTTGGCGGCTACCTTAGCTGTTATGATATCTCAGACTTTAATAATCCAGTTCATGATTATAATGTTAATTTGGGAGACACCTTTCCCGCAAAGATGTTGATAACAGGCGATTACCTTTATCTGAAATCCTCCAGTGTGCTAAAGTGTTACCATTTGGGCAGCGAAGGGATAGCGGAGCAGAGCGACTTCTATTTGTGGGGAACCGACATGGAATACATGCTGCCCTTTGGGAAAGGATTGCTGTTTGGCGGGGACAGACGTATGCAGGTGATTTCTCTGCAGGATCCGCTCAATCCCTTGCGGGTAGGGTATCAGGAACTGGAGATGGTTATTCCTGACAATCCGGATGATCCGAATTACTATCCCAATGCCAGTTATACCGTGCAGGGAAGCAAGATTCTGGTTGCTAATGGATACTACGTCCAATGCTTTGACGCCTCCTTGGCAGCAGTGATGTGCGATGCGGAGCTTGATCTCGAAACCACTGCCCTGCAGATTTTTCCCAATCCCAGCCGGGAAACGGCATATATCGGATTCAATTCTGCCGAGTATGGAGAAGCGAAGCTGGAGCTGTATAACCTGCGTGGACAAAAAGTAATCAGCCATAGCCTGAGCAGTGTGAAACAAGGTTTCAATTTACAGAGCCTTGCCTTGGTCGATGATAAGGGGAGAAGGTTGGGTGCCGGGATATATATGTTAAAAGTTATAACCCCGGGGAGAACCCAGGTGGCGAAACTGGCGGTTTTGCGTTAAAGAGATTATTGATTACTTGGACAAATCCCATAGGGATGTAAGGTGTTAGCGACGGGTTTCAACCAATTATCAGGTTAATCAATATTCCAATCCCGCAGGGATGTAAGGTTTTAGCGACGGGTTTAAACCACATACAGGGATAAGTCAATATTCAAGTCCCGTAGGGATGCAAGGTATTAGCGACGGGTTTTAACCCGGCGACAATGAATAATGGATGTTTAATCGAGTCCCAGCGGGACGGCAGGTCGCATCAAAACAACCTACCGTCCAGCTGGGACTCAACTCGTTTTGTGTTGACCAATTTCGCCGGGTTTAAACCCGTCGCTAATACTTACCGTCCCGCTGGGACTAGTTCGGTTTGAGACGGAATATGATTCGCCGGGTTAAAATCCGTCGCTATAACCTACCGTACTCACGGGACTTTGACTGACGGCTATCATACCGCTATCATACCGCTTGCTCATGTGCTATGATAGTGGTATGATCTGCCGTTGATTGCCGAAAAGAACCAATAGACGGGTAAAATTCGGTATTCCTCTGTTCTTGATTTCAGGTTCCGGGTTTGGCTTTGGCTTTATCCGGCTTAAATTCTCTATAACTGCCAATCTCAGGAGCTGAAAAATGAATGGAATAATTTTTTATAAAACCGCCGATCTGGCACTAACCAGAAAATTCTACGGGGAAGTGTTGGAATTGCCTTTGTGGCTCGATCAGCAAACCTGCGCCATCTATAAATCCGGTAACCAGTTAATAGGTTTCTGCCAGGCTGAGCAAGCCGAAACTCAAGGCACCATAACTTTTCTGCTTTCCAGCCGTTGCGAAGTTGATGCCGCTTTCAGCAAGTTTCGTGACATCGCCACCTCCGACCCTAAGCCCAATCCGGTTTATTCCATCTACCATTTCTGGGCGGCCGATCCAGAAGGGAGGAAACTGGAATTCCAATGTTTTGAGCATCAGCTACAGCCATTCCTGAACCTCGACGAAGGCTTGATGCAGCGTCGCAGTATCCGCAAATACCTGTCGGAACCCGTTCCGGATGAACTGCTGAAGCAGGTGTTTGAGCTCTGCCGTTATTCCCCCACTGCCAATAACCGTCAGAGCTATTATTACACAGTCATCAAGAACAAGGAGATCGTTAAACAAATCGTCTCGCTGCGAGGACCTGCCGGAGATCCTTTACTGGCCGCACCCTATGCCATAGCCGTAGCTGCAAGGGGCGATCTTTCCCGCCGCAAGATCCAGGATGCCTGCATCGCCGCCTACCATTTGTTACTGGCTGCCAAAGCCTTTTCGCTTGGCACTTGCTGGGTAACGGACATGGACAGGGATGAAGTGAAGGAACTCATAGGCATAGCAAAAGATGACTACATTGCCTGCCTAACTCCGATCGGTTTCCCCGCTGAGAAATTTGAACTGCCAAAGCGTCATGAGGTGGATAGCTTTGTGAGGTTTGTGTGAAGCCAAAGCTTTTTTTAACCCGTCAACTTCCTGAAAAAGCCATGCAAAGGCTGAATGAGGAATTTGACCTGAAATTCAATCCGGAAGACAGAGCACTGAGCAAAAAAGAGATAAGGGAAGGCGTGAAAGATGCCGAAGCATTGATCTGCCTGCTTACGGACAACATCGACAGGGAAGTGATCCTGTCTGCCGAAAACCTTAGGGTGATCTCATGCTATTCGGTGGGATTCAATAATATCGATCTCGAAACCGCTTCTGCCCGTGGGATAGCAGTTTGCAATACCGCCGGAGTACTTACCGAATCCACCGCCGATCTTACCTGGGCACTCATCATGGCTACCTGTCGCAGGATCACGGAAAGCGAAAGGTTCTTGCGTGAGGGCAGATTCAAGGCTTGGGAACCTCTTTTGATGCTTGGTCAGGATGTGCATGGCAAAACCCTGGGCATATTGGGGATGGGACGCATCGGACAGGCTGTGGCTAAGCGGGCTTGGGGATTTGACATGCAAATCATCTATAATAATGGTGGTTTGGAGGTGGGCTCATTGCCCTTTGAAGCTGAAGAAGTGGATTTGGAAACCTTACTGAAAACAGCGGACATCCTAACCCTGCACACCCCGCTAACTCCGGAAACCAGACACCTGATCGGCAAGGCACAGCTTGAGCTGATGAAACCTGGTTCCGTGCTGATCAATACTGCAAGGGGTGCCATTGTGGACGAAACTGAACTGGTAAAAGCCCTGCAGGAAAAACGGATTTTCGGAGCGGGATTTGACGTTTACGAACAGGAACCCTACCTGCCGCCTGAGCTTTTGGCTTTGGACAATGTGGTACTGCTGCCGCATATCGGCTCGGCCAGCATCGAAACCCGCACCAGAATGGGTTTGATGGCGGTCGAAAATGCCGTGGCAGTGCTGGAAGGCAGAATACCCTTAGCCAGAGTGAATTAGCAGAAATAAACTACAACTGGAGTACTTAGATGAAAAAACAAAGTTTGATTGCTTTGCTTGCCTTGGTGGGGCTTTTCGGAGTCTTGCTTGCCCAAGCCCCAAACGCCAAGCTTAATCCCGATAGTATCGATATTTACAGCTTTGATCCCCTCTCAGGGCAAAACGCTGATCCTGCTGAATTTCAGAAAAACGCTTATGCAGCATACCAGGCTGGGGATTATGAGAAAGCGGCACGCAACTACCTGGCCTTCTTGCAGATAAAGCCAACGGATGCGGGAAGCTGGTATAATCTGTCCTGTTGTTATGGACTGCTCGGAAAGCCTGAACTGGCGGCTAAATATCTGCAAAGAGCTTACAAAAACGGATTTCAGGATTTGGAACATATCCAGAATGACCCGGATTTCAGCCAGGTAAAAGCAACTGAAATTTTCCATGCTGCCATGGATTCCTTGCAAGCCTGGAATGCTAAAAAAGAAAAATATAGCGGGAAAATGGAATACTTTCCCCTGCAACAATATCAACCCTATCGATTGCTGCTTCCTGAGGGTTTTGACAAATCCAAAACTTATAATCTGGTGATTGGGCTGCATGGTTTTGGCGACAGGGCAGAGAACTTTGCGCCCCTTTGGCGTTACCTGGAAAAAGCTGAGGTGATCTTCGTGGTCCCCGAAGCGCCTTATGCCTTCCCCGATAGCGAAGTTCCGCAATTCAGCTGGGATCCTTTCCTGCCGCGGGATAGCAAAATATCCAATACATCCTATAAATATACAGTTCAATACATTGTGGATCTGGCGAATCATCTGAAGAAGGAATATAGAATAGGGCAAACCTGGCTGCTGGGTTTTTCGCAGGGAGCTTATCTCAGCTATGTGATCGGGCTTAAGAATCCAAAGACTTTCGACGGTTTTCTGGCTTGTGGGGGTGGCTTGGTAAAAGATGTGCTGCGCGACAAAGATTATAAGGCGGCAAAAAAAATGAAGATCCTCATCAGTCACGGAAACCAGGATAAAATAGTTGACTACCAGGAAAGTGCCGATGCGGAAAAGTTCCTGGCCGCAAAGGGGCTTGATGTGCAACTGCATACCTTTGAGGGTGGACACAGTATCTCCAAAGAGGCTATACCCCTCATGCTCGAACTGATGAAAACCAATCACAAATAGAGGGCAACAAGATGAAAATCAAAATGCTCCTGATTGGACTATTTGCAATGCCCTTGCTGCTTGCTGCCCAATCCATCACCATCGATCAGCTGTTTTTCAATGCCGGTGAACCACAGACCCCACAAGGAGAATTTATTCGCTACATCAGAGGTGGCTTCCTGACTTCGGGAAACTACTATCAGTTTTTCAGTTCGGATGAAGCGGTTAAACACATGGAAGCAGCTACCCTGAGTGTATTCCGGCTCTCGCTTTCCCAGTTTCCCCAGCAAAGCGTTCCTTTGCCGTCCTATGTGGTAACTTTGGGGATTCTGGATAATCTGGGTGCCTTGCAAGGCGAGATAAACGGACGCACCGAAAGTGCCGTTTTTGCAGATCTGGGAAGCATTTCAGGGGCTTATATGCTGCCTCTGATGGATTATGGGGCATTTCTGTCGGCAGGAGTAAAAACCTCGCTATTCTATCAAACCCCGCTCTATGAGAAATTCAACACCCTGGGCACAGAATTTACCTATGCCCATAGCTTTGAGCTGAACGGAACCGAACTGAAGGTGAACAAAGCACGTCCCTTGGAGCTAAGTGCCGAAGCCTCAATCAAGGCGGGATTGAAAGTTTACAAAAACTGGTTTGCTGCGCTGTCTCTGGGTGCAAGACTGAATGGCAACAGCGAAGGAAAGTGGTATCTAAGTTCAGATGTGGAAGCAGTGCACAACGCCGATGACCTTGAATTGCTGGAATATAATTACTGGACTGACGCTTCCCTGCCTGCCCGGAACTACTTCCTCAGCGGCACAACCTATTTCCTGAATCTTAATATAAGCCCCTTCTATTAAGTAAGTTTGATCAGGGCTCCAGGGATTCCAAAGGAACAGATACAGATTGAGTTGGGATGCCTCTATGGATCAGTTCTAACTGGGCATAGGGCTGAGATTGCTCACCCAGGGAAGCTGTTTCCAGAGAAACATGGATAAAATCGGGACTGATATCCCACATGGCACCCGTAGAATAATCAACTATCAAGCCGATAAGGCCTCCAAAGATCAGATTACCGAAGAAATACAGGTTGATGTCCTTGGTGAGAAACACTTTCTGTGGTTTATATCCCGGCAGCGAAAAATCCACCACATAACTTTCACCTCTGGGCAGAGGTATCATCAAGGGGGTTTTTCCGCTGAACACCTTCATGCCCATTGAGTTTGAGATGGCAATCTCGGCATTATCGGGAGAACTTGAGATGTTCACGTTTTTCTGCGAACCGGAGAGAATGGTGGCACAGCTGGTGAGCATAAACAGGGCTGCAAGGATCAGGATAGGAATAATAAGTTTCATATGTTACTCCATTATTTTTATTGGCAGGTTTGCCAAAGCCTGAATCTCTGTCAAGAAAATTCTCGCTTGACAGAAATAACAACTCAGGAAAAAGTATGTTCTAAAGGCAGAAAGCAGCGTGAAGTGAGGTTGTCATGCAAAAAAATGATAAAGTAGTGAACATAGGAATCTTCCATGGGCTTACCGAAGACATGGTAAGCAGTTTTGCCAAAGATCTGGAGCGTATGCACTTCAGCAAAGGCGAAGCGATCATCTCTGAATACTCCTGGGGAGACAATCTTTTCTTTATCTGTCGCGGAAAGGTGGAGATCAATAAAGGGCTGAATAATCCAGAAACACCCTTTGCCCAGCTATCCGTTCTGGAACCGGGGCAGTTTTTTGGCGAGATGGGTTTGATCGATGACGAACCACGCTCTGCCAGTGTGATTGCCTTGGATGACGTTGAACTTTTGGTGATTCCCAGGGAAGCTTTCATGCAGATCACTTTCAACCATCCTATTGTGATGTTCAATCTGATGCGTACCCTGTCGGGAAGGCTGAGAGATACCAACGAGCGTTTTGTGGAACTAATGGATCAGATGATCAGCAAAAATCGTCTCATGGCCATCGGAATGGCGGCCAGCAAGATCATCCATGATATCAAAACCCCGCTTACGGTGATCGTTCTTACTGCCCAGTTAATCGAAAACATCTTTCCAGGCAGCAACGAGTTTACGGACAGCATCGTAAAACAAACCAAGATGATCGACCAATTGGTGCGTGAAATCCTTGATTTTGCCAAAGGCACAGAAACCCCACCGCTTATCCAAAAGGTGGATTTGGACAGTTTCCTGAACGAAATCAGAGAGACTTATGTATCAGCCCTGAAGGGAAGAAATATCAATTTTTTGGTCGAAAACAAGGTTTCGGATTATGTATACTTCGACGAAGGAAAGATTCGCAGGGTGCTGATCAACCTCATCAAAAACGCTTCCGAAGCCATTCCTGCGGATGGAGAAATCAAGGTAACCTGCACCCTGTCTTCTGGTTGGCTGCAGATCTCGGTAACCGACAATGGCCCTGGCATTTCCAAAAAGATCAGGGAAGATCTTTTTCAGCCTTTCGTTTCAGAGGGAAAGACGCATGGAACCGGTTTGGGGCTGGCCATCTGCAAAAAACTGGTGCAGGAACATCGAGGCCGTTTGGAATTCATTCCCCTTGAACCGCATGGCAGCCGGTTTGACATTCGCTTACCGCAGAATTCCAAATAATGCTTGTCAAAAACCCGGCTGTGAATTTGTTGGTTCAGAACATAAGATAAATTGGGAAGTGAATCATGTCAAGAATATGCGATATCTGTGGAAAAACCGCTCAGGTAGGCAATCATCGCAGCCATGCTTTGAATGCCACCAAGCGTCGTTTCTATCCGAACCTGCACGAAATCCGCGCCATCATGGAAGGTGGCATCAAGCGCGTCAAGGTGTGCAGTTCCTGTCTTAAAGCCAATAAAGTCCGCAAAGCCGTTACGAAATAGAACGGGTTGCCTTTCCTGGCTTCCGGATCAAGATAAGAAGAGCGTAACCCCGTTACTTTTCGGGAATCACGGCTAAAACCGGATTCCCATTTTTTATTGTCCTAAGCCGAACAGGAGGATATGTGTTGATCGAAGAAATCCAGCAGAAAGTGGAACTCAGCTCTGCGGTGTTGGAAGAAGTCCGCAGGGAAATGGCAAGGGTAATTGTAGGCCAAACGGAGGTCATAGACCGTTTGTTGATCGGAATTCTGGCTAATGGCCACGTGCTGATCGAAGGAGTGCCAGGTCTGGCAAAAACCCTGATCATATCTTCATTGGCAGCCGTTTTCGATGCCAGCTATTCCCGCATTCAGTTTACCCCTGATCTTTTACCTGCCGACATTACCGGCACAATGATCTACAATCCCAAAAGCGGGGAATTCAGCGTTAAGCGCGGCCCTGTTTTTGCCAATTTCATCCTCGCCGATGAGATCAACCGTGCGCCTTCCAAGGTGCAATCGGCCTTGTTGGAAGCCATGCAGGAGCGTCAGGTTACCTTGGGTGACAGCAGTGTGGCTTTACCATGCCCGTTTTTTGTGATGGCCACCCAGAATCCCATCGAGCAGGAAGGAACCTATCCTTTACCAGAAGCGCAGGTGGACAGGTTTTTTATGAAGCTCAGAATTAAATATCCCGCCTTTGACGAAGAGCGCCAGATTCTGGACAGGATGGTGGCCGACCGTCCGATCCCCCTTGCCAAAGTGTTGAGACCCCAGGATATTGAAGCCATGCGTGAGGTGATGCATCTGGTGCACATGGAAGACAAGCTGAAGGACTATATCCTGCATCTGGTTTCTGCCACACGGCATCCTGAGCGTTATCCACGGTTGTCTGACCTGAAGGGACTGATTGAGTTTGGCGCTTCACCCCGGGCCAGCATTTATCTGGCCAGAGCAGCCAAGGCCTTTGCATACATTTCTGGCCGTGCCTACGTGATTCCGGATGATATAAAGGCTATTGGCAGGGATGTTCTTCGGCATCGCATCATTCTTTCCTACGAGGCGGAAGCCGAGGAAATGAGCAGCGAAGACATCATCAACCGCATTTTGGATGAGATAGAAGTCCCATAAAATAAAGGGTTATGTTCACCCAAAGCGCTTCCGATATCCTGAAGAAGATCCGCAGGATCGAGATTCGCACCCGCAATACAGTCTCCGAGCTGTTTAGCGGAGAATACCACAGCCGCTTCAAAGGACAGGGACTGGAATTTGCCGAAGTGCGCGAATATCAGCCTGGAGACAACCATCGAGACATCGATTGGAACGTTTCAGCCCGGATGGGACAGCTTTACATCAAGAAGTTCAAGGAAACCCGTGAGTTAAGAGTGGTTTTTCTGGTGGATATCAGCGCTTCGCAGAATTTTGGAACAAAGTCCATGAGTAAGCGGGAACGCATTGCCGAACTGGTGGCCGGTCTTTCCTTTTCTGCCGTTGCCAATCACGACCTGGCTGGATTGATCATGTTTTCTGACCAGCCGGAAAAATACCTTCCTCCCCGCAAAGGGCGCAACAATGCCCTCACCATCCTCCGCGAAGTGCTTTATCATAGCCCGCAAAGCCATGGGACTTCGCTGAAAGACGCCTTTTCCTATGCCTACAAAATGCTTGGCAAGCGTTGCATCCTTTTCGTGATCTCCGATTGGATCGACAACGGCTGGGAACCTTCCCTGAAAATACTTTCCAGCAAACATGACGTGATTGCCCTGCAGGTATTGGACAACAGTGAACTTGAGCTTCCGGAAGCAGGAATCCTGCATCTCGAAGATCCCGAAACAGGTGAAGAGGCTTGGGTTAATAGCTCTGACCCCAAACTAAGGCGAAGCTATCGTGATTTGGTGCACAAGAAGCAGCAACAACTTACCGAATTTTTCCGGAAATGCAAATGTGACTATCTGCTGATCCGCACCGATGAATCCTATGTGCAAGCTTTGCGCAAGTTCTTTGCTCTCAGGGAGAAACGCCGATGAAAGATATATTCGTTGATACTCCAAATCATGTGATTCCTCACTCGCATTATGGGAGCATTAAGCGTGCATTAAGGGTCAGACGCTTGTTTCACCCTTATTTCTCTCTTATTGGTATCCTGCTGGTTCTGTTCGTTCCCCTGCGAGGGGAAATCAGTCAGAGTTTACAAGGTGCCGACAACCTCACCGTGGGAACTCCCTTCACTTTCCGGATAAAAGCGGACTACGCAATTAAGCGGCTATCCATTCCCGACACCCTGAAAAGCTTTGCCATTGTGGAAAGCAAACAGTCTGAAAAAAGCTCCAGCGAATGGGAAATGAAGATCATTCCCCTGCGGGTGGGGGCCTTGTCTTTTCCCCGCCTGCAGGTGCAACGTGCCATGCCATCGCTCCGAACGGACTACACTGATGGCTTCAGGGTAAATGTGCTGTCTGTCCTGGCTGAGGGCGACACCTTGTTAAGGGACATTAAACCCTTTGAAAAGTATCCCTGGCAACCACCGTTCTGGCTATATTTACTACTGATTCTGGGCGGAGTGGTTTTGACAGCCTACCTTTTGAAAAAGCGCATTAAAAGTAGGCCACCCACGCAAAAAGCAGCTGTTCCCCATACCGAAACAGCACTTCCGCCCTGGATAAACGCTTTGGCAAACCTGGAGGCTTTGCTTGCCGAAAACCTTCCGGAAAAAGGTGAACTCATCCTGTACCACTTCCGTCTGTCGCAAATCCTGCGTTCTTTTCTGGAAGCGGTTTATGGCTTCTCAGCCCTGGAGATGACCACCCGTGAACTGGGACTCGAAATGCACAAAATGCAGATTCCCGAGTCCGGTGAAATAAAACGCTGGCTGAACTACTGTGACATGGTTAAATTCGCCAAAACCTCTCCCTCTGAGGAGGAAGTTGCCTATCGCACAGCTTGGCTCCAATCATATCTGAAGTCTTTCAACCGGGTAACAGAGGACAGGACAGATGCTTAGGTTTGGGCATCCCTGGTTGCTGTTAACTTTGTTTACAGTTCCTGTCTACCTGTATTGGGAGCTCAAAATCGCTGCTAAACGAAACAAGGGTCTGATCCATTCCAGGGTTAAGCTGCTGGCTAATCTGGTAACCGGCCGCTTTCCCTATAGGTATCTATATCCAGCCCTGCGTAGTTTTGTTCTGCTCTTTTTATGCCTTGCCATAGCCCAGCCCCGTTGGGGAACCAAAACACGCGATTTGAGCCGGAAGGGAGTGGATATTGTTTTGGCCATAGATATCAGCGGTTCGATGCTGGCCATGGATTTTGCTCCTCAGAACCGACTGGGTGCTGCGGTCAGCGTAGCCAAGGAATTCGTTGGCAAGCGTCCCAATGACCGCTTTGCGCTGGTTGCCTTTTCGGAGTATGCACTCACTCAGATTCCGCTTACTTTTGACCAGCAATCAGTGGTCAATAGCCTGGAAAAGCTTTCGGTAAATGAAGAAGCTTCCGCTACAGCAATAGGAATGGGATTGGCCAAGGCAGTGGCACGTTTGAAAGACAGCACTGCTAAAAGCAAGATTATAATTCTGATCACAGATGGAGTGAGCAATACCGGGGAAATCGATCCCCTTTCCGCGGCCAGAATGGCTGCTGAACTTGGGATCAGAGTTTATCCAATAGGGGTGGGCAGAGAAGGAATGGTGCCATTTCCCTATCATGACCCGCTGTTTGGCACGCGTTTCATCAATACCTTCATTGAACTGGATATGCAAACTTTGAATCAAATCGCAACGACAACTGGAACCGGTAAAGCAGCTTTGGCCGGAAATGCGGAAAGTTTGTCCAGGATCATGTCCCAGATCGACCGCCTTGAAAAAACAGAATATAAAGCTACCTATAGATATAACTACAGCGAGCAGTTTATGCCTTTTTTGTGGCTGGCTTTTATGCTTCTACTGCTGGAATTGCTGCTGAAAGCCTATTTCCTGCCAGTTCTGCCGGAGCAGCTATGAATCTTGGCCATCCCTACTACCTTGGTTTGCTGGTGTTCTGTGTGCTGATCCTGTTGCTTTTGATCAGACGAGAAAAAAAACTGCAAAAACGCTTTGCCGAATATTCCGATCTCCATCTGAAGGGGATTTACTACGCACGCCGGTCGCCTTTCTGGACAGGTTTCAGGATCGTTTTGTCCACCTTTGCCTTGGGCTTGATCGTGCTTGCCCTGATCAGACCTCAGTGGGATTATGAAAACAGGACTCTGGAAAGTAGTGGCATGGACATCGTTTTTGCCATTGATGTTTCCAAAAGCATGGATGCTACGGACATGATGCCCAGCAGGCTGCTTCGTGCCTCGCTGCAGATATCATCATTCCTGCAGCAACTGAAAACCGACCGGATTGGAATCATCGCTTTTGCCGGAGTGGCAACTCTGGAATGTCCGCTTACTGATGACTATGAAGCGGTTAAAATAGTTTTAAACAGTTTGAATAGCGACACTGTGGAACGGCCCGGAACCAATCTCGGAGCGGCTATTACCCTCGCAGAGAAAGCCTTTGCGACTGCTTCGGCAACCACAGCTTTGGTGTTGATATCCGATGGTGAAGATCTGGAAGCAGAAGGTATAAAACAAGCCAAACGTTTGAAAGATAAGGGGATCAGAATCTACTGCATGGGAGTGGGAAGTCCCCAAGGAGCAGTTATCCGACATCCCCAAACCGGCGAAGAAGTGATCAGCAAACTCGATGAGCAAACCTTGCAAGCTATTGCTGAAGCTGGAGGCGGAGAATACTATAGAGTTACACCAGGTGGCGATGAGATCCAGCTTATCCTGAAACGCATTTATGATACTGAAGAGAGCCGGTTTCGCAGCAAAAACCTGAATGCCCACAAAGAGCAATACTACCTGTTTGCCAGCCTGGCCTTGATCCTGTTGTTGGTGGAATCCCTCATCGATCCTCGTCGCAGAAGATCCGGTCTTATGGCTGCGGAGAAAGATAATGAAGCTTAAGAGTATACTGAAAAACAAGTTTCTGCCTTTTATCCTATTGCTTTTGATTCTGCTGTTTCTGCTGTCGGAACTGCTGTTCCGGCCCTTGGTTGTTCGACAGTCCCTGGCACAGCAACTATACAAACTGAAGCGATACGAGAACACAGAAAAGCTGCTGGCCAGAAATGCCCGCAAGGATAAAGGAATTGCCAATGCCAACCTGGCAAAGAGCCTTTATAAGCAGCAGCGCTATACCGAAGCTGATTCGACATCGGCTTTGGCCACTGCGAACCATCCCAAGGCTTCGATTTATTATGACAGAGGGAATGCTGAGTTTCAAAACAGAAAGTTCGAAGCTGCCTTGAAAAGCTATCGTATGGCATTGCTGGCCGATCCTGAGGATAAAGACACCAAAGCGAATTATGAGCTGACACTGCGAAAACTGCAAATGCAACCTCCTCCCCCTCCCAAACCGCAACAAGAAGATAAACAGAAACAAGAAGAAATCAAGAATATCCTGGGAGGTTTGGACAATAAAGAAAGCAGCGACCGCCAACAAAACAAAAAACCAGGCAATCCCGGACAGGGAAAATGGTGGTGATGATGAAGCGTTTTCTGCTCATTGCCTTTTTAATGCCGCTGGCATTACTTGCAGTAAAAGTGGACATCTCGGCGAACAAATACAATCTATCCACGGATGACCAACTGGAACTGACTCTGAATATTTCCGACAGCGGCAGGCTAAACGTTTCAGAGCCTGCTCCCCCGACTATTCCGCTTTTCAGTTTCCGCAATATTACCAGCTCTTCAGGCAGTTCGATGATCCTGAACGGAACCAGGATGAGCTCGGAGTACACTCAAACCTATCGCTATATCTATATGCCGTTAAAGCCAGGCAGCACAACCGTTCCATCCCTGAAAGTGAAAGTAAACAGCCGGGAATATCTGACCCGCCAGATAACCATTACTGTTGTGAAAGGACAGGGAAAGGCTCCCTCTCAGAATTCAAGTCCTTTCCCTGGCTATAATCCTTTCTCCTTTGATGAACCTGATTACTGGGATCAGCCTTCCGCCTCAATTGGCGATACCAGACTCCTTGCTTTACCGGAAAATCAAACCGTTTACCGGGGTTTTCCGGCAATTGTGTCCTATTACTTATACACGGATTCAATGGTGCGCTCTTTCAACCTTGAGGATGAAAAGGACTTCAGTGGTTATGGAAAAAGCACCTATGAACAGCCGACCATGCTGAACTATGAGGATGTCAGGCTGGGAGGAAAATCCTATAAACGTGCCTTGATCAAACGATTGGCCATTATGCCCAATGTGGATGGGATCCTTCAGGCTCCACAACTTGAAGGGATAGCACGTCTTTACAACTATGGATACTCGAATTTGGAGCTTAGCAGCAAAGGTGGCAGCATTGTGGTTCGCCCATTGCCCAAAGTCAGTGTTCCAGAAGGTTTTACCGGGGCTGTGGGTAACTTCAAACTGAGCCAAAGTCTTGACAAACATGAACTTGGTTTGGGGGAAGCTCTTACTTTCACTCTAAAGATTCAGGGACGGGGAAATTTCAACCAGTTCACAGCACCCATGTTTACTTCAGGAAAAGGCTTTCAAGTTTCTTCTCCAATCGTTATTGACAACCTGAATGCAGGCATCGAAGGAACCAGAACCTATTATTACACGCTGATTCCGCAAAACAAAGGGGAATTTATTCTGCCGGATTTGAGCTTCAGTTGGTTTGCCAATGATGCTGGGCACTATCAACGATACAACAGCCCCAAGGAAAAGATTGTGGTAAAATCCACACCTGTGTTAAGCTATTTGAACCGGCTCTGGGAACCGCGCAACCTACGTTCGATCTATCCCAAGCTGAACCGCAGATCATATCCAGCCTATTATCCTTATCCGGCACAACCTTGGTTTTGGATTTTGCTCATCATTATTGGAGCGGGAACCATATTCGCTGCTGTTCTTGCTTTGGAACGCAAACTAAAACTATCAAATCCCGATGCTTATGCCCGTAAGAAAGCTGACCAGGTGCTGCAGCGTTACATGAAGCAAGCCTTTGCAGCAGCCAGGGAACTTTCAGATGAATTCTACCCCCTGGCCGAAAAAGCGCTATTTGATTATCTGGCCTCAAAGTATAAACTGCCCAGGCATCTCTCAATCCCAGAACAGCTTGGTGCACTGAAAGATTCATCTGTGCCGGCAGAACTGATCGGGGAGCTGCAAACCTTTCTGGATAGCAGTCTGGGGGCGCGTTTCCGGCCTGAGAGTGATCGGGCAGTGAATCTGGAAGGGGATGTGGCAAAACTGAAACGGATCGTGAGCGGTTTTGCCGGCTTGAACCGAAGCAGTATGAGGAAAGGGGAAAAATCATGATCCGTAGAATTGTGTTTATGTTTCTCGGTCTGGCGGTGATAGTTGTTTTGCAGGCTCAGTCTGAATTGCTGATAAAAAGCAGTTTACCCGATTCATTGCAGCAGGCCATACATAGAGCGGAAAAAAGCCCAAATGCAGACCTGTGTTACAATCTGGGAGTAGATTTTTTTACCCTTGGGGATGTAGGGCAGGCCAACCTTTACTTTCTAAGAGCTTTGAATATCAATTCCGCCCACAAATATGCAAGAGCCAATCTGGATATATCCACCAGACTGGGACAGGATGCGAAGCTATATCCTGAGCATCTTTTTCTGGTGAGGGTGCTTCTTCAGACCTTGGATTTCTTTTCGGTTAACCGATTGGCAATTCTTAGCCTGATTTTCCTTCTGGGTTCTGCCCTGGCTTTTATCTGGCTGCTGTTTTACAATCCGGACAAGGAGCGGGCTTTACCGATCCTGGTACTGGCGTTGTTGCTGCTGCTGACTGTCAGTTCCTTTGCAGCCTTGGGAATCAAGTCATTCCAGCAGAAACATGATTCCCGGGCGGTAGTGGTTGCTGCGCTCAGTCCTTTTTACCCTCCCAAAGGTAACTCAGCTCTTTTTGAGGTTCATGCCGGGCTGGTGCTTAAGGTTCTGAATGCCAGGGGAAGCTATTGGCTGGTGCGTCTTCCTGATGGGCAAACCGGCAGATTGAAAGCCGCTGACCTGCAAAAAGTGCTTCAGGAGCAAACGGTAAGTAAGTAGTCAATCCATTTTTGCACATTCCATGGATTTGTTGTGCTCGCTTGCCTGCGAAAGAAATCTGCTTAGATTTTGCTATGTAATACAAAGCGAGGTAAGCACCATGTTCAAGCCAGTTGTTATTGTTTTAGTCTTTCTCAGCGCTGCCTGTTTGTTTGCCCAGCAGGGTGATTCTTTATTTTGGGCTGCTGATCAATCCCTAATGGTGATGCCTACTGCTTACACCATGCCCAAGGGAATGTCGTCCATTACGGATTTTGAAGTGTTACTCCTGCAATACAGCCATGCCATCACCAACAGGATTCATCTCAGTGGCGGGATGGTTTTTCCGATTACGGATGATATGCTCAAAACTTTCACTTTCGGTTCCAAGGTTAACTACTATAAGGGATCAAAAGTTCAAACTGCGCTTTGGCTATCTTATACTCCGGATCCCAATACGGCAACCGTAGGAAACATCATCAGTGCTGGCAACACCAAATCAAGCCTGCATTTGCTAACTGCGGAGTTGCTGGCAATGGACGATGGAGACAGTCAGTTCTTGCTGGGATTGGGTGGGATCACCAGATTTTCCTCCAGGATTTCCGGAATAGGCGAATTCTACTATTTTCCCAGTTCTCTCACCATCGACGAGGAAGATGAAGACGAACTAAATAAAGGCATAATGTTCGGGATCAGATTCAAAGGCCAGAGAATGAGCTGGGATCTGGGTGGATTCAGACCGATTGGGATAGATGTAGGGAGCTTGATTGCCCTGCCCTTTGTAAAGGCTACTTTTCTGTTTTAGGGATAATAAAAAAAGGAAGATTCCCGGGGGAACCTTCCTTGGTCAATAATTGTTTCTATATGTGATCTGTTCGGCAGCTTGGCTGTCCGGCCAGATTAGAAGAAGTTATTCTTCGGTTTCAGGCAATTCGGGGATTTTTCCTTCCAGGCTGTCGATCATAAATCTGGCAGATTCATGCAAATCACCTTCGGGGTATTTATCCAGGAATTCCCGGAAAAGCGTTAGGGCAAGGTCGGTTTGCTTCATCTCTTCAGCGATCAGGAAAGCCTTCATGAAGGAAGCCTTGTAATCGTCCGAGTTGTTCTTGTAACTATTGATAATCTGATCGTAATAAACTATGGCGTCCTTGAAGTTACGTTGTCTGGCGGCAGTGTCAGCCTGTGTGAAAAGCTCATCTGCGGTCATGGAAAGCTTCACCCGCTCAGGATACTTTTTCATGTTGAATTCCACGAAAAGATCTTCTGCCACTTTATCCTGGGTGGTTTTTTCCTTTTCTTTCTTGATTGCGCCATAGATTCTGGGGTTCACTTCAACCAAGGGTTTATAGGACTTGGGGATTTCTTTCAGGATGCGGAAGAAAACAATATCACCTCTGGCGGATGTGAACACGGGGCTGAGATAGCCAACCGGATTAGCCCAGATCATCCGTGAGAATTCCTGGTCATTTCCCAGGCCGGTTACGATTCCATTCTGGTATTGGTTTTCCAGAACGGCATTTTCCGGTTTCAGGGAATATTTCTTGATGATTTCCTGCATCTTCTTTTCATTGTTTTTCTTCCAGGCGCTATTGAATTTTCTCCAAGTTTTGTCGGCGATTTTCTTTTTGTCGAAGAAGAGGACTTCAATGGTACGGGAAGCGGGATTGGTGTATGTTTCCAGGTCGCGTTCATAGCGGTCGGCAATTTCCTGGTCGCTTACCTCGATGGTGTTTACCACCAGTTTTTCGTAAGCTGCACGCAGGATGTAGCTGCGTTTGGTTTGCTGGTAATCGGGGTTGTCATTGAAGTATTTTTCATAGCCACTGGCTTTTGATTCCAGATACAGCAGGTTTTGAATCAGTTCCTGGTCAATTAGCTGATATACACCACCGCCTTTGATCACAAAAATCTGTTCCTGGGGCGGGATCTTGTCAAAATTGTCCATTATCTGACGCACAGTCATGCGCAGGGATTCGGTGGGTGATTTTACCACCAGGTTATCTATGATTCCTTCGTTTATTTTTGGGGAATTGAGGTCAATCACATTTGCCATGCTGCTATCGATCTCGACGCTGTATTTCAGTTTCAGGCGGTCGATCAGAGTGTCCAGGGCTTCACGTTCTTTGAGGGGACGAAGCCGCTGTTCGATTTCCGGTTTCACTTCGGAGAATTCTTTCTGGCGGCCTTCGATCCATTCCGTGGTGCGGAAGATGTGCCATCCGGTGGAGGTTTGCACGGGGCCGACGAAGGACAGGGTGTCAACCTTGGTCTTGCTGATCAAGCCTTCCAGTTCGGCATCGTTTCCGATCCCGGGGATATTTCCGTTCAAACGGACGTTCTTCACTTTACCTTTCAAACCTTTGGCATAGGTGTTCTGGTTATATTTATCAGAAACCTCGGCGAAGGAAACGCCTTTCTTCAGTTCAGCCAGAGCCTTTTTGCCCTCATTCTCGTCCGCAACCTGCAGATAGTCTATGGTTATATAAGGATAAAGGTAAAACACCTTTTGATTCTGTGCGTAATAGTCCTGAAGATCCTGGTCGGAGAGAACCACCAGATCGCTAACGTTGCGTTTGTAGAATTCCTGCATATAATAGCGTTTTTCCACGGCCTTGATCTTTTCCAGAACTGCCTGATCTTTGTCCAGACCGAGCTGTTTGGCTTTCTGGAAAAAAGCTTCTTCCACGGCTGCGATATTCAGAACCTCGATCTGACCGTCCACAGTCCGATAACGGGGCTGATATTGGGGAGGTAGTTTAGATATCTTGGTGTCAATATCTTTCCGGGTTATGGTTCCACCATCGAATTCTGCCAGGATGTCGGAATCATTCAGTTTGTTGTCATCGGTAACCTTTATGGGATCAATATCCGCAGCCATAAGCAGAAGGCAGGCCAACACAAAGGTTAAGCCAAGGATGAAACGTGGGCGAATTAACATTTCTATGCTCCTTGCTTGAATTAGATTTGTCTTTGATGCCAAATTTGAGAAGCAAACTTAACCGTCAAGACATTTATGCCTATAGCCTACTCTCGTGCCTGGCACAACCCGCCCTCTATCCACGCTCATATTATTAAGGGAGGATAGAGGGTGGGTTGTGCCCAGAGTGCCTGTGGCAAAGGATAAGGGTTTCCCCGTGCAGAATGGTAAGAAAAAAGTTGACTTGTTTCAACGCTTGTAAATATTGTATTCGTTAGTGATTTAGGTGCATCCAGCGATGGTAGTTTGGGGTAAGAATGCCCGTCCCGGCTTGATTCGCCGGATGCTTGCCTGCACATTTCATGTAGAATTGGCACGTAATGTGCATACATTATTGGTAACGAAAAAAAACATCCCTTAGGAGGATAAAAAACATGCTCAGGAAACTGAAAAACCAAAAGGGTTTCACCCTTATCGAAATCTTGGTGGTGGTGATCATCGTGGCCATCCTGGCTGCCTTGGCCGTTCCCCGCTACCTTCGTTATGTGGAAAAATCCCGCAGCACTGAAGCCCAAACTGCGATCAACACGATCCGCAAGACCTATGATGTTTATCTTCAGACCAATGGCTCCACCGATGGCTTTAGCCTTGAACAGGCACAGAAAGAAGCCCGTCTTGGCGAAAGCACCCAGAAGAACTGGAAGTTCGAAGTGGTCGGCAATCCACCCAAGAAGTTCATAGCCACTTCCACTCAGGATTTTGCCGGCGGTGAAGGAAAGCAGGTTTGGTATGATGTAACCGAAGCCAAATTCCATGGCTACGGAGTTGACACCTGGACTAATCCCGAATCCGGAGGAACCGAGACCGACTAAGCCAGGAGGACGGTAAATTGACAATCCACGAATTACTGCGCTTTACCGCTGAAGCGGGAGCGTCTGACCTTCATATTGCAGCCGGCTCGCACCCTATGGTGCGGGTCAACGGCCGCATGAAGAAACTAAACTTGCCGATTCTCTCGGTGGAAGAGGTGGAAAACCTCGTTTACGGAGTTATGAACGAATCGCAGCAGGCTTTGTTCAAAAAAAACCTGGAAATAGACTTTTCCACCAAGCTGAGCAACGATGTGCGATTCCGTGTGAATGCCTTCCATCAGATCAATGGCGTTTCCAGCGCGTTCCGTGTGATCCCGAACGAAATCAAAAGCTACGACGAACTGCACCTTCCGGATATCCTGAAGCGCCTTACCACCAAGGAAAAAGGTCTGATCCTGGTTACCGGTCCCACAGGTAGCGGAAAATCAACCACTCTGGCTACGATGATCGACTCGGTAAACGAAAACCGCAATTGCCATATAATCACCGTGGAAGACCCCATCGAATTCGTGCACCGCAGTAAAAATAGCCTGATCAACCAGCGCGAACTCGGCCACGACACCTGGAGCTTCACCGCTGCCTTGCGCAGTGCCCTGCGTGAAGACCCTGACGTGATCCTGGTGGGTGAAATGCGTGACTTGGAAACGGTGTCACTTGCGTTGACAGCAGCCGAAACCGGACACCTGGTTTTTGCCACCCTGCATACCGGAAGTTGCACCAAATCCATCGACCGTATAATTGACATGTTCCCCAAGGAACAGCAGCAACAGGTGCGTTCCATGCTTTCAGAATCCCTGGAAGCGGTTATCGCCCAAACCCTGCTGCCCACCAAAGATGGCAAAGGCCGCGTTCCCAGTGTGGAGATCATGATCGCCAATGCGGCGGTTAGAAACCTGATCCGTGAAGAAAAAACCTATCAAATACCCTCGGTAATTCAAGCCAGCACCAAAGAAGGAATGCAGACCAGAGACCAATCGCTGTATAATCTGGTGATGAACAATCTCATTGAGCGGACTGTAGCCGAAGAATTTGCCGAGAACCCCAAACAATTTGCCACCGGAGCCGGATTTTAGGCATGAGAGAAGCACAAAAAGCTCAGCCTGAAAGCTTCCCCTTGGGAAAAGCAAGCCATTCATTTGGCTTGCTTCGGGCTCAGGGCGGTTTCAGCCTGATAGAAGTTTTGGTGGTTGCCACGGTTCTGGTTATCCTGATTACGACCATCTATATTGGTGCCGTTTATGCCGAGAAACAAGTCCGGCATAATTACCGACACAGGATTGCGTCTCTGATTGCTTCAGGTGAGATTGAAAAACAATATGCCTTGTATATGAAGGAAAAAATCTTTCGGCCATATACCTCACGCGCCGTTGTTATTGACGAAACCGATGAAGGAGAATTGCAAGGCAATGTGAGCGTGCAAACCGGAAGAGATGTGGAATTTTACGTTACCAAGCAGTATCCATATTACTATGTTATTTCAGAAGTTAGCTGGCAGGATCCTGAAACCGACAAGCGGCATAGCGTTAAGGTGAGAGAAGATTTTTACGATGTGGAAGGGAACTGAGGATGATTAAGAAACTGCTTGGCAATCAACAGGGTTTTACCCTGGTCGAAGTGATCTCCGTTTTGGTGATCTCCACATTGTTGATCCTGGTTGCAGCCGTCGGGCTTAGCGTTTTCTTCGGAAAATATCAGGAACTGAATGCCTACGTGGAGTTACAAAAAGATGGGGCTGAATTTCTAAACTACCTGAAAAACGGTTATAACGTCGGTGCGGGAAACAATATTCAGTTCAACGGTATAGCAAGTGCTACCGCTTTGGAAATTACGGGTAGAACTGAAGAAGCCGGAAAAGGAAATGGGATCAAGATTACTCCTCCCCGTAGAGAAGAATTTCCCAACGATTTTATACATTTTTATTTGTATGAGGGCGTTATCCGCGCCAACTACATGTATAACGGAATTCAAGTGAATACACCTGCCTATGTTTTTCCAAAACGTGCTCTAAGAGACAAGATAAAGATAGAAAGTTTCAAGATCGGTGATGCCAATGCTTACAATGCCATATTCCCATACAAAGAAAACGAACGACTGTGCGTGGTGGATGTGGAATTGAAAGCCAAGGTAATAATCAACAAGAATACCACCCGCAGTATTCATTATAAAACTGTGATGGCGATGAAAAACATGGATAGACCGATAGGAAAGGGGTGAAAATGAAAACCATCCTAAAAAGCCAAAGCGGTAACATTGCCCTTGCCATGTTGCTGGCAGTAGTGGCCATGATGAGTGGGCTAAGCATCTCAAGTATGAGTGTTCGCGATACCGTGGCTGCCCAAGCAGAATTGGAAAGCATCCAGAGTTTGCATTTTTTGAGGGCGGAAGCCTTCAGAGGCCAGGCTTTCCTGGAAACCGCCGCCAAAGTTGATGCCGGATTGGGAGGCGGAATCAGAACCCCACTACGACAAGTTCCAGTAACCGGAAGTCACTTTGCCAAAACCTATACCATGCAGTCCCAGATTGCACGTTTGAAAACCGAATCTGAAGGAACTGTCGTGGATGTGGGTGGCGAATCTGTTTCAGGTTCAACTGGAGCCGGATCGGACGAATATTTAATCCGCTCTTTAATTGAATCCAAGACCGGAGTAGGGCAAACCGCTTATTTTAGCACCAACAAATCAATAGTCCGCAAATATGGTGAACTTACCATCATCCAGGATACTGGCCCGGTGTTCATGTATTTTACTGACCAGGAATTAGATCCTCAGGGTGAGCCCGTCAGATTTGATGGACGCGACTATTTTGACGGCCCGGTGCACAGTAATCAGGATATCTGGATCAGGAATACAGCCGGAAACGCCAATCCCGATGCTCCAGGCTGGCCCAGGTTTGATGCTTTGGTTACCACCAGTGGACACATCAGAGTTTATGGCGGTGCCAGCAATTATCCGCGGGATGACGTTTTTGCCGGTGGATTGGTAGAAGAATACGACGAATACGAGTTCCCCACCGCAATGACCGGAGTTCGGCAACACGGTCAAAGAGTAGGCCCCAGTAATTATGATCCTGATAATATTGTTTTTGTTGAAGTGTCAGGTGCTTCATATTCCGGACAATGGGGAAAAGTTCAGACTCCTCGCCGTTTACGCCTGAAATATGTTCCCACCTGGCCATACAACTACAACAGCCCTCCCCCGGAAACCTATAATAACGTGATCGTCCGCGATACTGTCTGGATCCCTCTTCCCGCTGGTTCCTGCGCGGGAAGGTCGAACTTCGTGAATGCCAAGCTCTGGCTGAGAGGCTTAACAAGTGATAATGGGACTGTCCAACCTTTTGACGGTTTTCAAACCTGGGGCGCAGCCGACACACTCTACATCCTGGGCGATATACTGATTCAAGGAACTGCAAAACCCAATAGCCCGGATACAAATAATCGGGCTATGGTGGGAATTATATCTGAAAAATCGGTTGTTCTGAAGTACGGTTTTTGGAATCCGATAGATACATTACGTCACCACACCAATATGGGCCCTGACTCCGAGTTTCCCGATCCTGCAGGTGGAGGTGTATGGATATACGCTGCCATTGCGGCACTTGGAGACGGCAATGGTGATGATTACAAAGATGGGGTGTTCACTTTTGAATACCAGCATCCCCATGGCTCTGTTCCCGCCCTGCTGTTCAATATTCCCGGGGTAGGAGACACCCTGTTCGACATGATTGACCTCCATCGCAACTACTGGCCTCAGACATCCAGTCATCTCTGGCCACCGCTGCTTGACTATCCCTGGTACAATCCTCTCTGGCCGGAACGGCAACCTTACTTGATGAGAGGAACAATTAATATCTGGGGCGGTGTGAATCAGAAACGCCGTGGATTCGTTCGCCGTAACTATGTGAACGATCCGAACAACAATCCCAATGGTCTGTGGGACATTCCCGTAGACAAATGTGGCGGATCCAGCGCTCCAAATCCAGTTAACGTTCAATTATGGGCTAATCCCAATATCACGATTACCCTGCAGGGTAGGGATTATCCTGGAGCGTCATCAAGTTCGCAGGTGGGTTATCGCAAGAATTATCGCTACGACAACCGTATGTATAAAAAGAAGCCACCGGATTGGCCGCAATTCAAGAAACAGGGACAAAGACTGCCCATGGAACAAGGTAACTGGTTGCTGAAGAGACCGCCTCGTGCCCTTCTGTAATTAAAAGCTGAATATGATATGCTAATTAGATAAAGAGGAAGAATGAAGAAAAAACAACTTCGATTCAAAGAAACTGTGGGTATCGATATCGGTAGCCACAGTGTGAAAATCGTTCACCTTAAGAAGCTGCATGAGGGGTTCAAACTCTTGAACTACGAGATCAGGCCGACTGTTCCTACCGGGATTGAATATATCCCCAGCGACCTGCGTCCCGAACGCTATGCCCCGGTGATTATTGAAATGCTGAAGACGCTGCGGATCAATCCCAAGCATATTAAGCATCTGGTTACTTCGATTGGTGGTGACAACACCAGCATCAAGCAGATCAAAACGATCTTTTTACCTGATGAGGAACTGGAATCGGCACTGTTTTTTGAAGCCAAGAAACACATCCCGATTAGCGGAACCGACATGGTTCTGGATTATCAGGTGCTGAGTGTGGAAGAAAAGACAAACAATATGAATATACTTTTGGCTGCCACCTCAAAAGATCTGCTGAATGAGCATACCAACATTCTGATGACTGCTGGTCTGAGTCCCAATATAGTGGATATAGACTCCCTTGCCGTAGCCAACAGTTTTGCGTTGAATGCTTTCGCAGAAGAAGGAGTATATATACTATTAAACTTGGGTGCCCATCGCAGCAACATGGTTATCTGGGGTCCCGATGCCAAGCTCTTTGCCCGTGATATTCCGTATGGTGGCTACAACTTCACCCGCGATATTATGCGTAAACGGCAGCTGGAATGGGAAGAAGCGGAACGTCATAAACTGGAATTCGGTCTGCATGACAATCCTGATGCTGCCAACATTCAAACCATCAGTATGCTGGATATCTCTGAAAAATCCACCGAGGATGCAATCGTGGAAGAGGTACGCCGCTCATTGCGTTTCTACGTTAAAGAAGCTGGAAACAGTGACTTCCGTAAATTGTATCTGATGGGTGGAACCGCAAAAATGGTCGGTTTACAGGATTACATCCAGGAGAAAGTAGCCATCCCCACCGAGATTTTCATGCCCTTTATCAACGTGGAAATGCCGGAAAAATTCCAAAACAAGAAAGACCCACAACTTGCCCTTGCCATTGGCTTGGCGATGAGAATGGAATAGGGGAGGAGACCACTTATGACTAATGCATTCTTTTTCAAAATAAACCTTAATAAATTCGGTGAATTGCGCTTGCAAGCCGAAAAGGAAAAGAAAAACTTCATCAGTGCCGTGGTATTGTTCCTTATTGGCTTGTTAATCATCTTTGCTGGATGGTTTTATGTGAACAGTATGGCTCAGCTCAGGGTGCAAAACCGTGAGAAATTCTATACCGAAACTAAACAGCAATTGGAGAAATTTCAAACCAGTGCTGATTACCTTTCCAGTAATGACCTTGACCATCTGGCCGATACCTTCAACAATCGTATTTTCTGGGCCAAGAAAATGATCGCCCTTGGTCAAGAGATCGACGACAAACTTGCCGTGCGGAAGTTTACCTATTCCAATGGTATTCTCACCCTAAACGGAATTACTGAAGTGGACGTGAAGGTTAAGGAACTGGATCTCATTCAATCTTTCATAAACCGCCTGAAAAGCAATCCTGAGATCAGTGATGATTTTCCCCAAATAAAATCCGGACAAATCACCCGCCAGATTGTAAAAGACACTGCTATCCTTGAATTCGTGATCGAGTGTTATAGCAGAGATGCAAATACCGGTGCAGGAAGGAGGCAGTAATGAAAGAGAGATATTCAATCTTAGTACTGCTGATAGTTCTGATCGGAGTTGTGTTCTTCATGTTCACGGCTAATTCAGTTCATAAAGCCAGAACCAAAATCGAGGAACTCGACAGCAAGATAAAAACGGCTCAGGAAAAGCTGAACAGCGCACGTATTATGGATCAGCAACTCAGCCAGTTTGCCCTGATCATAGATAATAGCCTTACCAAAACCGCCAGTTTCAGTTTTGACGAGATAAACGACTTTAAAACCAAAATTGGTGAGTTGGCAGATCAACGCTCAATCCAGCTGAATAAGCTGTCTGACAGCAACAAATTCTCTCTGCCTGGCCTGATCGAAACCACCTATAACATAGAGCTGGAAGCTACCTATGTTCAGATCGGTCAGTTTATTTCCGATCTGGAGGCCTTGGATAATATAATCAAGATCCACGCTCTGGACATCAGTCCTACCCAAGTGTCGGATAAGGAAGTCCGGGCTCCCGGATCCCCCAATCGCTACCGTTTGACCATGGAACTATCCATCTTCAAGGTAAAGAAGGAGGCATAAGATGCAACTGAGATTTATCAAAGACCTGGCCATTGCTCTTATCGTGATACTCCTGTTTGCCATGGCTGTCCGTCTGGTAGCCCTGCACCGCAGCTGGAGTCAGATTCCCGAGAAATCAGTGTACACAAAGGAATCGGTTTCCGATACTCTTCTGAACAAGATCCAGTCCATTGAGAATTCCATTCAGGATCGAAAGATGTTCGTATTTGGTTCAAACCGCGATCCCTTACGTCAGGGCAACATTATCAAAGATAAAGTTGACCGTGAGAAGGAATTCGAAGACATGGTTAAAAACACCTTCCGTTTGGCTACAACTGCCAGGGATGAAAACGGCAATAAGATCGCCTACATCGAATACCGTGGCATGCTCTATGAAGCCCGAGAGGGTCAGATCGTGGAAGGGAGAAAGATTCTGGATATTTCAGACAAGAGTATCCGCTTCAGCTATAATGGGATAGTATCCACTACTGAACTTGCACCCCGTCCTGCCAAACCGACTGACGAGACTACGACTGTCAAAGGCACAAGCGGGGCTTGGTAATATATATTATGATACTGGGAGAAAATATGAAAAACATGCTGTGTGCAAAACGTAACCTTGCACTTGTCCTGGCGCTGTTGATGCTGGTGGGGATTGCCTCGCTGAGCGCACAAACCAGAAGAGATCCGATCTTAGACACCAAAGTAACCTTCAATGCTGATGATGCAACTCTGTCCTCAGTATTCAAAGCTCTTTCCCGCCTCAGTAGTACCAACATAGTTCTAGCTATCGACCAGACAAGTGGAACTGATCAAAAGGAAGAAAAAAGAGTTACCATCAATATTAAAGATGTTCCCATCGAAACAGCAGTTTCATTGGTAGCCAGCTCAGCCGGTCTTTCCTACCGGGTGGTGGGTGGAAACACCTTCATCGTTGGCGTAAAACAGAACATCATGGAAGAAACCGGCGAACGTAGCGATATTATTTATCTGAATAATGTTGACGCTAAAAAGGTTAGTGCCGCTTTGCAGAATACTGGTGCCAAGATTACCGCCCTGGAAGGCCAGAATGCCATCATGGTTTATGGTAATCCGGACACCTTCAAGGATTTGCAGGACCTGGTTAAATCTCTAGATACCCAACAGGACCAAGTGGAGATTAGGGTTCGTTTGATCGAAGTTCATCTAAACCAAGCAAAGAAGGTCGGGATTGATTGGAGCAAACTGAATCATCTAACCACGATTCTGGCCGAGGATCCAGTTAATTCTGATGGAGCTGGCTTGCCCTACGATTACTCTGACGTAACCGGCTACCTTCCTCACGGCAACCCAACCGACTTTGGTGTGGTGCCGGATGAACAATATTTCCAAAGGATTGACGGTCTTTCCGACATCGGTCATTTCAGCCGCCAGCTTACAGCCTTCGACGTTACGATTGATTGGCTCTTGGAAAACAACGCTGCCCAGTTACTTACCGATACCCGGGTAACTGCTTTAAACGGTGAACTTGCCACCATGCACATTGGTGAATCAGTTCCCTTCGTCGTGACAGACAATGAAAAGCAGATTCAAGTGGAAAGATCAGAGGTTGGTATTCTGCTGAATGTAACTCCCAAGGTGAATAAAGACGGTAATATCACCATGAACATCAATCCTGAAGTAAGCTCTGTGTCAGAATTAGTAGGGGGCTATGTTCCCCGCACCAAAGTTCGCAAGATATCTTCCGCAGTTACCGTTCCAAACGAGCACAAGATCATCGTGGGTGGTTTACTGAATTCCAGCATTACCCAAAAAACCAATAAAGTTCCTTTCTTGGGTGACCTTCCTTTCGTTGGCAAGATCTTCCAGCATAGATACGAATTGGTGGAAAACACCGATCTGATTATCGAAATCACCCCCCGCTTGGTCTCCATGAATGAAACCAGTCCCAATGTGAAAGTCGATGATCGTTTAACCAGAACCCTCATCGAGTTTGAAGAAGAGGAGGAATAACAATGAAAAAGTCTGGCTATCTGATGTCTATCTTAACTCTGCTGATGATCATTCTGGTCAGCTTCAGCGCAAGTTGCGACAGGCGAAATCCACCCCCAATAATTCCAACCGTACCGCCTCCACCTCCCGCTTCCGATTTGCGGTTCTTTACCAGGATAACCGCATCTCCTACTACTATATATGCAGACAATAATATCACTTACTCCACGATTTCAGTGGAAGTGAAAGATGGTGAAGGTTTTGGCGTTTCTAACCAGATTGTGAACTTTAAGACCGACCTTGGTAGAGTACTTACCAATGTTCCCACCGATAGTACCGGTGTTGCCCAAACAACTCTTTGGGATGATGGTGATACAGGCATTGCCACGGTTAGAGCTGTGGTTCGTAAATACCATGCTACGGTAGAAGACTCCCTTGTATCTCAGGATACCATTTCTGTTCAAGTGGAGATTAAACCCATTCCAGATATTGCTGATGTAAATCTGAGATTTCCAAGTGAATTGCAGCCATATCCCATGACCGTGATGCAATCCGTAAATCTGATTGCCATTCCAGTCAATACTGAGGGCAATACAGTTCCTAATAACACCCTGGTTACCTTCACCTGCACTAAAGGACGGTTTGTTGATTCTCAAGGGAACGAAATCGGCAACAGCCTCGTTGCAAGCACATTTAACGGACAGGCAACCGTGAAATATAGTTCGTGGACGGATGCTACGACCGCTCCAGGAGTTGAGAATGCAGTGGTTACGGCCACTATAGGTGGAGTGAGCGACAGCAAAGAAATCTCAATCAGACCAGGGCGACCCGCCTATATAGATCTGCGTTCTTATGTGCTGGTCGGAGAAAATCTTGTTCAAGCGGATACCAGTAGTGTCGGCAGTCCCAATCAGATCTGGATTCATGCCGGCTTGACCGACGTTTACAGCAATTTCTGCCCTTCCCAACCGGTTAAATTCACTACCGATTTAGGCAATTTCATGAATGCTTCTCAAAGCGTTAATATCAATACCGAAACTTCGGGAGATTATTTCGGGTGGGCAAGAGTTCGCTTTACTCCCGGCTTATCTGCAGGTGCAGCTCAAATCAAGGCTACCGCCAATGGCGATACCCTAATGGCTCAAACCATCTTTACCGTTACCTCCAATGAGCTGTATTCGATCAGCTTTACTCAAACTGATCAGATAAACCTCAACGTTGCCAATACTGGTGGCTTGCAATCTGCAATCCTGCGAGTTAAACTGCGTGATATCAACGGCAACCTGATCGACACTCCACAACGTGTTTATTTCAAGATAGTAAACACCAATGCACCTGAAGGTGCAAACCTGAACGATCATCCCCAGGCAGATTCGGTGGAGGTCGTCTCAAATGGAGGAGAGGCACAAATCTCGGTTAATAGCGGAACTGCTTCAGGTATTCTGAAGATCCGTGCATCCTGGGTGAGTGACGATGGAACAAGATATATCTATGCCCAGAAGAACAATATCGTTATCCATGCCGGTCCCCCTGCACAGGGAGGCATAGTTCCCTTCATTGGTGGTTTCAATACTGGGACTAATCTGGGTGGAGGAATGTGGCGAGTGATTGCCGGAGCCATAGTAAAAGACATTCACAACAACCCAGTGGATAAAGGAACAGCAGTTTGGTTTGAACTATTGAACAATCCCCCCTGCCAAATCCAAGCCCAAGCCTACGTTGGAAACGTTAGCATCAATGGTGACTCCCTGGAAGGTGTTGCCTATACCGTATTCACTTACAGCGGTGTTTATACCTATGATGTTATCACAGTTAGAGCCAACTGCGGTGATGACCAATACGGTAATCCGCTTTATGGAGATGCTGATGTAATCCTTCCCCTGAATGATCCACGCTTTGAAGTTCAGGCTCAGCCGGCTGCTTTGAATTTCGACGAAAATCAGGTTCCGCCTGAATACAGCAATATCCTTTGCATGCTTACCGACGGTCAGGGACTACCGATCGAAGGAGCGTATATTATGCTCTTGTCCACGAGGGGGTCATTCGTTCAGAATGTGAATGGTCTCTACGATCCGACCCTGCCACCAAACGAATGGTGGAAGATTATCACCGATGCAACAGGTCTGGCACAAGGAAGAATTGCCTTGAAAGCGCAAGAGGTTCCGCCTCCAGATCCTGTAGCCGGAACTCCGGGAACCACCGACTGTCTTGTTACAGCCCGTATCTTGGGAACCAACGTTCAGAATAATACATCCATAACGCTCTTCCGTTATCCCGGAACTGCACCCTGGTAAAGATTAGAAATTGAAATATGCGCTACCGGTTAACAGGATTTGTTTTCTGCAAATCCTGTTGGCCGGAAAGCCGTCCATCAATCCAAAGGAAGAAATAAATGAGTTTTAATCCCCAATTTGCCCGTCTGGGAGAAGTCCTGGTTCACGAGGCATACGTAACAGAAGATCAAGTAAAGGAAGCTCTGGTTAAACAGGGTAATTTTGGGTTGAAGCTGGGCGAAACCCTCATCAAGCTGGGTTATGTAACCGAGCGGGAATTGCTTTCAGCGCTGCATCTGCAACTAGGTTATGAGATTGTGGATGAGCGTGAGCTGATGGATCTCGACCTGTCCATCGTATCTCTTATTCCCGAGCCTTATGCTCTGGAAAACAGGGTAGTTGCCCTGCGTGAAGAGGGTGATGGGATTGTGGTTGCCCTGGCTGATCCAGAAAACCTTACTGTTCTGGACAGTTTGAAAAAGATCCTTGGCAAAAATATCAAGCCGGAACTGATCGGTGACACGACTCTTCACGATACTATCGAAAAGTATTATAAAAGCATTCGCACCACTTCACAGGTTGAGGATGCAGTCGGTGGGTTTGATTTTGTGGCGGTGGACGAAGATGAAAATGAGATCACCATTGCCGCAGCATCAGGGGATGCTGATGCCCCTATCGTCAAGCTGGTGAATCTGATCATCAACGAAGCCATAAAAGCCGGAGCAACCGATATTCACATCGAGCCATTGGTAAAAACCACCCGGGTTCGTTATCGTGTGGATGGAGCCTTGCGCGAGGTTATGACCCCTCCGATTGGAATGCATCCCGGTGTCATCTCCATCATCAAAGTGATGAGTAAGCTGAATATCGCCGAACGCCGTTTACCCCAGGATGGACACATTGCTTTGAAAACCTCTTTGAAGAGCGTGGACGTGCGTGTATCCATCACCCCGACTGTGTTGGGGGAAAAGGTTGTGATGCGTCTGTTGGATAAAGGTGAATTCGGGTTCAAACTGACAACCTTGGGATTTGAAGATTCCGACATGGCAATTTTCCACAAGATTATTCGTCGTCCCTATGGAATCATCATCGTTTCAGGTCCTACCGGAAGCGGTAAATCCACTTCTTTGCATGCTGCCCTGAAAGAGATCGAGGACATTGAAACCAATATCATTACTGTGGAAGACCCCGTGGAATATCGCCTGGAAGGAATTACCCAGATTGAAACCAAAGAACAGATCGGGCTCACTTTCGGTTCAGCTTTACGCAGTGTGCTACGTCAGGACCCCGATATCGTGCTGATTGGTGAAATCCGCGACGAGGAGACGGCTGACATAGCCATCAAATTCTCTTTGACCGGCCACCTGGTATTTTCCACCCTTCACGCCAATGATGCACCCTCCACAATTACCCGTTTGATAGACATCGGGATCAAGCCATATCTTGTGGGTTCGTCCCTGTCGTTGGTGATGGCTCAGCGTTTGGTGCGTAAAATATGCAAATACTGTATAAAAGATTATAAACCTACCGAGCAGGAGATCAAGGACAGCGGTTTGAGTCCGGACGAGGCTTCCAAGATCAACTTTAAGATTGGAGCAGGTTGTGTTCATTGCGACAACACAGGTTTTGCCGGCCGTGAAGGTATTTTCGAGTTGCTTACCGTTACACCTGAGATTCGCAAGCTGATCTTTGAAGGCGGAAATCAGGACCTGATCCGCGATGCCGCATTACAGGCCGGAATGAGAACCTTGCATGATGCTGCTCTTTCCAAAATGAAACGTGGGATCACGACTATCCGCGAAGTCATCAAAATGACCGTGGTGGAGTAAGCTGCTGTGCGGAAATTCCCCATTCTTAAGTAAATTAAAGAAGGTAAACCGATATGCCAAATTTCGCCTATATAGTTAAAGATGCCAAAGGTGCCAGAGTGGAAGGCATGATCAAAGCCGATACTCTGGATATGGCAGTGGATAAGCTGGCCAAGGAAGGCAGCACCATCATCAGCGTTAAAGCCGCTGCAGAAGGTGCCTTCAAGGGTAAGCTGTCCCTCTTTGACAAGCTGATGCTGACAGTCTACAAGATCCGTACCGGTGTCGGCCTTAAGACTCTGGTGTTTTTCACTCGCCAGTTATCAACCATGTTTTCAGCCGGTTTGACCATCGAAAAGGCCATCACTGACCTTGAGAAGGAAGAGAAACACAAACGCTTCGCCAAGGTGCTGCGCAAGATCTCCGATGACATTCGTAAAGGTTATTCTCTTTCCGAAGCCATGGAACAGCATCCCGGCGTGTTCAATCCCTTGTATGTAGCGCTGGTGAAAGCCGGAGAAGTATCAGGAACCCTCCATACCGTGCTGGACGAGTTGTCGGATTACCTTGAGAAGATTGAGGACACCCGCCGGAAAGTTACCAGTGCCATGGCTTATCCCATATTCATCCTGATTTTTCTTTCGGGTGTGGTTTGGGCGATGTTCTACTATATTATTCCCATGTTTGCCGGTGTTTATGCAGATTTCAATGCCGATCTTCCAGCCCCTACTGTGCTGGCGATCAACATCAGCAATTTCATCACCCATAACGTGTTCGGGACGATTCTGATAGTTGTTCTGGCGATATTTGGACTCTTCCTGCTGTATCTTACCGACCGGGGAAGATATGTGATGGATTCCCTAAAGCTGAAGATTCCTGTAATCGGAAAGGTGATAAACAATTCCATCATGAGTAAATTCAGCCGAACTTTCAGCATCCTGATGGCTGCGGGTGTCCCGATTATGGATACTATGGAACTTACCGAAAACGTGGTTCAAAACGCAGTAGTTGAAGGTGCGGTGCGCCGTGCCAGAGTGATGGTGAAAGAAGGTTATGGAGTGGCCAATGCCTTCCGCAGAACCGGTCAGTTTCCGCCAACCCTGTTACAGATGATCGCTACCGGAGAAGAAACTGGTGATATGGACAAGTTACTTTCCAAAGCAGCTCAGTTCTATGAAAAACTGGTGGATTCAGTGATCGATCGTTTAACTTCCCTCATCGAGCCTCTCTTGATCGTGATCATGGCGGCCATCGTGGGTAGCATCATTGTGGTGATCTACCTGCCTATCTTCGATCTGGGCGAAGCCATCTCACAGGGATTCAGATAATAATATAAGTAAAAGCTAATCAAGCATAAAGGGCGGATTCCGATCCGCCCTTTTGTTTTATGGTCACACGGAGTTGCATGGATTACAAGGATCAACACTGTTTTTCTCTTCATTCCTGCGAAAGCAGGAATCTCCTGTCTAGTTCTTTCTTTACACCCCGCCATGCCTGCGAGACGCAGAAACTCCAGAACTCCAGAACTCCGTTCTTTATCGTAAATGGAACAAATATTGCACTTCCATTCAATAAAGCAATAAAGGAGCAAATCATGAAAAGTATTTGTAGTCTGCTGTCTTTACTTGCCTGTTCGTTTTTTGTCTTGCCGGCCTGGGCACAGTTTGCCGGCGGAAACGGATCCGCAAACGATCCCTATCTGGTGGCAGATGCCATTCAGCTATCCAGTGTGCGCTACTACCCCACTTGCCACTATCTCCAAATTGCCGATATCGATCTGAACGTATATCCCTACAATCAAGGCATAGGCTGGCAATCCATGACCTTTTCGGGTGTTTACGACGGAGCTAATCATCAAATAGCCAATATGATGATCAATCGCCCGGGATCTACTTATAATAACGGTCTGTTCGATGGAGCGCAGGAACTGAAAAACATTAATCTGTCAAATTTCAATATTACCGGCGGAGTTTTAATCGGGGGTTTGGCAGCCAGTCTCAGTAGCGGAATTGTTACTAACTGCTACGTAAGCGGATCCATCCTGGGAGAGGGTGTTAACTTCGGAACAGCAGGCGGTCTGGTGGGTGGAGCTTGGGGTAATAATGTATTCAGCAACTGTCAGGCCAATGTAGTAATCGTTAACGTAAATAAAGGCGCAGGCTTGGTGGGCGACTTTGGTTCCTATGATGCGGTTTCTTCGCTGACAAACTGCTCTTCGAGCGGTTCGGTAACAGCTCAAACGGCAGCAGGATTAACTGTAGGCATGAGGAATGGTCAAGTAAGCGGTTGCAGTTCTACCTGCAATGTTATGGCAACCTATGATGCGGGTGGATTAATGGTCAGTGTTAGCGGGGTAGTTGTTTCCAGTTGTAATGCGACGGGCTCTGTGACCACTACTGGTCTTGAAGGTAATACAGGCGGGTTGGTCGCGACAGCTTTCAATTCGCAGATCGTGAATTGCTTTGCTACAGGCACCGTGCATGGCAGTACCGAATTTGGCGCATTGAGCGGAGGACTGTTGGGCTCATGTACTGATTCCGGTACAGCAACTACTTTGGAAACTCTTGTCAATCGCTGCCATGCAAAAGGGAATGTTTATGGATGGAAAGCAGGAGGGTTGGTGGGGGGCTTAACGTCTTATTATGAAGGTATAACGGTTTCAAATTGTTATGCCAGGGGAAATGTGGAAGCAAATGCAGCAGCAGGGGGATTTGTAGGTGATTTGATGTCTTCAGACACGCCTGAGGGAGCAGTTCAGATCATCAATTGTTATTGCACGGGTAATGCTGTAGTTCAGCTTCCCTGGGGAGATGGCGGTTTTGGAGGGGATAGTTATGGACAGCCAATAATTTCAGGCTGTTTCTGGAATACGGATAACTCCAGCTGCGAAAGTGATTTCTATGAGCTTGATATGGCTGGGGTTACCGGCGCTACCACTATGCAAATGAAATACCCTCAGTCTGTTACCACCTTTGCCGCCTGGGACTTTGTGAATATCTGGTCGCACGATTTGGATAACACGCACAATAACGGCTATCCCTATCTGGAAACCGAAACTCCGGGAACCGTGGCTGCGGTTGGTTTTAATCCACCTGCGGGCAGTTACAATCAGCCGTTTTACCTAACGATGGCTTGTCCTACTTCATATTCGCATATTTACTACACCCTGGATGGCAGCGAGCCCAGCGAGTCTTCATTGGAATTTGTTGCGGAACTGGTGATTGCCCATAATACTACTGTGAAAGCCAGGGCTTACCGGGAAAACTGGGAGCCCAGCGAAATCTGTACTGCGGTTTACACCTTTCCGGGAGCGGCTGAGGATGAGCTAATTCCTGCTTCGAAACTTGTCCTTTCGGCATATCCCAATCCTTTTACCCATAAGCTGAACCTGATATGTAAGCTGCCCAAATCTTCAGATGCCAGCCTGCAGATCTATAACCTGAAGGGGCAACTGGTGCGGGAAAATACTTGGGAGAATCTTAGTGTTGGCCTGCAATCACTCCAATGGGATGGCTTCTGCGATAATGGTATACAGGCTTCCAGCGGATTATATCTGTGTAAGCTGCAGGCCGCAGGACAGGTTGCAGTGTGCAGGGTAATGCTGATTCGATAGTCAATTTGCCAAAGTCTCATGGGAACTGCAATTTTTAGACGGTAGGAGGGGATAATCCAACCTCAAAGTTCCCATCGGGATGGCAGGTTTATTGGCAATTTTACCTGATCTTTCGTCCCCACGGGACTCTAAACGGATTTTGTGATATTAAGTCGCCGGGTTAAAACCCGTCGCTAACATCTGACATCCCTATCGGGATTTTCAAAGGCATGTTATTGTATCGCCGGGTTGAAACCCGTTCTTAGCATCTGACATCCTTATCGGGATTTCCAATTGCATGTTATTGTATCGCCGGGTTGAAACCCGTCGCTAACATCTGACATCCCTATCGGGATATCTATCTGCTAATGATAAATTGGATTCGAGACCAAGGTCCCAAATACGACCGTTGAATAAATAGGAACACCAGATTTATCTGGTTGGACATGCCAGATTTATCTGGTATTTTTAGCTACAATTTGGTGAAAAACGCCTCAATCTCTGTCAAATTCCGGATAAATCCAGAGCTCCAACCGAATAAATTCAGTGTGCCAGGTTATTTGTAACGGTCTTCAAATGAATATTCTTTTCGAAAATAGCCAACTGTCTGCCCCGTGGACCATATTTCAATCACACCACTCTCATACCGCATGCTCATGTGGTATGATAGCTGTATGATCGCGCAGTGATTGCAAAGAAAAACCCCGGATTTGTCCCGCTCCGTCTCTTTTGTCTCCCGCTACATAGTAGAAGCACCATAAGGAGGAAAAGACAAATGAAAGTTACCCTGAAGTTTGATCAAAAGGCTTATAGCGGAAAAATGGACGGCCTGATCTATTACTGGCATCCGCGTTATAACCAGCTGCTGGCGCGGCGTTTACCGGAAAAAACCAAGCAAACCGAAGCCAAACAACGCTTTGCGAAAATAGCAATGAACCTGAAGGGGATGCAGCCCTCAGCAGTTTACCAAAGTGATCTGCAGGCTTATCTGCACCTGTTGCAAGATGAGGGCTACTATCCCAGGCTGAATAGTTGGTATCTGCTGTTTACCAAGCTGATGTTTTGCTTCGGGGAGCGCCACCCGGAGTTTGATATCGCCATCCTGACAAAACAGGATATCATCGACCATAACCTTAGCTGCCGTAGTGTGAAAACCGCCGTGGAAGACCTGCTGCTGCCACGGGTAAAAGGCTATGAAAGGCTGGTGGAAGTGATGTGACTAGTGCTGGAGTGTTGAAGTGTTGGAGTGTTGGAGTGTTAGAGTGCTGGAGTGTTGGAGGGTTGGAGAAAAAGATGAAGTCACTTCTCTCTCTTTTTCTCTTTGACTCTATTCCTCTGTGTAAAAAATATCTCTGTTTATATCGGTTCAACTCTGCTTTCATCTGTGTTGCAAAGGAACATGGACTGTAGCATAGCATTCCAATGCTGTTGTTTATGGGGAATTCCGATTCCCCATGTTTGCTGCGATCATTGAGGGCAATGAGGTGGGATCGGAATCCTACCTGCACAACAGGTTTGGAATGCTATGCTACAGAAAGGGAAAGGGCGACCAGCCGGTCGCCCCTACTTCATAAACTATTAACCAAAAACCCCGGATCGCTCCGGGGTTTAGATTTCACTTCCTTGCTCCTCATTCCTGCGAAAGCAGGAATCTCCCCAATCATCAGGAGATTCCGGATCAAGTCCGGAATGAGGAGAGAAACACCTACTTCATCAGGATCATCTTCTTTGTAGAGCTGAATTTTCCGGAGATCATCTTGAAGTAATAGATCCCGCTGGCTACGCTGAGGCCGTTTTCGTCGGTACCGTTCCAGGTAACACTATGATTTCCCGCGGCTTTGGTTTCGTTAACCAGGGTTTTCACCTTTTGACCTTTGTGGTTATAGATCTCCACGCTAACCGGGGAAAAGTCCTTCAGGCTGTAACTGATGGTAGTATTGGGATTGAAGGGATTGGGATAATTACCCTGAAGAGCAGTCTGTAAAGCCGGAATTCCAGGATCGTCTATTGCCACAGGATTCTCTGGAAGGTCGATAAGGGCAACTTTATAAGCTTGGAGCACTTCCTTGGTATCCAGGTTTTGCACGAAAGCGATAAACTCACAGTTCCCGGTTTGCCAAGCTGGATCAACGGCAAAATTCAAGGGAACGTTCAACACGCCCAAAGGTGCATTTGTCAGATCAATGGCAGTTCCATTCAGATCTGGAACCATGATGCGATTCACGAAATTGAATTCTGTCTGGCCTTGCCAGCTATAGGGAATATGGCTTTCGGTTACGCAGAAATGCAGTGCCAGATTGGGATATGCCAGATTTGCCAGTTTATTTATCTGCACGGTAAGGGTGTAATCCTCACGGGTATTTACATTGCCATACATGCTCAGTGAAATTGGAGTTTTAATAGATGCCCGTTGTTCGTATAAAGGCAGATAAGATGGGAAAACGCTGGTGGTGTTGTTGCCGCCGACATAGCTTAGAAGGCCGTCAAAAATGCCGGTTGGATAACCGCTGATACCATAATAGGCATTACGTCCGTTTGAGGTGTCCGTGGCATAGGGATCTCCGTTGTGGTTTTCAATCACAGCGACGTTGTAACCACCTTCGACAAAATCATCAGCCGCCATGGCTGCTCCCGGACAATAGGGGCACCAGCCACCCGTTCCGATCTCCAGCAGGACATTCTGCTTGGCAGTTGTCCAGGTATTGCAGGCTTTTTGTTTTGTATTATTGGTCAGGTCACCATCCACCACATCTTCCAGGGATGTGATAGTATAGACAAAGCGATAAAGTTCATTCAAAGTATCCGGAACGAAAACAGGAAACACTGCGGTTTGCTGTTCATTGGCTTCCAGATAATCAGTAAAGTGATCTGGATAGGATGCAACCTGGGTCTGGTTTTGAAATACCTGCAGCGAAACGGAAGCTGTCAAGCCGGCTAATCCGACATTCTTCACTACGCAACTGGGAGTAATTGGAACTCCGGTTTCGAGATGTTCTTCTCCCGGCACCTCAGTGACAGCCAGATCATACTCAAATGGTGTGTATAGCTTTACGTTGTCTATATACCAGTAGTCAATGTTGTAGGAATTGCCGCTGAAAAACAGGGCAAACTGGAAAGTGGAGGAACCTACGTCGGCATTGGTGATGGCCACTGTTTTCTTCTGTGGGCCTACATTTGCTGTGGGGTTTTGGGTGAAAGCAACGTTCCAGGCGCCATTATTGGAGCGGGTTGCCAGGCCGATCGAGAAGGGATTTGCATACCAATCTACAAAGTGGTCGAAATCCACGTAAAGAGTGGTCTCACCAGTGGTGTCATACTGAGGGGAGATCAAATACGAAGTGCCATTGAACTGAGGGTCCCAACTGAATCTTGCTTCCGGTGCAGATCCGCCTGCTGCGGCTCCCTGCACTCTTGACCAGTTTGTGGCATGCTCACTGATCGTCCATCCCACAGGTGGGAAAGTAGTAGAGGAAAAATCTTCATTTACCCAGATATACCGGGATTGGGCAAAGAGAGCTGAGCTGCATAATGTGATTAGCATTAGCGCAATAAACATGAGTTTTTGCATCGTTCATACCTCAGATGTTTTTTATATTTACATGCTATGCCAGGCCGAGATATCTGTCAAATACAATTTGCAATCGTGCGTTCTTGATCTATAACCTGTAATTTGACATTGACAAAATATCGCAATCATCAAACTATGCTAAATACCAAAATACTACATGAGCTACCGGCTCAGGAGAAAAAAATGAAAAGACTACACAGATCTTATGCGAAATATCTGACTGCTGTGATGATCAGTGTCCTATTGGGACTGATCCTGGCTGCTTGTGCTCCCAGAATTGTTTTAGATCCAGGAATCCCAAGTTCGGTCACCTCCATTCCCAGTTCAGTTGCCAATGCTGCTGCTGCTGTTCCTACCGGCAATGCAGACGCCCAATTTATCCAGCCAGATGACTATTTTTATCTGGAAGAGCCCTGGACAAGCACCAATTGGGAATATGTGAAACTTGGTAAATTGGTCACCGCACCCACTCCCGAAACCAAAAACCAGGCGGAATTCATGTCCTCGGTCAATGGCAGTAAAGAATGGGCAAAGTGGTGGGTGAAAACTCGCATTGCAACACGTTCTGATTTGGCTTTAGGCAAGGAAGTGATCTGCTTCAACGACCATAGCGACGGTGATATCTATCTGCCCCCCGAAAGCAATCAAAGCGCTCGCAATGATTCCTGGTTTGTGGCCAGAATCACTGATATGTCTGAGCTTTTCAAGGGTTATGTGTTGGTCACTGATGGCTATAAAATCAGTGAGAAAAACTTGCGGGTTATTATAAAATAATCTGTTTCTATCAAGGCCGGACGCTTGTTCCGGCCTTTTTGTTTGCCTGGTTTTCCTGTTTGGGTGGGGCTCTCCCCACTTTGCTTAGTACTATTCAAAGCTAACTTGGCTTTCCACAATTCCATTTGACAAAATAAATGCTACGGCAAATTTGGCTTATCATACGATAGACTGTTTTTTATGGAAAAATACGAATATTAAGGGGATAAAATGCTGGCAACCAAGGACGCTATCCAGAAACTACTGGATAAGGAACAAAAGATACTCCAAATGGGGGGCGGAAAAGCAGTTGAGAAGCAAAAACAGGGTGGTAAGCTGACAGCGCGCGAACGCCTTGATCAGTTGTTTGACGAAGGTACTTTCCGTGAACTCGATATGTTTGTGCAGCACCGTTGTGATAATTTCGGCATGGAAAAGATCGAGATTCCTTCCGATGGCGTGATAACTGGACATGGCCTGGTGAATGGACGTCCCATCTTTGCCTTTTCACAGGATTTCACCTCACGGGGTGGTTCATTGGGTGAAATGCATGCCGCCAAAATCTGTAAGGTCATGGACATGGCTTTGCGCAGTGGAGTTCCTCTGGTAGGAATTCAGGATTCTGGCGGAGCACGGATTCAGGAAGGCGTTGATGCTCTGCGCGGTTATGGAGACATCTTTTTCCGTAATTCACGTGCCAGCGGGGTAATCCCTCAATTAACAGCTATAATGGGACCCTGTGCCGGGGGTGCGGTATATTCTCCAGCCATGACAGATTTTGTGTTCATGGTAAAAAACACCAGCTTCATGTTTATCACCGGGCCGGACGTGATCCGTGCCGTTACCGGTGAAGATACTAACCAGGAAGAGCTGGGTGGTGCGATGGCTCACAATAGCCGCAGCGGAAATGCGCATTTTGCTTGTGAAGACGATATAGACGCCATTCAACAGATCAAAAACCTGCTGGCCTACCTTCCTGCCAACAATATGGAAGATGCTCCCCGCACAGAAAACACCGACGATCCCTGGAGACTGTGTCCTGAACTGGATTCGATTATTCCTGACAGCCCCAAAATGAGCTACGATATGCGGGATGTGATTCACAGCGTGGTGGACGACGGCGTTTTCTTCGAACCACACTACTACTATGCTCAAAACCTGATTGTGGGTTTTGCCCGCCTGAATGGAAGAGTGATCGGAGTGGTGGCCAATCAACCTTCAGTTCTGGCAGGATGTTTGGACATCGACGCTTCAGATAAAGCTACCCGCTTTATCCGTTTTTGCGATGCCTTCAATATCCCGTTGGTCACTTTTGTGGATGTGCCAGGCTATTTACCCGGAACGCATCAGGAACACAGTGGCATCATCCGCCACGGAGCAAAGCTTTTATGGTGCTATTCCGAAGCCACGGTTCCGAAATTGACGGTGGTTACCCGTAAAGATTATGGAGGAAGCTATATTGCTATGAGCAGCCGGCACCTCGGTGCAGACATGGTTTTTGCCTGGCCTACTGCTGAGATCGCAGTGATGGGTGCTCAGGGAGCTGCAAATATCATTTTCCGCAAAGAAATAGCCGATGCCGAAGATAAAAACGCCAAGCGCGCCGAAATGATTGGGATCTATGAAGAGCAATTCAATAATCCCTATGTAGCTGCATCCCGTGGCTATGTGGATGCGGTTATTATACCCTCTGAGACCCGCAAACGCCTTATTGATGCGCTTGAAATCCTGAGTTCCAAGAGTGAAAGCCTGCCGCCCAAGAAGCATGGAAACATCCCAGCGTAGAAAGTGCTGGAGTCCTCTGTCCCTCATTCCTGCGAAAGCAGGAATCTCCAGGGTCAATGAGATCCCTGCTTTCGCAGGGAAGAGGGAACCTAGTTATTATCCTCGAACTACCTTGATTCAAAGGACATATAATGAAAAATAAAAAAGAGATCGCAGCCATATCCGCAGTGATGGCCTTGCTTAACGGCGAAGGAAGTTCCATCAAATACACCGAACCCCTGCGCGGCCAAAGCAGCCATCCCTATGCAGCCTATGGCAGACAGCTTACCATGCAATACCGCGATATAACCCAACGCAGAATAATTAAAAGAAGCAGATAAAAGGAGACTTCAATGGACAAACATGGCATCCTCGAAATGACGACCATGCGCTATGAAGCAGACCGCCCCAAAGCGGTCAATCCCATAAAAATACAAGACCTTAGCTTCCGCGACGGTCATCAATCTCTCTTCGCCACTCGCGGCAGAACCGAAGACATGCTCCGCGTAGCGGAAGAAATGGACAAAGTAGGCTTTTACTCCATGGAAGTATGGGGTGGAGCAACTTTCGACACCATGCACCGCTACCTGGGTGAAGATCCCTGGGAAAGGATCCGAACTCTGAAGCAACATATCACCAAAACCCCTTTTTCCATGCTGCTGCGTGGCCAGAATTTGGTGGGCTATCAGAACTATGCCGACGACGTGGTGGAAACCTTTGTGCAGCGTGCCTGCGACAATGGCATTGATATCTTCAGGGTTTTTGATGCATTGAATGATTTCCGCAATTTCCAGACCGCCGTAAAAATCATAAAGAAGAATGATAAACACTTCCAGGGCACTATCTGCTATTCGCTTACTGAACAGCGAATGGGCGGTGAAATCTACAACATCGAATACTATGTGAATAAAGCCAAACAATTAGAACAAATGGGCGCAGACACCATCTGCATCAAGGATATGGCGGGTTTGGTAGCGCCTTATGATGCCTATAATCTGGTTCAGGCATTAAAGACCAACGTGAAGGTTCCGATTCATCTGCATACACACTTTACCTCAGGTATGGGTGATTTGTCCCTGTTCAAAGCAATCGAGGCTGGTGTGGACATCATCGACACCTGCGTGGGTCCCTATGCATACAGAACTTCGCATCCGGCAGTAGAGCCTTTGATTATAGCTTTACTGGGCACCAATCGCGATACGGGATTTGACATCCGGCTTCTGAACAAGATCGGCAAAGAGATGGAAAAGGATATCCCAAAGTATCTGCAGTTCGCTGACAATACCAAATACAACATCATCGATACCGACGTGATCATCCATCAAACTCCTGGAGGGATGCTTAGCAATCTTGTAAACCAGCTACGGCAGATGGATGCTTTGGATAAACTGGACGACGTGTTCAAGGAAATCCCGAAGGTTCGGAAAGAGCTTGGTCAGATTCCTTTGGTGACACCTACAAGCCAGATCGTTGGAATCCAAGCCGTTAATAACGCTCTGTTTGACACCAAAGAAGGTGAATATGCCCGCATCACTGAACAGGTGAAAGACCTTTGCTACGGCCTTTATGGTAAAACCACCCTGCCCATCGATCCGGAAGTGCAAAAGAAAGCCCTGAAAGGCTACCCTAAAGGCGAAACTCCCATCACAGCCCGCCCCGGCGACGTTATTTCCCCTGCCTTGGACGAAGTGCATAAGCAATGTGAAGGCTTGGCCAAAAATATCGACGATGAACTCATCGTAGCGCTTTATAACCTAACTGGTAAGAAATTCCTGAAGATAAAATACGGTCAGGAACCTATGCCGGCAGACATGAAGCCCATCACCCTGGAAGAGATTAAGAAACAAGATGAACTGGTCGCCAAAGCCAAGGCCGGAAAGCTGGTGGAAAAACCGGAAGCGCCTGCCAAACCTGAAGACTTGCGTAAGTTCGACGTCTTTGTGGATGACACCTACTATCTGGTTGAAGTATCAGAGAAAGGTGGAACACCGAAAGTTGTTAGTAGCCGTCCTGCTCCAAACCCGATCCCTAAACTCCAGGCAGCAGTTTCCACCCCACAACCTGTTGTTACTCCCGCCCCGCAACCTGTTCAGGCTGCAAGTCCTGCTTCAGCATCTGCTGTGGAAGGTGGAACCTCTGTGGCAGCACCCATGCCCGGAATGTTCGTTAAATATGAAAAACAGGTTGGCGACAGCATTAAGCGCGGTGAAACCATCCTGGTACTTGAAGCGATGAAGATGTATAACAACATACCTTCTCCAGTCGATGGAGTTTTGGCTGCTGCACCATTTGCCAGTGGAGCCAACGTAGCCAAGGGCGATGTGCTGGCGATAGTGAAGTGAAAAAGTGGAAAAGTGGAATGGTGAAACATTCTGACAGCCTGCAGTGCATAAGTGCAACAAACGGCGGAAACAATGTATAGCTACAGAGACATGCAATTGTGGAAATCAAGTATGCAGCTGTATGTGGATTTACATAAGAGAACCAGGGAATTTCCACAATTCGAGCAATATGAGCTTGCTGCACACCTTAGAAAAACAGCCCTTTCCATACCTTCCAACATTTCAGAAGGAGCCGGAAGAAGAACAACCCGGGATTTTCTCCGATTTCTTGATATTGCCAATGGTTCCCTATCCGAATTGGAAACTCAACTTGAAGCAGCTCATTTATTGGGATATTTAATTGATTACGACCTTTATTTGAAACAGGTTTCGCACTTAAGAAGCATGATTGCAGGTCTGACCCGATCGCTATCAAATAAACTGGATCAGCATGAGAAAAATTAACATTCAGTTGCCTCCGGTTTATCGCCAAACGCATCAAGCTCAGCAGCTTGTTTCACCTTTTCACCTTTTCACTTTTCCACCCAGATAAGGAGATAGAATGCAAACCAAAAGCCAGATCATGGACAAAGCCCAGATGGAGCGCAGCTTGCAGCGCATGGCACATGAGATCATTGAGCAAAACCGCGGACTGGAAAAGATCCGCCTGGTGGGGATCCGTTCCAGGGGAGTTCCTTTAGCCGAGCGGCTTTCCAGCTATCTGAAGCTGATCTCGAATCAGGAAATCCCGGTGGGAATCCTGGACATAACTCTTTACCGCGATGATCTTTCCACCATTTCGCATCAACCGGTGATCAAAGGCTCAGCCCTGGGTTTTGACATCGAGGATGCAGTGGTTGTTTTGGTGGATGATGTGTTGTTTACCGGAAGAACCGTGCGAGCGGCTATCGACGCTCTTATGGATTTCGGACGTCCGAAACAGATCCAGTTAGCGGTTTTAATCGATCGCGGACACCGTGAATTGCCTATCAAAGCCGACTATGTGGGAAAGAACGTTCCAACCTCGAAGGAAGAGATAATCAAGGTATCGCTTGAGGACATCGATGACGAAGACAGCGTCAAAATCGTTCTGGCATAAGTATCAAGAGCGTTTTCAGTCCACAGGTTCTGTCCTTTGTGTGGGGCTCGATCCGGAGTTTGGCAAATTACCAGATTGCGTAAAGAAAAACGTAAACCCCATTTGGGAGTTCAATAAAGCCATAATTGAAAGTACAGCTGAATTTGCCTGTGCCTTCAAGCCCAATCTGGCATTCTATCTTGCCGATGGATTGCGTGGACTGGAAGCACTTTACAAGACGGTGGAAGCTATCCCGGTTGAGATACCGGTAATCCTGGATTGCAAAGTCGGCGATATCGGGAGTACCATGAGCGGTTATGTTAGTGCTTTCTTTGACAACCTGCGCATTGATGCAATCACCTTGAATCCGCTAATGGGAAAGGATGTGGTAAAACCGGTTATGGACAAGGGTGGATTTGCTTTTGCTTTGTGCCTTACATCCAACCCATCAGCTGAGGATTTTTTACAGCAGGGCTTGGCACCCAGGATAGCTGATTGGATCATGAAGTTTCCTGCTGAAAACCTGGGTGCGGTAATCGGCGCAACCCAAAGCAGTGAACTGAAGACCATGCGTAAGCTGCTGCCTGGCAGGATATTCCTGGTTCCTGGCATTGGAGCTCAGGGAGGAGACTTGGGAACCGTATTAAGAGACGCAACTGATCAACAGGAACAGCCAAATATTTTGGTAAACAGTTCCCGAGGAATCATTTTTGCTTCAAAGGGAACTGATTTTGCCACTGCTGCCGCCAAGGAAGCAAAGCTGATAGGAAATTGCAAATAAAATAAGTTACAAAGCGGATTGAAATTTGCTTCATATATAACTATCCGCAGAAGCTAGCGCGGATGAAAAGGTTATAATGAAGTACGTAACCCTATGCTCAGCGCTGGTGCTTGCTACTCTTTGCACCGCATTACAGGTTAATCCTTTCGGTCCATTAGTAGATTCATTTACCTGTGCGAATCTGCAACAAATCCCCTTGACTTTCGGAGCTGTCTTTAACGGGCAACACTGCCTTTTTGTGGAAGTTAATGGAGAATGGCAGCAATATGACACCCAGAATCTTCCGGTTAAATCCATCTATGTGCAGAATAACAATAATCTATTGGTCGCTTTGGGAGATGGCACTGATAGTGATGGATTATATGGCTTCAATCTGGACACGCATCAATGGAATTTAGTCGAATGGTTTTCAGAGCCCAACTTTATTACGTTTAATCCCGTAAGCAATCTTTACTATCTGGGTGATAGCAGTGGTCTATATCAATCTGATAATGGAATTACTTGGCAGCATATCAATTCTATAGGAAACGATGAATGCAATAGCATGGATTTTTGCGAGAATTATATGGTGGCAAACTGTGGATCACAGGTTGTATGTTCCGCGGACAACGGTGTCACCTGGACATTGGCAAATGGGATCAACCTCAGTGATTTCCACTTTACTGCCGAAACATACCTGTTCAGTATAATGCATGTGGGCAGTGATAGCGATGGGATCTGGTGTTCTGACGATTTCGGTCTGACCTGGTTTCCTTGCCATTATTGTTCATGTGTGTGTGAACTGGGTCCGGATTTCAATGGATGTTTAACTATCGGCCGCAGCGACTCTGATCTCCCTGCTCAATATGTGGCAATATATCATCCTGGAGATCAGATCTGTTTTTGTAATCATATTAGTCTGGACAGTCCGGTAAAGCAGATGGGTTTGTTTCCCTGGGCAAATACTCCTTCTTTCTACGTCTTAAATGATCAAGGTTGCTTTTACATTACAGATTTTCTCACCGAAGATGACGATCCTTTGGTTCCGGAAGTTTTGTGCCCCAAACTCTCAGTTTATCCCAATCCGGCTTTTAGCTATGCGTCTTTGAAAATTTCAGGAAAGCTCCGAGGAAACGAAGAGATCAGCTTGTATAACCTGAGAGGCCAATTCATAAAAACAATTCCATTACTGGAAGCTGATACTGGGTTGGAAAGGATTTCCAGCCTGGATTTGTCAGACCTCCCAGCGGGGATTTATCTCTTGCGCCTATGCGATGCAAATGCCCGTAAGCTTGCTGCCCTAAGGGTCGTTCATATTAGATAGCATTATTATCGGCAAGCCTGACCATTAGTCAAAATCACCTGTAGTAAAGGGTGTTAATCTTGGTGTGTCCAAAGGAATCCGATCGCGTAGCTATTAACAGGCTTTCTCTTGCTGACTGCGTTCAGGACTGAGTTATTCTTTTCTTGCGTAGAGAAAACAAAGATACCCATTAGGAAAGCAGATTCTTTCGAAATGCTGAAGACTAAGGCTGTAATTCGCAGGGTTCATGATAATCTGCGTTCCATTTATCATCCATATCAGGAGCAAAGCTGGTAGTTCGGGAGCTTGAATTGCGCTGAAAGTGCTTTTTGTTTGACACAATAACGCAGCCGAATTCTTTGGTAAGTCAGACAGTTATTTGTCTCCCAAAGCCTTTGCGGAATTGAAGAGCAAGGCTATGACAAGGAAAAATGATGTTAGAAAAACTACTAAAAAAGCTGTTTGGTGACAAGGGCAGTCAGGACCTGAAACGCTATGAACCGCTGGTGAAAGAGATCAACGATATCTATCAAGGTCTGGCCAGATATGAAGACGAACAGCTGGTTAACCGGGTTGCCGAGATCAAGGATGAGATCGCGGCCAAGCTTGCTCCTCTGCGTGAAGAGATCTCAAGTCTGGAGATCGGCTACCGCCAAACTACAGAGGACAGTGAACGTAACCGCATAGACAATCAAATAGATAGTTCCAGAAAAGAGCTAAAAAAACTGACCAAAGACACTTTGGACGATTACCTTCCTGAGGTATTTGCCATTGTGAAGGATACCTGTCGCAGGATGGTAGGTCATAGCTTTACCGTGAAAGATCACGAGTTGGAGTGGAACATGGTTCCCTTCGACGTTCAACTGATCGGCGGAATGGCTCTGCACGACGGCAAGATTGCTGAAATGGCCACCGGCGAAGGAAAAACCTTGGTTGCCACCCTGCCGCTTTTCCTGAATTCCTTGGTGGGACGCGGAGCGCATCTGGTTACGGTAAACGATTATCTTGCCAGCCGTGATGCCGAGTGGATGAGTCCAATATTCAATTTCCACGGCTTAAAGGTAGGCTGCATCACCACCGGCATGGATTTTGCAGGTCGCAAAGAAGCCTATTCTTGCGACATAACCTATGGAATGAACAGCGAATTCGGGTTCGACTACCTGCGTGACAATATGGCGGTGTCGCGCGAGCAGCTTGTCCAGCGCGACTTTTACTATGCCATTGTGGACGAGGTGGATAGCATATTGATCGATGAAGCCAGAACGCCTCTGATCATCAGCGGTCCCATAGCTCAGGACAAGAACTTTTATCCAGAACTGCGTCCAGTGATCGCACAAGTCGTTCAAGCGCAAAATGCCTTGGTGCAGCGATACTTGAGTGAAATCAAGGAAGACCTGAGAGACGATAACGCCAATGCCAGCAATGAACGTCTGGCCAAAAACCTGCTGTTGGTGCGTCGCGCCGCTCCCCGCAACAAGGCTTTTATGAAGCTGATGCAGGAAGGTGAGCTCAAGAAAATGGTGAGCGACGTAGAAGGTATTTACCTGCGTGATAAGAAGATGCACGAATTGGACGATAACCTGTTCTTCGTAGTGGAGGAACGCCAGAACAGCGTTGACCTTTGTGAAAAAGGCCGCGATCTGCTTTCTAAAAAAGAAAAAGACCTCTTCATTGTGCAATCGCTGGATGAGATTTTGCAGGATATTGACTCCAACCCCAACCTTAGCGATGCGGAAAAAGCCAAACAGAAAGAACTTAGCACCAATCGCTTTATGGATAAGAGCGAAAAACTGCACAATATAAACCAACTCTTGCGCGCCTTCACCCTTTTTGAAAACGACCAGGAATATGTGGTGATCGATAACAAAGTGGTTATCGTGGATGAATTCACGGGACGTCAAATGCCCGGACGCCGCTTTTCAGACGGTTTGCACCAGGCTTTGGAAGCCAAGGAAAACGTGGAAATCGAAGCCGGAACCCAAACCTTTGCTACAATTACCCTGCAAAACTATTTCCGCATGTTTGAAAAACTGGCTGGGATGACGGGCACCGCGGTTACCGAAGAATCTGAATTCATGGAGATCTACAAGCTGCCCGTGATGGTGATCCCAACCA
>CAZNGW010000001.1:0-121970 GCA_964572925.1 uncultured Candidatus Cloacimonas sp. | reverse complement strand
TGACGGGAAAGGTTCAAAGGGTCTCTGACCCTTTGTTACAACCGGTCTGAGACCGGTTTAACCTTGCCAGCGAGACGCAGGCATTCCGAAAGCGCGTTAAGTTTCTTCTTTCAAGCCTCAAGATGAGGCTTCCACCTTGGCAGCGAGACGCAGGCATTCCAAACTGGGATTCCACAGAGCAGACCTAATCCAGCCAAAGATTTTCCTTGTCTTTTTTTAAGACTCGTAAATAAAGGCACCATAGGAAAAACAACATATAAAGGATTAAAAAATGGAGCTTTCCAAACGAGCCAGAGAGATTCAGGCTTCCCCCATCCGCAAGCTGATGCCCTATGCTATTACGGCAAAAAACAAAGGCATCAAGGTATATCATCTCAATATCGGGCAACCGGACATCCCCACCCCTCCAGAAATGATGAAGGTCTATCACGAGTTCGACGAAAAAGTTCTGGCCTATGGCCCTTCCCAGGGACTGGAAGTTTATCGTGAGAGCTTGGTTAAATATTACCAGCATAATGGGATAGAACTTAATACCAGCGATATAATCGTTACCACTGCAGGCAGCGAAGCCATCACTTTTGCCATGATGGTAGTGGGTGAAGTGGGTGACGAAATCATCGTTCCCGAACCTTTTTACACCAATTATAACGGCTTTGCCACGATGGCAGGAATAAAACTGGTGCCTCTTACCACCTATGCCGAAACTGGATTTGCCCTGCCCGAAAATGCAGCCATCGAAGCCAGAATCAGCTCCAAAACCAGAGCAATCATGTTGTGCAACCCTGGCAATCCCACCGGCACGGTTTATAGCCGTGAAGAGCTTTTTCGCATTGCTGAGTTCGCCAAAAAACATAATCTCTATCTGATCTCGGATGAAGTTTACAGAGAATTTATCTATGACGGCCTGAAACATACCAGCGTGTTGGAAGTGCCAGGTTTTGAGGAAAATGCGATCATGGTGGACAGCGTTTCGAAGCGTTATAGCGCTTGTGGAGCTCGTATTGGTTGCATTGTCAGCAAAAACAAAGTTATGATGGATGCAGTCCTGAAATTTGCTCAGGCCAGGCTTTGCCCTCCAACCATAGATCAACTGGCTGCCAATGCAGGTGTTTACCTGCCCGATAGCTATTTTGAGGCCATGAAAGCTGAATATCAGGCTCGGCGTGACCTGGTGATGGCAGAACTGGAAAAGATTCCCGGTATAGTGTGCAAAAAACCCGAAGGTGCCTTCTACATCGTTGCCAAACTGCCTATCGAAGATGCCGAGGATTTCGTGATCTGGCTGCTGAATGACTTCAACGTGAATGGTGAAACCGTGATGGCCGCACCCGCAGAAGGGTTTTATGCCACTCCGGGATTGGGTAGAAATGAGCTGCGACTGGCCTATATACTCTGCCAGGAAGACCTTACCAAGGCTATGAATATCTTCCGCAGCGGTTTGGAAACCTACATTAAAAGCCGATAAAGGACAGATGAAACCCATTTCGGAAGCCGTAACCGAGGGTCTGATCCATAACTTGAGGACACCTCTGAACCTGGTTTTGGGCTATGCTCAAAAGATCAGGGATGAGAACGGCTTTTCCGGCAGAATATATGAAGCCGGGATTAAAATGGACGATATGCTCCAACAAACCTGGGAAGCGCTGCAAATAAGGATTTCCGGGAAAAGCCCCACTGAACTGAATGAATGGCTTCAAAACGAACTTGTCATTTTGCATTGCGTTTTACCGGTTAAACATCATTTCATTATAAATGCCGGCTTTCTGAATAGTCCGGTTAGGGTGGATGCTTCTCCCAGGGAGTTGTCTGAACGGCTGGAAAACCTGCTTTTTGAGCTGCTTCCAGCCAGTGGGATGAAGGAGATCAGTGTAAAGGTGGATTCCGAAGGTTTATTCCTTTTGCATGAGGAAAAGCTGTTCAGGATCTGGCCGGAGAACAATGATGCTTAGTGATAGCGGGAGATCTATGATCCTGGTAGTGGACGACAGTCCCGAAACTCTGGAACTCTTTGAATTACAGCTAAGCGGTAAGCATGATGTTCATACTGCCACAAGCCTGAAAACCGGCCGTGAACTAATGGGACAGAACCGCTATCATATAGCAATTATCGACCTGGTTCTGCCTGGTGAAAATGGCCTTGACCTGATCCAGGAGATAGCCCAGAATCATCCCTACACTGCTGTGATCGCCATCAGCGGTCAGGCTTCCATCGAAACTGCCGTATCAGCCATGAAACTGGGGGCCAGCGAGTATCTGGTTAAGCCAATCCGCAACCTGGATCTGATCAATATCCTGGTGGATAAAATATTGCAAACCCAATGGCTGATAGCCGAGAACCGTCGCCTCAGCTCAATGTTGCAGCGGGATATCGAAACGGATTTGATCATTGGAAACTCCCTTGCCATTCAAGGGCTTTTGCAGAAAGTTCAAAAGATTGCCAGGCTGGATACCCTGGCTTTGATAACCGGAGAAACCGGTGTGGGGAAGAGCGTTTTTGCCGAGTTAATTCATCGCAATAGCTTGCGTAAACACAATAAATTCGTGGCAGTGAACTGTGGCAGCCTAACCGAAACGCTATTGGAGAGCTTGCTTTTTGGCCATAAACGCGGTGCATTCACCGATGCGTTCAGAGATAAAATTGGCTATTTTCAGGAAGCCAATGGTGGGACTCTCTTTTTGGATGAAATAACCGAAACCTCGCTTTCCTTCCAGGTGAAACTCCTGAAGGTTCTGGAAACCGGAGTGTTTCGTATGGTGGGCAGTGATAACGACATGCGAACCGATGTGCGGATCATTGCAGCTACGAATAAGGATATTAAGGAAGCAGTGGCCAACAACGCCTTCCGGGAAGATTTATATTACAGACTGAATGTGATCAAGCTTCACATCCCACCCCTCAGGGAACGAAGAGACGATATCAAGGTGCTGGCCAGTGCGTTTACCCAGGAATTCTGTGAGAAATATAAGAAGGGCGAACTCAAGCTTTCTCCAGGAGTGCTTTCCATCTTGTTGAACTACGAATGGAAGGGCAACATCAGAGAACTACGCAACGCCATTGAGCATGCCGTAATCCTGGCCGAACATAAAGTGATTCAACCGGAAGATCTGCCTGAGAACATTGTTGGAGAGCAGGTGAATCATAGTTCTCCACTCTATCAGGATGGTCTGGACTGGCATCTGGCCAAAGAGAATTTCACAGCCAAATATCTGCACAATCTGCTCAACGAGGCTTCTGGAAACCTAAGCCGGGCAGCCAAGTTGTCGGGGATAACCCGTGACAACCTTTATCGCAAATGCGAACAGGTGGGCATAGACGTGCATCAATACCGAAAAAACCACTCAAGGGAAGAATAGGATACAAGCTATGAAGACTAAATGGAAAATCTCGCCATACCTCTATATTTTGCCTGCCTTTGCCCTGTTATTTGCCTTTCGACTGATCCCCATTGTGATGTCTTTTGTGATCAGTTTTTTCGATTGGTCTATCAAAGGAACGGGCAAATTCATTGGATTGATGAACTATGGCAATATGCTGAAAGATGAGGTATTCTGGCAGTCGATAACCAATACCGTGTGGCTGGTCATCATCGTTGTTCCGGCCAGCATTATCTTCTCACTGCTGTTTGCCGTGATGCTGAATCAGATCAAAGCCTTGAAAGGACTCTTTCGAACGGTGTATTTCATGCCCTTCGTAACTTCTTTGGTAGCGGTATCCATTGTATGGAAGATCATGTTCAACGAACAGACAGGATTGATGAACACCATGCTGGGTTATGTCGGAGTTGAGCCCCAAAAATGGCTTTCCGAGTCTCGTGGGATCTTTGATATCTTCTTCTCGGGGATGGGGATCGCCCTGCCAAAATGGATGCATGGGCCTTCGCAAGCACTGTTTGCCATTATCATTATGACTGTATGGAAGGGTTTGGGCTATAATACAATCATTTACCTGGCTGGCTTGCAGAATATCTCCAAGGTATACTATGAAGCCGCAGAGATAGACGGTGCAAGCAAATTGAAACAATTTTTCCGGATTACACTACCCTTGGTGTCACCAACCACCTTCTATGTATTGATTATGACCACGATTGTCAGCTTCCAGGCTTTTGCCCAGATCTATTTGATGACGGACAAGGGCGGTCCCCTGAATACTACCAAGTTGATCGTGTATTATATTTACGAAAAAGGCTTTGACACCCTGGAAATGGGCTATGCCAGCGCAGTGGCTTTGGCCTTGTTTATCCTGATCCTGGGACTAACCATCCTCCAGAAACGTCTGGAAAAACACGTGAATTATTAACAGGGAGGACATGATGAACGAAAAAATGCGCATGACCATCATCTACGGAGTGTTGACGATCTTTGGGCTTACGATGATCGTTCCCTTCATCTGGATGATTGCCACCTCTCTGATGACCCAGGCTGAATTCAACAAGCATGAATCCACCTTCATTCCCAAAGAAAGCTATTATGAATGGAATAACGGGCAAAGCAAACAACGTGTGATTTACGTTATGGACAAAGGGGAAAGCAGTATCGTGCATATCCTTGACAAAGACGGCAGGATTGTGGAAGAATACAAAGCTGTCCCCAAGGATCAGGTCAAACAAGTTCGCAAGGTTTTTGCCCTGCATTGGGAGAATTTTACCAAAGCCTTTAAAAAAGTTCCCTTTGCCCTGTATTTCTACAACACTCTATATGTAAGCTTCCTTTCTCTGATAGGGGTGCTCATTACTTCCATGCTGGCTGCCTATGCCTTTGCCAGAATGGAATTTGTGGGCAGGGATTTCTTCTTTTACCTGTTTCTTAGTATGATGATGGTGCCAGAGCCGATCTATTTGATCTCATCCTACGTGCTGCTGGACAAAATTCACTGGTTGGATACATATCAAGCGTTAATTATTCCCTGGTGCGTAAACATATTTACCATTTTCCTCTTTCGTCAGCATTTCAAGAGTCTGCCTCAGGAACTATTCGACGCTGCAGCCATTGATGGTTGTGGAACTTTTGGCATGTTGTGGAGGATCATGATCCCGCTTTCCAAACCAATCATTGCCACTGCCAGTATATTTTCACTGATTGGAAGCTGGAACAGCTTTATGTGGCCATTGGTGATGACCAACCGCCCCGAACTTCGGGTTCTGCAAGTGGGGCTAAGCTATTTCAATCAGGAGGCTTCCACACAAACCACTTTACTGATGGCTGCCTCAACCTTCAGTATAGTTCCGATCCTTATCCTCTTTTTCCTCGCCCAGAAACAGATCATTGCCAGCTATGCCAAAGCCGGCCTGAAAGACTAAAACAAGGAGCATCAATAAATGAATGAAATGGATATCAGAAAAAAAGCCCAGTTGCAAAAAGCCAAACCGGTAAAAAAAGCAACTCAGGAATATGTGAAACCGGAAAAGGCAGCAAAACCAGCCTGGGTGAATGATGACAGTATAAGACCACAAACATTGGTCGAGCCAAGGCTGAACCGTTTTATTGCCCTGGGAGTATTCTTTCTGGCCTTGATCGTGTATATGATGACCCAGGCACGCACCATGAGTTTTTGGGATAGCGGAGAATATGCCACCTGCATCAGTATTCTGGGGGTTCCGCATCCTCCGGGAAATCCATTCTATATTCTGTTTGGCCGTGCGCTGGTAGCCTTGTTTGGCGGGTTCGTTTCGCATGCGGTGATCGCTGCATTTATCTCTGTTATGACCAGTGCTTTTGCCGTAATGTTTACGTATCTGATCACAGTTCAGCTCAGCAGTATGCTTAAGATCAAACCTTGGGAAGCCATATTGGCCGGCATGACAGCAGCTTTTTATACCGCCTTTTCCTTTACCTTCTGGATGAATGCCGTGGAGGCTGAAGTATATTCAGGGCTGGTTTTCTTCGTAAATCTAATTATCTGGCTTACGCTGGTTTGGGTGCAGAAATCGCGTGATTATTCGCATCAAAACATCCTGCTGCTTATCCTATACTTGTTCTTCCTGGGTTTCTGCGTTCATCAAACTGCGCTTCAGATAGCACCGGCAGTGCTTTTCATAGTGGTTTATCCGCTTTTACAGCAAGGTTTGAAAGGGGGCAGCTTCTGGCCGAAAGTGATAGGCTACACCTTGGCCATCCTGGCGGGTTATTTTATTTTCGGTGCATTGGGCAAGGGGATGCAGATAGATGACTTTGATAAATGGGGTTTTGCCATTGTAGCTTTGTTCATTCTCTATTTCGAACTGCGTGATGTGATCGACAGCCGGGTTTGGATATTAGGATTCGGGCTGGTAGCTATCGGCTTGTCGTCCCACATCTATCTGATGGTGCGGGCTGCGGACCGTCCCTTTATCAACGAAGGCCATCCCAGCACTTTCAGGATGTTTATGGACTATGTCCTGCGTAAACAATATGGTAACACCAGTTTTGTGGAGCGCAGAGGCAATTTCTTTACCTACCAACTGGGTTATCATTTCCTTCGCTACTTCGGAATGCAATGGTTCAATGAATCCCTGGGTGTAGCCACATCTTCGATATTTAAGGCTATAGCGCATTATTTTGTAGCCTTTTTGGGGGTTGCGGGCGCGATCTTCCAATTCAGACAGAACAAGCACAGTTTCCGTTATTTCTTCTCGTTAATCCTGCTTACTACAATCGTGATGGTCTTTGTGATGAACCTTTCCAGCTCGGAAGTGCGGGACAGGGATTACTTCTTCGTAGTAGCATACAATATGTGGGCAATTTGGATGGGCTTGGGAGCACTGGCTATTGCCAGCATCCTGAAAGCTAATGCTGCCAAGGTTGTTCTTTTGCTTGTAATGGTACTTCTACCACTGCAAAACATGGTTTCACAATTCAAGATCCATGACCGTTCAAGGGAATTCATCGCCTTGGATTACGGGCTGAATTTCCTGAACTCTATGGAAGAGAATGCCATCATCTTTACCAATGGAGACAACGACACTTTCCCGCTTTGGTATGCGCAGGCCGTAGCCGATCCTCATGCCAAAGAATATGTGTATCCCGCCAAAGATGTATACCCTACCCAGGAAAGCACCATCGCCATCCAAAAGGCCATGGAATATAAGAACAAATACCTCAAAGGTATCCGCAAGGATGTATCCATTGCCAATCTATCCCTGCTAAATACTGCCTGGTATATCAGGCAGATCAGGGACAAGGAAGGTATTCTATTCGACGTTGCTGATGAGATGCTGGATGAGATGGGCCCTTCCAGGATGGAGAATGATCTGGTGATTCCGGGACCTCCGGATAAACCGGACATGGGCTTTACCCTCAAGATTCCTCCTACTGCGGAATGGCGCAAGGATGAACCTTTCTATCGGATGTCCGACATTGCGGTGATGCAGATCATCAAGGATAACTTTGGCAAGCGTCCGATCTATTTTGCCGTTACTTGCGAAAGCTTCATCGGCTTTGAGAAATATACTCGTAATGAAGGCATGGTGGCCAGAGTTGTAAATGTTCCGGGAGAGGATCTGCTGGATATTAATCGCCTGTTGGCCAATATAGACAAAATCTATCAATACCGCTCCATAGAGGATGACAAGGTTTATAAAGACGATAATATGAGCCGTCTGGTGATGAACTATGGCTCAGGCTTCGTGCGTGCTGCCAATTACTTTGTCAAAGTCTCTGATTTTCCCAGAGCGCTGGCTTATGTAGCTAAAGCTGACAAATTTATCGATAACGAGATCAAACTGACGGAGTTTTATGCCAATTACTACTCTAAAACTGGACAGTGGGACAAACTGGACAGATTTATCGAGAGGGCGATTTTCCCCCATGAAGATGGATGGAAGATCTATTTAAGCTACATTATCGCCCACATGGTGGATAACTATCCAGACAAAATACTGTATTACCTGAAAAAAGGTATGCTGCATTTTACCGATCAGGACTATTTCTCCTATCTGGCAGTAGGTTATGCGCAGGAATACAATCGCAAAGACGAGATAAGAAAACTACTTCAGGAAGCCAAACCTTCCCTTTCCTACGATGTCAGTTCATTCCTGAACGATCTGAATAAAACCCCGGAAGAATTGGACTCTCTACGCTGATATGACACGAGTTTATACCGTTAGAGTGGGCGGTAAAGCCGGAGAAGGCGTAAAAAAAGCCGCCCAAGTGATAGCTGCCACCCTTTTTGGGAAAGGCTGGCAGGTTTTTCAGGCGGATGATTATCAATCCCTGATCAAAGGTGGGCATAATTTCAGCACGGTGAGTTTTGCCACAGAACCAGTTTACAATTCATATAACAAGGCTGATCTACTAATCAGTTTCGATAAGCGAAGTTACGAGACTCATCAGCTGGAATTATATGATGAAAGCAGTCTGCATGTATATAATTCTGATGAACTTAGCCCCATAGAACAACATACTCATACTGCCTGTTTTGGGCTTCCCCTAAGCCGATTGATGAAAGAAATCTACAGTGCTCCAGCTAATGTATCGCTGGCTGCAGTTGCGATATTCTACCATTGGATGAAATATCAGGAGAATGATCTGGAAACGGTTATCAGACGGGAGTTCAAACGCAATGTGGAAGAGAATGTCCATTACGCCAGAGAGATTTATCGCTTGGCAGACAGCCAAAACCTATGCCGTTGCATTGCCTGCCAAAACCAGATTTCCCTTGAAAAAAGAGAGGGGCAGAGGTTCTATTCTGGCAATCAAGCGATTGCCATAGGAGCTTGGATGGGTGGCTTGGATTTCTATTATGCCTATCCGATGACACCTGCTTCGTCAATTTTGCACTACCTGGCTTTGAAGCAATCCAGTCATCAAGTATTTGCCATCCATGCCGAAAGTGAGCTTGCCGCTGCAAATATGGCAATCGGTTCGGTAGTGGCGGGAGCGAGGACAGCTGTAGGCAGCAGTGGAGGAGGTTTTGCCTTGATGCAGGAAGCTTTTTCCCTGGCCGGCATTACTGAAGCCCCCCTTTTGTGTATACTGGCATCGCGTCCTGGACCCGCAACCGGAGTATCCACTTACACTGCACAAGAAGATCTGTTTTTTGCCCTGCATCAGGGTCATGGTGAGTTTGGCAGAGTGGTGGCAGCTCCAGACAGTGCGGAGCGGGCTACCAGTCTGGCAGCAGAGCTTCTGTCTCTGGCCTGGGAATTTCAAAGCCCGGTTATCCTGCTGACTGACAAGCATCTCAGTGAATGCTCTCAGAATTTTAGTTTGCCAGCTGATCTTCCTTTTGCAGAAGCCCTTATGGGTGAAGCTTCCGCGGAGTATCAGCGTTATAAGCTAACCCCAAACGGAGTATCACCATTGCTGTTTCCGGGAAGCGACAATGTATCCGACGCCACCGTGATCAAATGGAATTCCCATGAGCATTTGCCATCCGGGCTCAGAACCGATAAAGCAGAACCGATGGTAGCAATGAAGGATAAGCGCAATCGGAAAAGTGATGCGCTTGCTGTGGCAACCGGATTATATCGCCGGATTGAAATTTACGGTGGGGAAGGGACACCTGTTTTTGCCTATGGTTCAGCCGTTCTGGAGCTTAGGGAAGCGCAGAAACACTGTGCCAAGCAGTTCACAATCGTAGCTTTGATCTATCTGCTGCCCTTTCCTGATAAGGAGTTGGAGGCCTATAAGGGGCAGGAAGTCGTTGTCCTTGAGCATAGTTCTACAGGTAACCTGGAAAGATACCTCAGGCAGAACATGGAACTCAGGCTGAAGAAAAGCATCCTGCGTTACGATGGACGTGCCTTTGATCCAATCGAACTGGCTGGACTTTTGGAGGAGGTGCTCTGATGCGTGATCTGGGAACCGGAAAAGAAAACACCTGGTGCACCGGCTGTGGCAATTTTGGGATTCTAAATGCCTTCAAAAAGGCTCTTGCGGCTCTGGTGGATGAAGGCACAAAGCTAAGCGACATAGTTATCACCTGCGGGATTGGATGCCATGGCAAAATATTCGATTACCTGGCACTAAGCGGAATCTACGGTTTACATGGCAGGGGAACCGCCACTGCCCAGGGCATCAAGCTTGCCAATCCGCGGCTCAAGGTCATCAGCTTTGGCGGAGACGGCGATAGCCTTGGCGAAGGGCTGGAACATACCCTTTTTGCTGCCAAACGCAATATGGATATTACGCTAATTTTACATAATAATGGCAATTATGGTCTTACCACTGGACAATTTTCACCTCTCAGTGAACCTGGCTATAAGGGGCTTTCTACGCCTTCTGGGAGTATCGAAAGGCCATTCAGGGCAATTCCACTCTTGCTGGAAGCAGGAGCAAGCTTTGTGGCCAGGGGCTTTTCCGCCAATCCTGAACATCTTGCGGCTCTCATCAAAGCCGGGATTGAGCATAAGGGTTTTTCCTTTATAGAAGTAATGCAACCGTGTGTAAGCTATAACAATACCTACAGCTATTTAAACCAACATGTTAAACTAATGGAGATAATACCCTCATCTTCAATGCAGGCCATTGAGCTGGCAAATGACCCTCAGCACGTTTACCTGGGGATTTATACTCGTCAGAATCTGCCTGTTTATCATGAACTGCTTTACGGGGAAACCGTTCCGGTACGCGACAGATTAAGTGCGCAAGCCCGCAGGGAGATAATCCATGCTTAAGCAAATTAGAGCTTCGCAAGGTCTCAGACTTCTGGTTCAGCTTTTTGGACTGATCCTTGGGGCAGGATTCCTTGTTTTGATGATTATCGGATACCCCTATGCCATGCATGCCTTTTGTCCTTTTGCCACCATCTGTTTTGGGTTAAATAAAGGCGTGATTATGGGTTCTATCCTGGCGATTTTCGGGCTTACGGTGGCCATAAGCATTGGTATCCTGATCCACAGCATGTTTTTTGGAAGACAGTTCTGCGGATACTTATGTCCCTTAGGGACCTGGCAGGAAGCCATATTTTCGTTGCGGGGACGCAAATACCGGACTAAAAACAGAATTCCAATATACCATGAAAGACGGCTCTCCAAGCTGAAATACATTGTTTTGGTGCTTACGACTTTGTTGTCTGTCCTGGGGATAACCTATTTCTTTATTGTGCTATGCCCTTTGTATGCCCTGTCCCTACTGCCCAGGCTGGCAATACCTGGTTTGGCCGTGTTTCTTCTAATCTCGATTGGGGCTGCTTTTGTAGAAAGATCATGGTGCAGATGGCTTTGTCCTTATGCTGCTTTGCTGAATACCTTTGAAGGGATCGGCGCAGTGTTTGGCCTAAGACGAAGCAAAATTCACCGAAATCTGGAACGCTGTGTGGACTGCGGATGCTGTTCACTTTATTGCCCCATGAATATCAACCTGCTTGAAAATGAATATGTGCAAAGCCCTGACTGCATTCATTGCCTGATGTGCGCCGAGAAATGTCCCAAGTCAGGGACCATCTGCTGTGAAAAGGAAACGAAATGAACCTTGTGCTGAAGATATTATTACTGACTGGTCTGTTAGTTGTTTGTGGAATCCTGCTGTGGCGGGTGTTTTTCATCCCGCAAAGTTATATTAAGGTTTGTCCGGTGGATGCAATCCGCATGGATAGGGGAAAGGCTGTGATCGAAACAGCAAAGTGCATTGGCTGCCGGAGATGCGTGGATGGGATCGGAGCACCGCCTCCCAAGTCCCCAAACGTAGCCCCAAAAGCTATTCCCATGCCTCCCAGGGCAACTACGGCTCCCCAGGAGATAGTGACTACCCAAAAAATCGAAACAACCAAACCTGCCTCCGAACCAAAGCCCAAGGTGGAAAAAGTGCTGGGCACCTACAAGGTTGATCCGGATAAGTGTATCGGATGTCAGCTCTGTATTACGGCCTGTCCGGTGAACGCAATCAGCCTGGTTAATGAAAAAGCTGTGATAGACAAGCATAAATGCATTAATTGCGGGATTTGCGAAAAGGGCAACCAGGTGGATTTCAACGGCTGTCCTGTTCAAGCGATCTCTTCCAGATAATCCCTGGCAGTTTAGCCTTATATTCTTGATGTGTTGAGTTTCCAATCTTCGTCTCTTATATGGCGGATAGCACTGCTGTTCCTCCCGTTATCCACCTACATCCGATAGGCGAGGGTTACGGGTGGCATACGGGTGGCTTACGGGTGGGCAGGAAGCAAGACCAGAGAAATATCTCGACAAAAAACCCCAGCCGGTAGATAAGGAATTGTGAAACTAAGCTTATGAGAATCAGGAGCATACATGATAAAAGTTAGTAACCTGACCAAAACCTTTCCCCAAAAGGATGGCAGTCTGTTCTATGCAGTAAACGACGTCAGTTTTGAGGCTCATGACAGTGAGATAGTGTGTCTCTTGGGGGTGAACGGAGCCGGAAAAACCACCACTATGCGGATCCTCTCCACAGTTTTCCAGCCCAGTTCAGGCACCGCCGAAATTATGGGTTGGGACATCAAGACCAATGCTCAGAAAGTAAGGGAAAATCTCGGCTTTCTTTCTGGTGACACCGGACTTTACAACCGGCTTAGCTGCAGGGAATTCATCACCTATTTTGGGCGTCTTTACAGCATTGATGATGCCACGATTAAACAGCGGATCGCTGAAATGGCAGATCTGCTGGATATGAATGAATTTCTGGATAAAAAAATTGAATTCCTTTCCACAGGCATGAAACAAAAAGTGTCCATTGTCCGCTCCATTATCCACGATCCACCGGTGATGATTTTTGACGAACCTACAGCCGGGTTGGACATCCTCACGGCCCGTAACATTGTTGCCTTTATCAGGCAATGCAAGCAGCGGGGCAAGTGCGTGCTCTTTTCCACTCACATCATGCGTGAAGCAGAAAGGCTGGCCGACCGCATAGTGATGATCCATAAAGGTCTGGTGCTGGCGGACGGAACTCTGGATGAGCTTCGGCAAGCATCCAATGCTACTGATCTGGATGATATTTTCGTGTTCTATGTAAACCAATTCACCGATGAAGCGGAGGTGCTGTCCCATGAATTTTAAGAAAACGCTGATCGTTTACCGTAAAGAGACTCTGGAAGTTCTTAGGGATAAACGAACCATCTTCACCACCTTTATTTTGCCGGTGATCCTTTATCCCATCCTGATTGTGGGGTTCAATTCGCTGATGATGCGTCAGATGAACGTTTTGGAAGAACGCGGAGCAACCATTGCTGTAGCTGATAGCATAAATAGCGATATAAGCCAGGATTTTCTGGGAGATATCAAAAAGATCAAGAATTATACCCTTTTACCATACACGCCCAGCAGCCAGACCCTGTATAAGGAGAAGGACATCCAGGCAATTCTGACCCTGAAAGATTCTCTGGGGACGGATGGTTTGACATATTATAAGATCTCGGTGCAATATGACAAATCCAAAGAACAGGGCAAGATGATCTTTTCCAATCTGAAAGATGCTCTCCGTAACCGGGAAAAAGAGATGCAAAAAACTTTCCTGAACTCACGGGGCTTGAACCCTGAAGTTCTGAATCTGATAGCGATCAGGGAATTGGACACCTCTACCGCCGAAAAAAAGATGGGCATGTTTTTGGGGATGTTTTTACCCTATATTGTGATCATGATGTTGGTGGCAGGCGCTTCCACGGTTGCCGCAGATCTGGTGGCTGGAGAAAAGGAACGCAAGACCCTCGAAACTCTTTTGGTATCTTCAGCCGGACGTAAAGAGATCGTGTTTGGTAAATATCTCACCATCATCACTCTGGCCATGCTGAACGTTATGATCAACCTTTTCAGTATCAGTGTCTCGCTGAAGTTCATGCTGGCCAATCAATCCAAGGATATGGCCGGGGTCCAAATGCCTGTCAGCGCAATATTTATCCTGTTGATTGCCATGATTCCCCTTGCCACCCTGTTTGCAGCCATCTTGCTTTCTGTATCCACTTTCAGCCGAAATATGAAGGAAGCCAGAACCTATGAACAACCGATCATGATGCTGGCCATGATGATGGGTTTCATCAGCTTTCTACCCACAGCTGAGATCAACAACCTCTGGGCTCTGATCCCAGTAATCAATATTGCGCTGCTGTTCAAGGCAGTAATGATCCATGAATATACGCTCACCAACCTGCTGGTTACAGTTGGCAGCACCATCCTGCTGGACGTTCTGGCCATTTGGGCTACAATCAAGCTGTTTACCACCGAGTCAATACTCTTCCGCGCAGATGAAGAAAGCGGTGGATTGAAGGCAATTAAAAAGAACAAAGGCAATTTCTTCAGCCCATATTATGGAATCGTGTATTTCTCAGTGGCATTGATCGTGTTATATTACCTCGGTGGGTATCTGCAGAGTAAAGACCTGTTCAACGGACTGATCCAAACCCAGTTATTGATCATTGCCTTGCCGGTATTATTGATTTTAAGGCTTCTTAGAATGAAGTCGAAAGAAATTTTGCGTCAGAAAGCCCCTGCCCTGAAAGAACTTGTTTTGATACCGTTTATTGCGGTGCCAGCTGCGATTCTGGTGTCTTTGATCGCCCATCTAATCAATCTGATTTATCCTTTTCCGAAGGAATATCTGGAGCAGCTTTCCCGGCTCTTTACCATGGATAGCTCCACCCTGAAGGTGTTTCTGGTGATGGCAGTACTTCCCGGTATTTGCGAAGAAACGCTATTTAGGGGATTTATGATCAGATTCTTTGAGAAATGGGGTCCAAAGTGGGCAGTGATTATCAGTGCGCTGCTTTTTGCATTGTTCCATCTGGATCCCTTCAGGTTTTTCCCGGTACTTCTATTGGGCATATTGTTGGGCTATCTGACTGTTCGCTCCGGGTCCATCTACAACAGTATGTTGTCACATACCATCAATAATGGCCTGGCGTTGTTTGTAACGACATTTGGCAGCGCTGCCTGGCTGAAACCTTTCCTGAGCGGTGAAGACAGCCTGCGTTTTTGGGTTGCCATTCCAGCCGTAGTAGTCCTTGTCCTGGCATTGTGGGGATTTCATAAAGTTACTGAAAAAGGAGCTGAAAAATGTGCGGAATAGTAGGATACATTGGTCAACGCAATGCCCTGCCCATCGTCGTGGAAGCCCTGAAAAGACTGGAATACAGAGGTTATGACAGCTCAGGTTGTGCCCTGATCCACAAGGATGAACTTCAACTTTATAAAAAACAAGGCAAGATCATTGAGCTGGAACGCAGTCTGCCAGAACCCAACAAATGCAGTGGAACCGTCGCCATTGCACATACACGTTGGGCTACCCACGGCGAACCGAATGAAGTAAATGCTCATCCGCATCTGGACTGCAAGGGCGAAATTGCCATCGTGCACAATGGAATAATTGAAAATTATAAGCTGCTGCGTGAACGTCTGATAGAGCTGGGGCATAGATTCGTTAGCGATACCGACACCGAAGTGATTGTTCACCTTATCGAGCAGTACCAGACTAATCAGCCCAGCCTGGAAGATGCTGTCCGTGAAGCCATGAAGCGCGTGGAAGGCACCTACGGACTTGTAGTGCTTTCCAGGCAACATCCTGAGAAACTGATCGCAGTGCGTAAGGGCAGTCCGCTTATTATCGGGATCAGTGATAACGAACATTTTATTGCCAGCGATGTAAGTGCCATTGTGATCCATACCAAAAGGGTGATCTATATGCAGGATAATGAAATCTGCACTGTGCACGCAGATGGTTTCGAAATCACAACTCTGGACAAGCTGAGCGTTAAACCTGAAATATCAGTTGTGGACTGGGACATATCTGCCATCGAAAAGGGGAAATTCAAACATTTCATGCTCAAGGAGATTAACGAGCAACCGATCACCATAGGAAACGGGTTTAGGGGCAGAATAAATGACCAGCTTGGCACAGCCAGACTGGGAGGTTTGAATCTTCCCACCTTTGAACTGCGCAAGATCAAACAGATACACTTGGTGGCCTGTGGAACCTCATTCCACGCTGCTTTGATAGGAAAATACATTATTGAGGACATATCCCGCATTCCCGTTCACGCAGAATATGCCTCGGAATACCGTTACCGTAATCCCATCATCCCCGAAGACACTTTGGTTTTTGTAATCAGCCAATCCGGCGAAACTGCCGACACCCTTGCTGCCATGCGCGAAGCGAAAGCCAAAGGTGCCAGAGTTTTGGGAATAACCAATGTAGTGGGCAGCACAATTGCCCGGGAAAGTGACGGAGGAACTTACATCCATGCCGGAAGCGAGATCGGAGTGGCAAGCACCAAAGCCTTTACCTCACAGGTTACGATCATGGTGCTGCTTTCTGTGCTGGTGGGCCGGATGAGCGTTTTGTCCACAACCCAGGGTATGGAATACATCAAAGAGCTGGAGCAGATACCTGCTAAAGTGGAAAAAATTCTGGCTTTGAACGATGATATCCGAAAAATTGCTGCCAGTATCAAAGATTGCCAGCACGCACTATATCTGGGCAGAGGAGTAAACTACCCGGTTGCCTTGGAAGGCGCTTTAAAACTGAAAGAGATCTCCTACATCCATGCTGAGGGTTATCCTGCCGCTGAAATGAAACATGGCCCTATTGCCCTGATCGATGAAAATATGCCGGTAATCGCCATTGCCACGAAAGATCCTCTTTACGATAAGATTTATTCCAATCTGCAAGAAGTGCGAGCCCGTAAAGCCAGGCTGGTGACCATCGCCACCGAAGGAGATACGGAGCTGAGTAAAATTTCTGAACACGTAATACATATTCCCGATACCCTGACCAACCTGCAACCATTGCTTTCGGTCATTCCATTGCAGTTATTGGCTTACCATGTGGCTGATCTGAAAGGCTTTGATGTGGATCAACCGCGTAATTTGGCTAAAAGCGTAACAGTGGAATAGTATGTAGTATAGGTTGCCGAACTCCCATATTAGTACTTGACTAAGTAGGCAATGTAGAATGATCCGCATCCTGCTAATACATCAGCATCGGAATTCCATATTACAAACCCACCAAATGGCATGAAAATTGCTTTCATGAATATTTGGATAATATTATTACTGATGCATAGACATGGAGGTTCCCATGCCCAAAGTTCTTACTTTGATCATAGCCATGTGGCTTATGTTTATCTGTTTGCCTGCAGCAGTGCGGTTAACTCCCCTGGAGAATTTCGACAGTGGCAGTGTAACCCTGGTTTCCTGGGCAACTGAAGACATTCAACCCGATGCCTGGAATCTGGATGCTGACACCCCAGACGGCAGTTCATATAGCTTGAAACTCAGCGGAAACACTTGGAAACTACAACAAATCATACCCTATGCAATCGACAGCGTGGGGGTTATACAGGTAAAAGTAAAGCCCACACCTGGTTCTTCCTCTAATGTAGCCAAAGTGCAGGGAATAGGTTTCACGGATGGTGTGCATCAGTTGTTCTACAGTTTTGCAGGGAACCGCATTCTGGATATTGAATCCTGGGTACCGGTATATCAGGGTGCTTTTACAAGCGGGCAATGGAATACCTATCAATTACCTGTAGCCTCGGACTGGCAGGCATTTTGGGGATATTTGCCCGTTTTGAACGGAATAATCTATATCAATGACCTGGATGACATTTCTACTTCCAGAACGGTCCTATTCGACGCCATAGAAGACATCAGCACCGATTTGCCAGTCCCTCCCAGAGTATCCATAAGCTGTTCGATCCCAACTTATCGAAATACGGCTGTTCAATTCAACAGCCTGATTACCGATCCGGACAGCGACGTTTTTACTTATCAATGGGATTTTGGAGATTCTACTTATAGCACGCTGGCCAATCCCTATCATCTTTACACCAATCAATCTGATCATCCCTGGTCTGTTACCTTAACGGTTACCGATGATACGGGCAAGTTTGGTTATGCCGCCACGGAGATCACTTTGGAACAAGGCCCCAGCGATTTGCCGGTTACTATTAACTTCGTGGGAGACATCATGCTGGCCCGTAGGTATGAAAGTGCAGGAGGGATCATTCCGACTCAGGGCGTAAATGCCATTTTTGCACCCAGTAAACCTTATTTTGGGGATGCTGCAGACATCAATGTTGCAAATCTCGAGGTAGTTCTTTCCAATGTGGGAACACCCCATCCCACTAAAAGCATTGTCTATCGCGGAAGCCCTTCCAATGTTTCAGGATTGGTTTATGCCGGCATTGATGTGGTAAGCAGTGCCAACAACCATACCTTGGATTATGGTTTAAGCGCTCTACAGCAAATGCAAGGGCTCTTAAATGATGCGGGGATAAAATATAGCGGTTCAGGTGCCAATTCCTATGAAGCCTATACTCCGACCTTCGTCAATCGCAAGGGATTGAACTTTGCTTTCCTGAGAAGCTGCGATAGAACGGGACAATACAACAATGCCCAGCCTTTTCTGCAAGCCGGATATAATAAACCGGGCTTTGCTTATATGACTCCATATTATGTTCAACAGCAACTTGCCGAAGTGGATGAGGTTGCCGATCTGAAGATAGTGGAAATGCATGGGGGCAGCGAATATTCGCTAACACCAGGCTCTGGCTACGACAAAGGCAATCCTTTCCTGAGTGACGATCAGGACGAAGATTATAACTATCGAAACGATGTTCCCCATCAATGGGATATTGAACTCCGGCACGGAGCTATCGACAGTGGGGCAGACCTGGTGATTGTGCATCATCCGCATATCATTCATGGTCTGGAAGTTTATCAAAATAAACTGATCGCCCATTCTCTGGGTAATTTTGTGTTTGATCTGGATTATCCCGAAACCATGCCAACCATGATTCTATATGCTGATGCCTATCCTACGGGTTTTAAAAATTTCCGGGTAAAGCCTTTTTTTATCGATGCCTACATTCCCAAACCGGCTACTGGCCAATTGGGAACCTACATCCTGGATTATCTGGCACAGCGTTCACGTGATCTGAATACCCGTTTATGGGTCGACCGTGAAGCTATGCAGGCAAAGGTGCTTATGGATGAGGATAATCCGGCGGTCAGCATAAATGCCTTTTCGTTTACCCAAAACCTGACAAATCATCTGGGAGCATATAACATAAGTACACCCATAAAGCTGCCCCGTAGAGGTTCGATAAGCGGGATAACTGCTATTGAGCCAGCTGGGGATATACAAGTCAGACTTGGTAATGAAACAATCTGGTATGGTAACTTTGAGGATGAAGGCGGAGCATCGATCTGGACTCCTCCCGCCTATGAAACGACTTCTCCTTTTGACGGAGCACGAAGTGCCAAGCTTACTGCATCAGGAACTTCCAGTACCACCTCCACCATTTCCGATAAATGCAAATGGTATGATAACACTATTAAATACACTCTGCAAGGCTGGATTAAAACAGAGAATGCGGGAACTGCGAATATCATTATCAGATACTATTCCAGCCGAACTACTGGAACCACCATAGGCACAGAGAATATCAACGCAAATATAACAGGAAGCACTGGCTGGACATATTATTATAAAGAGCTCACGATTCCATCCAACGCCTATTATTATGATATCCGATTAAGCCTTACGGGTGGCGGATCAACATCAACAGCATGGTTTGATAATGTGGGATTGATCGAGTGGACTGGGTGGGCAGCAGCATCTTCCCTTTCAGAGATCAATTGGCCAAACAACTACTATTACCTGCAAGCGCAAACTCAGGATTGCCTGAAATCTTTTACAATTTACCTCAACGAGAAATCCTACACCATTCAGGATAGGGTTGTTACAGCGAGATCAGCCATTCAAAAACCGACCCTAAGAATCAGTCCCAATCCTTTCAATCCAGATACCCGCATCTCTTGCTATCTGCCCATGCGGGGAGAAACCGAGATAAACATCTATAACCTCAAGGGGCAATTGGTAAGAAACCTGGTAAAGGACAACCTCGATTCCGGTGATCACAGTTTCCTGTGGGACGGGACAGATAGGGATAAACGCTCGGTTGCTTCTGGTATTTATCTGGTCAGGATTAAAAACGCAGGAGTAATAGCCACCAGCAAGGCAATCCTGATGAAGTAAGGTTGAAAATCCTTGACGGAAAAGCACCCCTGAAAAGAAATGCAGCGCACATAGTGAATTTTCAGGAGATCGATATGCGTAACATATATTTTGCCATAATCTTGATGCTGCTTTGTCTCAGCTTGTTCGCTGAAGAGCAGGAAGTTCCCAAGTTTGCATTGCTTAGCCCTGTTGCTTACAATATTGATCTCAGAGTTAACACTAGTTTGCAAAGAATGTATATTAATGCTGAGTTCTCAGTAATGCCGGTGTTGCTTAGGAAAGCGGATTATTATAGCTTTTTTCTTTCCAAATCAGCAAGAGTGGAGAAGGTCTTTGTTCAGGATAAACCACTGATGCCGCTAATCACCAAAGACCTTGTTCCTGAGCACTTTGAGCCTGTTTTGCCTATCCCGGAATTACTTACTGACAGCACACTGGTAAATTGCTTCAGCTATAATCTGGAACCATACAAGTCTGAAGAAACCGCCATCAAATTCCGCTTCAGTTACTGGATACCGCTTCCTGAATGGAAATCCATTTCGGATGGTGCGTCCAGCCTTGAATTCCCAACAGACACTTATTGGTACCCACGGAACATTGAAACTGAAAGCAGGGTGAATGTGCAGTTGGTAAGCACGTTACGGTTCAGTCTGGATATGGGGCCGGAAGTGCAGGTACTGGAAACGGAGAATATCCGTACCAGCCAGGGATATTTTACAGATAATCCCCTTCAGCCTTACACTTTAAGAATAACTAAACGCTAAATTAGCTCAGTCCGGTAGAGCAACTGATTCGTAATCAGTAGGTCGGGGGTTCGAATCCCCCATTTAGCTCCATTTTTTTTGAGATATAATCATTGTAATCGCTTGCACTATGGGAGCATTAAGGGTGAATCAAGCGTCGAACCCTTAATTCACGCTTATTGCCCCCTTATTCCCGTAAAGTGTGTTTATTCTGGTGAAGCTCTCAGCACCATCAGATCATGCATTTCCAGAGAGTAGCAGAGCCCAAAGAAATGATATCGATTGACTTTATAGTCATTCTGATTATCATGGCATTAAAGAACATAAGATCTTTCCAGCATATAGGGGGTGAAATGGTTTCGACAGGGAACTTTGAGTGCTTGTGAGGCATGCCGGAGATTGTCATCCACTCCGTTATCAAGTGGCAACGCAAAATTAACTGCAAATAACAACTACTCCTTAGCAGCATAAGCCTGCTAACGTCCAACCTCTTCGGGCCGCCGGAAGGGGATTGGGCGTCGTAACAGTGCGGACGCCGCAGAATTGACCGCCGATATATTCTGCCTAAGCCTATCGGCTGCGTAAGCTGAGGTCTGATTGTCTTTCACTCAGTTTATCAAGCTCAAAGACAACTAAGCATGTAGAATCATGGGTAAGCGGTTTTTTGGACGCGGGTTCGATTCCCGCCACCTCCACCATTCTGGTTAAAAGGTTAACCCGTTAACTTGCTAACCCGTTAACCAAAATATTCCTTGCCAAAAACCCCTTATCCCAAACCATGGCACCATAAATCATCTGGAGGATGAAATGCCTTTAAAACCTGAGGCTAAAACAGCTATCATGGCAGAGTTTAAACTCCATGAATCAGACACTGGCTCACCGGAAGTGCAAGTTGCTTTGCTCACTACCAGGATCAAAGATATCACTGAGCATCTAAAAGTGCACACCAAGGATTTTTCCACCCGGCGTGGCCTGTTGAAGCTGATCGGGCAGCGCAGGCGTCTCCTTGATTATCTGAAACGGAAAGACATTACCCGCTACCGTGAATTAATCAAGACGCTTGGCATCAGAAAGTAAACTCGTTAGATTGTATAGTGTTGCAAAATACAATACATAGCCAGGATATTAACGGAAAGTGGATGTTTGGTTCTTAACCTGGCATCCACTTTTCACTTTATACAACTAACCTTCTTCGGGAGCAATTAGCAATAAGCTAAGAGGTGAGGTTAACCTTTCAGCCTATTGCTTCTTCTCCCGCAGATACAAGAAAAAGGAGAAGTTATGCATAACTTCAATATTACCCGCCGTGAAATTGACTTCAACGGCAGAAAACTAATCGTGGAAACTGGAAAAATGGCCAAACAGGCTAATGGTGCGGTTTTTGTCCAATATGGTGAAACAGCAGTGCTCTGTACTGCCACCATGTCCAAAGATGCAGCTCCCGACCAGGATTTCTTCCCATTGACTGTTGACTACATCGAAAAGATGTATGCTGCAGGAAAGATTCCCGGCGGTTTTTTCAAGCGTGAAACAAAGCCTTCCACAGACGCCACACTTTCGGCGCGGGTTATCGATCGCTCGATTCGCCCTTTGTTTCCTGATGGATTCCGCAATCAGGTGCATGTGGTTTACAACGTTCTTGCCTTCGATGGCGAAAATGATGCCTCAGCGCTTGGTGTTTTCGCTGCTTCCCTGGCATTGTCAATCTCAGATATTCCTTTCCATGGCCCAATTGCCGGTGTAACGGTTGGCCTGATTGACGACCAACTGGTGGTCAACCCCAGCCTTAAGGATATCGACAGTAAAAGCAAATTAAACCTGGCTGTCGCTGGAAGTGCAACCAGTGTTGTAATGATCGAATCAGCTGCCCAGCAGTTAAGCGAAGAGACCATGCTGGATGCTGTGTATACCGGCCATGAAGCCATCAAACAGCTTTGCGCCCTGCAAAATGAATTTGTTGCTGCTTGTGGTAAGGAAAAAGTGGAAGTGCAGTTGGTTGGTATTCCCGAGGAGATCATGAACAAAGTGGAATCAGGTTTTGGTTCCCGCATCGCAGAGGCCGCTGTTATTCTTGGCAAGCAGGAACGCCAGGATGCCTTCGATGCCGCAGAAAACGAGATGACCGAGAAATTCAGCTCGGAAGATACAGAAACCTGGGAAGAAAATGAAAAGTTCTTCAAACAAGCCTTCGAAGAGCTCATCCGACGTTATGTCCGCGATTCGATTTTGCAAAAGCATCATCGGGTCGATGGTCGCGGGTTGGATGACCTGCGCGACATAACCTGTGAAATTGATGTCCTGCCACGTGTCCATGGATCTGCCCTGTTTACCCGTGGAGAAACCCAATCCCTTGGAACAGTCACCTTGGGTGGGGGAACCGATGAACAAGTGATAGACGGACTGGAAGAAGAATACAAAAAGAGCTTCTACCTGCATTACAACTTCCCGCCATTTAGCGTTGGTGAAGCTGGAAGAATGGGTCCTACCGGACGACGTGAACTTGGCCATGGCAACTTAGCTGAACGTGCCCTGAAAGCCATTATTCCCGATAAGGAACAATTTCCTTATACAATGCGTATTGTGGCAGACACCCTGGAATCGAATGGTTCCTCATCAATGGCTTCCATTTGCAGCGGTTGCCTTGCTATGATGGCTGGTGGCGTTCCCATAAAAGCTCCCGTAGCAGGCATAGCCAACGGACTGATCATGGAAGGCGACAAATATGTGGTTCTGACTGACATTATGGGCTTGGAAGATCATCTTGGCGACATGGATTTCAAGTGTGCGGGAACCCGAGATGGGATCACCGCCATGCAGATGGACATCAAGATCGAAGGCATTACCAAAGACATCATGCGGATAGCCCTTGAGAAAGCCAAAACTGCCAGATTACAAATTCTTGATCTGATGGCTGCCTGCATTCCTGGTCCCAGAGAAGAATTAGCCCCATATGCACCCAGAATAGAATCCTTCAAAGTGCCGGTTGATAAGATCGGCGAGATCATTGGACCTTCAGGAAAGATGATCAAATCCATCATCGAAGTCTGTCAGGTAGCCATTGACATTAGTGACGATGGCACAGTACGCATCCTTTCTCCAGATAAAGCCTCCATTACCAAAGCCAAGGAAATGATTCAGGGTATCGCGGTTGACCCCGTGGAAGGTCAAATGATGGAAGGCCCGGTTACCAGGATCGAACCCTATGGCGTGTTCGTGAAAGTGTTGGGCGGGATGAAAGAAGGTATGGTGCACGTTTCCCAAATGCATACCAGTCGGATCAACCATCCTCTGGACATGGTAAAAATGGGCGACATAGTCCATGTAAAATCCCTGGGTATGGATAAAGGCAAGCTATCACTTACCATGAAAGGTGTGGAAGGTAACCCCGAGCCTGATCCCAATGCTCCCAAGGAAAGACCTGAAATGCAGCCCAGACCACCTCGTCGCGATGATAGAGGTGGTGACCGCGGACGTCGTGATGGTGGAAGAGGTGGCGATAGATTTCGCCGTTAAAAAAACTATATAATCAATTAAGTATATGGGGTCATAAGAACTTTTGGATCTTGTGACCCTTCTTAACCTTAGTAAAGGAGTAAACATGGAATATAAGATTGCCGATATTAAGCTGGCTGACTGGGGACGGAAAGAAATTGATCTGGCTGAAGTTGAGATGCCTGGTTTGGTGGCTATCAAAGAGCGTTATCGTCATAATAAACCTCTGAAAGGCGCTATGATTACCGGCAGCCTGCATATGACGGTGCAAACAGCCGTTTTGATAGAAACCCTCGTAGAGCTTGGAGCAGAAGTCCGATGGGCAAGCTGCAATATCTTTTCAACCCAGGATCATGCTGCTGCAGCCATCGCAGCCAAAGGTATTCCGGTTTTTGCCTGGAAGGGTGAAACTTTATCTGAATATTGGTGGTGCACATTCATGGCTCTCACCTGGGAAAACGGGCCAAACCTGATTGTTGATGATGGGGGAGATGCTACGTTGATGGTTCACGAAGGATTTCGCATAGAAGAAGAATACCAAAAAAGCGGAGTATTACCTCAAGCAGATTCAGAAATTGAAGAAATGCGCATTGTGCAGCAGTTGATAATTGATAATCTGACAGCAGACCCCCAGCGTTGGCACAAAGCGATAAAAAACCTGAAAGGTGTCAGTGAAGAGACTACTACAGGTGTTCATAGATTATATCAGATGATGGAAAGCGGTATACTGCTTCTTCCTGCCATCAATGTGAATGACAGCGTTACCAAGAGCAAATTTGACAATCTCTATGGTTGCCGGGAATCCCTGGCTGATGGCATCAAACGCGGAACAGACATTATGGTGGCAGGAAAGACTATTATGGTTTGTGGTTATGGCGATGTTGGGAAGGGCTGTGCTCAATCCATGCGCGGTTTTGGAGCCAGAGTGATCGTAAGCGAGATAGATCCTATATGCGCCTTACAAGCTGCCATGGAAGGATTCGAAGTGAATACGGTGGATAATCTGGTGGAAATCGCGGATATCTTTATAACAGCTACTGGCAACTGTGATGTGATCAGGGTTGACCACATGTTGAAAATGAAGGCAAACGCCATCGTGTGCAATATTGGCCATTTTGATAATGAGATCCAAGTGAACAAACTCTATGAACTTGAGGGAGTGGAAAAAATCACTATCAAACCTCAGGTTGACCTCATTAAGCTACCCAACGAAAAGGCGATCATTCTTCTCTCTGAAGGAAGATTGGTAAATCTGGGCAACGCCACCGGGCATCCCTCTTTCGTAATGAGCTGTTCATTCAGTAATCAAGTCCTGGCGCAAATAGATCTTTGGCAAAACGAACACGAGATAGGTGTTTATACTCTGCCAAAAATACTTGATGAAGAAGTCGCAAGGCTGCATTTGGAAAAACTTGGGGTCCAGCTTACCCACCTCAGTAAGAAACAAGCTGCATATATTAATGTTCCAATAGAAGGCCCTTACAAAGCTGACCATTACCGATACTAATATGGCAACCCATAAACCTGTACATGTTGATGAGCTTTTCGGAGAGCTAAAGCTTTATAAAGATGGCCTTACCTGGATGGTAGCGCACACAAAGCCCAGAAGCGAGAAAAAACTGGCAGAATATGCAATTAATAATGGCATAAACTACTATCTGCCACAATATTCCGCCACCAGGATTTATCAGCGCCGCAAGGTTACTTTTGATACAGTGATGTTTCCCTCCTATGTTTTTATGGTTTTGGATCACCAGGCCCGGCAGAAGGTGCTCATTTCCGGTTATGTTACGTCCTTCATCAAGGTTCGCTCACAAGCGGAGTTACTGACAGAACTGAGGGCAATTCATGGTACTCTGGAAAAGGAAGTCGATGTAAAACCAGCTCTCTGGCTAAGTAAGGGACTGGAAGTGGAGATAACGGGTGGGCCATTAAAAGGAATGCACGGGCTGGTGGAAGACCATACAAAACTTGACGAAGTTCGCTTGCAGGTTAACATCCTTCGCCAAGCCGTAATCGTCAAAGTGGATACCATTTACGTGAAAATCGTGGGTGAATTTGAAATTGTGGAGTAAAATATGAAGATTCTGGTGACAGGCGGCGCTGGGTTTATCGCTTCCCATGTGGCAGATGCATATCTTGAGGCTGGGCATCAAGTGGTAATAGTGGACAATCTTTCCACGGGATACCGGCATAATGTTAATCCCCAAGCGGTATTCTACCATCAGGACATTTGCGACAATTCCCTGGATGATATTTTTGCCAAAGAAAAACCTGATATAGTGAACCATCATGCTGCCCAGATTAGCGTTCCACTTTCAATCAGCAATCCCCTGAAAGACGTTACGACCAACGTTTATGGCTTGGTAAACCTTTTACAGTGCTGCATCAGACATAATGTTCAGAAGATAATCTACATTTCTTCAGGAGGAGCCATGTATGGAGAAGCCGATGAATATCCAACCAGCGAAACCTTTAATCCCAAGCCATTGTCCGTATATGCCATCAATAAAATGGTGGGAGAAGACTACCTTTATTTCTACCGGCACCAATTCGGGCTTTGCTACACAGTTCTGCGTTATGCCAATGTATATGGCCCAAGACAGGTTTCACATGGTGAGGCGGGAGTGGTGTCTTTGTTTATCGAAATGCTGATGAAGGGATCAATACCCACCGTTTATCGTTATGCAGGTGAACCGGAAGGGATGATCCGTGATTATGTTTATGTGGGTGATTGTGTTCAGGCAAATCTCATAGCTTTGTCAAAGGGTGAGAACGACGCTTTCAATATCGGCACCGGCAAGGAGACAACCACTCTGGGTCTATATCGGGAACTCACATCTCAATTGGGAATAGATGCGGAACCCAGTTTTGGTCCTGCTCGTTTGGGGGACCTGCACAGGTCGCTGCTAAACTGCCAAAAAGCATGGCATGAACTGGGATGGCAATCACACACCTCTCTTGCCGAAGGAATCAAAAATACTATAAACTACTTTAGGGAGAAAATATGAAACTGGCAGTTATTGGCAGTGGCTATGTTGGGTTAACTACTGGAGCCTGCTTTGCCGAAATGGGCAATCAGGTGATCTGTGTGGACAATGATGAGCGAAAGATAGAGATGCTGAAAGCCGGTAAAGTTCCGATTTTCGAGCCCGGTCTGGATGAAATGATTCATAGGAACACTGTTTCGGGCAGGATTAGCTTTACCCTGGGCTTGTCTGAGGCAGTAAAAAGATCGCAAATAATCTTTATTGCAGTGGGAACACCACCTGAAGAGGATGGTTCCGCTGATCTGCAACATGTTTTGGCTGCAGCAAGGGAAATTGCAGAATGTCTGGATGAACCAAAGATAATCGTGAATAAATCAACTGTGCCAATCGGGACAGCCGACCTGGTTCGCAATGCCATACAGGAAGTACTGGATAGGCGGTCAGTTAAAATAAACTTCGATGTGGTTTCAAATCCGGAATTCCTGAAAGAAGGGGCAGCCATAGACGATTTTATGAGTCCGGACAGGGTGGTGATCGGAACCGGTAATCCCAAAGCAGGTGAGATCATGCGAACCCTGTATGCTCCTTTCTGCAGAACGCATGACCGGGTTCTGGTAATGGGAATTCGGTCTGCTGAGATGACCAAGTATGCCGCAAATGCCCTTCTGGCTACCAAAATCAGCTTTATCAACGAAATCTCCAGATTATGCGACGCTTATGGAGCAGACGTTTCCGAAGTCCGAAATGGTATTGGCAGCGATACCAGGATCGGTTATAAGTTTATCTATCCAGGGGTGGGTTATGGTGGAAGCTGCTTTCCCAAAGATATCAAAGCCCTTATTCACATGGCCGGCAAGGTAGGTTACAATTCCCAGATCCTGAAGGCTGTGGAAGAGGTCAATGCCGCCCAAAAACGTGTTCTGGTAAACAAGCTGGTCTCGCATTTCGGGGCTGATCTTTCTGGAAAGCTATTTACAATCTGGGGACTGGCCTTTAAACCCCAAACAGATGATATGCGTGAAGCTCCGGCAATTGTGATTATCAATGAACTTCTGAAGCTTGGCGCAAAGGTGCAGGCCTATGACCCAATTGCAATGGAAGAAGCGGGGAAGATTTTTGGAAATAACCCCAATATAGTTCTATCCGAAGATGAATACCGTGCTCTTGAAGGCAGCGACGGATTGATGCTGATCACTGAATGGCACCAGTTCCGTTATCCTGATTTTAACCGTGCTGCCGAGCTCATGCGCAACAAAGTGATTTTCGATGGAAGAAATCTCTATGATCCCGCTACCGTAAAAGCACTGGGATTCTCTTATTATGGGATAGGAAGAAGCTGATCCCAGCAATTTCTCGTTAAATCATTATCCATACTTACCGCAATCATACCACATGAATAAGTGGTATGATTGTGGTATGTAAGCAATATGGCTAACTACAGGTCGGTTCAGGTAATAGAAAAAGTGCGGTCAGGTTATTTCGGCTTCCCTGGCCACTTCCATAAATACTTCTGAAATAGTAGGATGAGCATGTATGGCGTTTGCCAGGTCGTAGATCGTTCCTTCCAGTTGCATTAGAACCGAGGCTTCTGAGATTAGGTCAGTGGCATTGTTGCCTGCGATCTGAACTCCCAGCACCTGATGGTATTGGGGCTCGTATAGCAAACGGACAAATCCTTCGGAATTGCCTTCTGCCAAAGCCTTGCCATTGGCATTAAACCCAAAATCTCTGGTTCGATATTCAATTCCCTGATCACGTAATTGAATCTCGGTGTTTCCAATCTGAGCAAGCTCAGGATCAGTATATATGTTTATAGGATATTGCGTTAGAATATCGTTATTAATGCCGTTTATTGTATTGATAATACTAAGTGCCTGACTGGAAGCGGCATGAGCAAGATAGCTCTTTCCATTTGCATCTCCTGCTGCAAAGATTGTAGGCACTGAACAGCGATAGTTTTCGTCCACTACAAGGTAGCCGTCTCTCTGCTCCAGTGCAATTTCCAGGTTGGGCAAAACCGCTTTCCGCAGGCTGCAGTTGATAACCATATCATATTCATGGTAGTTATCGCCCTGTTTTATTGAATCGGCCAATACCTGGATATCCTTTTCCTGCCATACGTTTATCTTATCCTTTTTCATGCGTTTGAGGATGAATGACTCAAGGTATGGATCCAGTCCCGGAATCAAGGGTGAATCGCTTTGGACAATTGTGGCTTTCTTTCCGATCATGCCAAAGAACTGCGCCAATTCTGCAATAATGGCTCCCCTTCCGTAAAGAACAGGCTTTTCGGGAAGATTATCGAGCTTGAGCAGTTCTTCTATTTCAATGGCATGGGGAAACAACTTCTGAGGGGCAGGGCGTGAGCCTGTGGCAATCAAAATGTTGCTTGCATCATAAATGTCCTCACCCGCTTTAACCTGGGTAGGGGAGATGATGCTTGCTTCTGCTTTCAGGAAATCCACACCGTTTTTTTTCCAGAGATATTCTATCCCTCTGCTCAGCTTGGAAACTATTCCCTGACTTCGTTTTATGGCCTGCTTCCAGTCAAAATCAAGCTTATCCTTATCAATCCCAATAATTCCGAATTCGCTGGCTTGGGTAGCAATTCTTCTGAAGAGTTTCGCACTTTCCAATAAGTTCTTGGTAGGAATACATCCCCAATTCAGGCACATCCCTCCAATGTATTGCTTGTCTATCACCAGGGTTTTCAGTCCAGTTTGTCCTGCTCTGATTGCAGCTACGTAACCTGCAGGACCTGATCCGATGACTATCAAATCGTATTTCATGCTTCTCCTCCTTCCAGAGCCCAAATGATGAGAGGTTCTTTCAGCATTGCCAGAAGGTCATTCAGAAATCTTGCCACTTCCCCGCCATCCACGATGCGATGATCAACGCTCATGGAAATTGGCATCACTTTACCCGGAACTACTGCATTATCCTTGATCACCGGCTTGTCGGCTATTCTGCCAATCCCCAGGATGGCGCTTTGTGGATAATTGATTACCGGAACGGCAAAATATCCACCGATCGAACCATAGCTGGTAATGCTAAAAGTCCCATCCCTCAGGTCGCTCAGGCTAAGCTTGCGTTCACGGGCTTTGGTGGCAAGTTCTGATATTTCTTTGGCAAGTTGCTGAAGTCCTTTCCGGTCAGCGTTTCTGATTACCGGAACCACCAATCCATCTTCTGTATCCATGGCCAAGCCAAGATTGATGGCTTTTTTATAGATAATCCTTTCATTATCCAGATCAAGTTCGGCATTAAGTACTGGATGCTTCTTCAAAGCAATCGCCACGGCTTTGATTATGAAAGGCAGATAGCTGAGTTTTATCCCATCCTGCCCGGTATTTAGGATATTGCGATACTCTACCAAACGCGAAACCTCAATTTCGTCCATCACGCTCATGTGGGCAGCATTTTGCTTCGAACGTAACATGTTTTTGGCGATGGTCTTACGTATTTGACTTAGTGGCACAATTTCAACTTCGTCGGATATGTTACTTTGAATGGGAATGGGAGAACCGTTTGGAAGTTTATGTTTTTGTTTTTCCACGTCCTTAATGGTTACACGTCCAGCCGGACCGGTTCCGGTTATACTATTTATGTCCAATCCCAGCTCCTTAGCCATAGCGCGGGCAACCGGAGTGGAGAGAACCTTCCTTTTCTGCATGGTTACTTCAGCTTTGGTCTCCATACCTTCATTTCCAGCTGGGAGATATGAACCGTCTCCAGCTACTTCGATGGTGCCAACCACGCCAAAGCCTTTTTCTTCTACCATGGAATCAGTGGCTTTTTGAGGTTTATGCCTGGCAATTTCGCTGGCTTCTGAGCCTGCAACTCCTTCAATGTCTATTTCCACCAAGGCATTTCCGACTTTGACCGTCTCACCGATTGCCCCAAAACGCTGGGCTATTACACCGCTTTTTGGGCTGGGAATGTCGGTTACAACTTTGTCTGTTTCCATTTTAACCAAGGGGTCTCCCGAGGAAATGCTCTGTCCTTTTTCCACATACCATTCGATGATTTTTCCTTCTTCCAGGCCTTCGCCGATATCGGGGAATTTGAAAATATATCGCATCATTCTCTCCTTTAATACCTGATTAATCTGTCAATTTCGTAGTAGATTCGTTCCGGGGTAATTAGATAGTGCTTTTCGCCCAGTGGAAGAGGAATCACGGTATCAAAACCGGTTAAACGGGTAGGCGGAGCTTCCAGATTCAGAAAAGCCTCTTCATTGACAATGGACATCAATTCGGCAGCAGGCCCATAGCTTTGTGCAGCTTCTGTTACGATCAGTATCCTGCCAGTTTTCCGAACAGATTCCCGGATTGTATCACGGTCAATTGGCCAGATACTTCTCAGGTCGATAAGCTCAACGCTATAGCCTTTTTGTTTGGCTATTGCGATGGCTTTCTGAGCTTCCCTGATCATAGCGCCGTAGGCAACCACAGTAAGCTGTTCTCCTGGGTTTAGCACCTTAGCTTTACCCAGGGGAATCCGGTAAAGCTCTTCCGGAACCTCTTGCTTTATGGCACGATAGATACGTTTAGGTTCCAGATAGATCACCGGATCAGGATCCTCGATTGCTGAAATCAACAATCCTTTGGCATCGTAAGGGGTGGAGGGAATTACAACTTTTAATCCGGGAGTATGCCCAAAATAGGCTTCAGGACTCTCAGAATGATGCTCAAGGGCATTGATTCCACCTCCATAGGGGATACGGATCACCAGAGGAGCAGTGAACTTGCCACGTGTCCTGTTCCGGAAACGGGAAATGTGCGACAGAATTTGATTCATAGCCGGATAAACGAAGCCGTCAAACTGCATTTCGATAATCGGTTTCATCCCAGCTACAGCCATGCCAAGTGCTGTTCCAGCGATACCTGATTCTGCAAGAGGGCTATCGAAAACCCTAAGTGCGCTATGCTTCGATTGCAATCCTTCAGTTACACGAAAAACACCACCTTCCACTCCTACGTCCTCACCATAAACCACCACATTCTTGTCCGCAGTCAGCATCAGATCGAGGGCATCATTGATGGCTTGAACCATATTCATAACTTTCATTTAGCACCTCCACTATGGCTGAGGTAGTTCTCGTAATTGTTTTTCTGCCGCTTCAGTTCATCCGGCAAGCTTTCAAACATATATCCGAAAACATCGTCAAGCTTGTAAGCGGGATAGTTTTCTGCAGCCTCAAATTCCTTGTCTATCGCGGCTTTGTAATCCTTGAGCAATTGTTCTTCTTGGCCAAGATCAAAAATCCCGTTCGCTTCAATGTAGCTTTTCAAGCGCTTCAGAGGATCTTTTATTGCCCAGTGTTCTTCTTCTTCTTTGGTGCGGTAGCGCGTGGGATCGTCCGAAGTTGTATGAGCTCCCATTCGGAAGGTTCTGGCTTCGATCAAGAACGGCCCCTTGCCTTCTATGGCATGTTGGCGGGCAAAGGCCATAACCTCGTGCATGGCAAAGAAGTCGTTTCCGTCCACCAACACGGAAGGAATATTATAAGCAAGACCCTTCATGGCAATATTCACGGACTTTGTCTGCATGCTTATGGGGACGGAAATTGCAAATTGATTGTTTTGCACAACAAAGATGACTGGCGCATTCCATACCGCAGCGAAATTTAGAGCTTCGTGGAAATCTCCTTCCGAAGTTCCCCCATCACCGACATAGGCAAAAACTGCGGCTTTTTCCCCAGTGTAGTTCAAGGCATAACCTATTCCCGCTGCGTGAACAAGCTGGGAAGCTATTGGAACTGAAACAGGCAGCATGCGGCGTGCATTTACAAAACGGGAACCATCTTCATTACCCTTGAAATAGAGAAAGATCTCTTGCAACGAAACCCCTTTGGCCAGCCATGCACCAAGCTCACGAAAAGCTGGAACCAACCAATCATCATCCCTGATCACCATTCCAGAAGCGACATGTATGGCTTCCTGGCCAAGATTTGGTGGATAGGTGAACATCCGTCCCTGACGTTGATAACTTACTGCCATCAGGTCAGCGGTTCTTTCGAACAGCAGGTCTTTATAAGCCTGGATTATCTCTTCATTGCCGAGGGAAGGTTTCCAGGTTTTATCCAGAGCTTTCCCCTCATCGTCGATCAGCCGGAACATAATGTTGTCCATAGCTTTGTATTTATCTAAACTATCTTGATTGAACATTGTTACCACCTTTCAGGTTTTATATATCCTACTTAAATGATAGGCATATTCTGAAAAATACCAAATTCTTTTTTTAGGGGTTGGTGTACCGGCCTTGCTTGTACCGGCGAATGCCAATTTCGCCTCTATGCGCTGCTTAAGCAAGCGTTGGTACACCCTCAGTAGGGCTGCCAATCTCCGAAATGGCAGAGCAACAGAATTGCCTGAAATATAGACATTCGGTCTCAATGTCAAATCGGAGTTTGCCACCCCTGACGACTCCACTTCAAGCAAGCCCCAGGATGATGCTTCCACCTACAGTTTTGTCTTGCTGTAAACTCAGATAGGATTAGCTTGTTATTATAAATCTTCTGGAGGTGAAAAACCCAATGATCCAACTTACCGAACTTTCCACCAGTTATGCCAAAGTCCATCTTCCGGCCAAAGTGGCTTTGGCTGTAACCCAAAAACCCGATGGCAACTATAATCTTATTACGATAGAATGGTTTATGCGAACTTCGATCCAGCCGCCGATGTTCGCAATTTCGATTGGCACAAGCCGGTATTCCCACGAATGCTTGGAACACAGCAAATATTTCAATCTGGTGTTTCCTTCTCCAGAACTGAAACCTTTACTTTCGTTATGTGGCTCAAATTCCGGCAGGGAGATTGACAAATTTATTGCCGGAGAGGTGAAATCCATCCCTGGCAGATTACAAAAGGTGCCGGTTTTAAGCGATGCGGTAGCCTGTTTTGAATGCGAAGTAGTAACTCAGGTTCGCAGTGGAGATCATATTATTTACGTTGGTCAAGTCCATTATAGCTGGAGCAACCCCGAAAAAGAACTGTTTTTCTATAAAGAGAACGCTGATTAGCGGTTACTACCACTGGTAGCTAAGTTTAACAATCGGGGTTTTATCCTGTAGATCAAAAGAAATATGGCTGCGGCGTTTTTCAGCGTTTGAGCGAAGCACATCTATTGCACTTGCCAGGTGATTCAGGATCAAAACCCCACCGGCCACCAAAGCATAGTCTTTATAATCTTGGCTACGATTACGCCGTTTGTTGTATTCACTTCGGTTTGCAGGTGAATCCCAATACCAGTAGCGATCATCTCCATAACTGTTTTGATCTATATATTCCTGCTGTAGGTTTGGATCGTGGGGATAGAGTTCCATGGCGGTTTGGCGCACCCAGTTGTTGTAACCGCTGGGATCGAAACCGCTGCTTTCGTATCGAGCCAGGTTGTTGTAGAATTCACTGTCGTAATCGCCGGGATTGAGATGGGCATATTTGATGGCATATTCGTAGGAATCTTGTTTCAAGGTCTTGCTTTCGGAATTCAAGTAGAGGATGGAACCGATTATCCCAGCTTCTGCAGTCAGCATTACGTAACCGTATTTTTTACCTGTTTGGGCTTGTGGCCAGCCGGGAATCAACAGACCTTTCAAAAACGGAGAACCAGTTTGAGCGGATAAAGTGGTTGCAATGAAAGTTATCAGGATGAAGAGCAGTTTTTTCATGATTTGTTCCCTAAAAATCTATCCGGTAGTTCAGCATCGCACCATCTTGTTCTATCGGACTTAGAAAAACAGTTCCATGCCGTTTGCCTGAGAGCAAAGCGCTGTCGATTGAGCTGAAAACGCGATTGAACAGCATGATTCCCAAAGCCAGATTGTGACTCATTTTAGTGCGTTGATGGCGGATGCGTTGATTCTTGTATTCCTGCCAGGCTGCAGCCGTTTGCCAGTTCCAGGCTTCATTTCCCTGATAGGTGTTGCGACTAAGATAATCCTCATATGCAGCAGGATCGTAATTGTAGATAAGGAAGTAGTTACGTGCCATCATTTCCTGAATGTCATTATAATAATCGCTGGATGGATAGTTTTGAATGGCCTGGTAGTGGTTTTGGGGCATGTTCAGCGGAACCCCGGCATACAGTAAGGCGTATTGCTTGTAAGAATCACGCTGGCGGTTGATCTCAGAGCCTGTTTTGCTGAAAGCATAAATGCTAAGAAGATCGGCTCCCAACAGAATACCGCCTCTGGTCCTTTCTCCCAGAAGCAATTCCCCGCTTCCAGGTAGAGCCAAAGAAACTGCTGAATAAGCAATCCGCGGCACACCGAATAGCGGTAGCACGAAGATCATACACAGCACAAGCAGGCTAAACTGCCGGTTTAAAATTGCCATTTCATCCCCAGCATGGGAGTTACATTACCCTCCCTGGATGCTGCATAGATATTGAAGGAAGGCAACTGGGAAATATACAAACGATTGCTTTTGTTGGTAACCCTGATGGCGTCAATTCCAGCTGCCAGATGGTTAAAGGCCAAGGCCATGGTAAAGATATGCCCTTTGGAATACTCGTCCTTGGCATCGTTGCGCATTTTTATATAGGTGGTGCGCATAGCACTGGCTTCAGGTGAACTGGCAGCTATACTGATTTGCGTATCGGGACCCCAGATTGGGTTATTACCAGTCCAGTGTGTGTTTGGGTTATCAAGAGGACCATCCACTACCCAATGGGGATCAGTGAAGTTTCCAGATTCATCAGCAGAAAAGCGATAGTACCAATCAGCCCAACCAAACACATAATGGGGATATTTTCCAATGTCTTCATAGAAATGCTGGGTATTAGCGGCATCCAGACGGAAATAACCATTATCGTAAATATCAGACGAGTTAATTCCTTTAAGAATCTCCTGAACCTGATTCTGGAAGGCCCGATTATATCTATATCCGGTTTTGTGTGTGCCATCCGGGGTTGTGTAGGTTATTATCTCACCTGTGGCGTATTTTTCATATGCCTTGGCTTTGTCGCTGCCCTGGATGTTGAAATATACAATTCCGCCAATACTGATCAGCTCCAGAACTGGAAAAATATAAGTGGTTATGGCAGATTTATCTGCATAAAACTGTCCTGCTCCCGGAACTACCATGGACATCAGCATGGCCAGATGGGCACTTTTTTTCTGGTAGTTTACCTTGATCAGATCATTGGTGATCACAGAATCTCGCTTAACCGGCTGCTCCGATCCTTGCTGGCGGTAAAGCCATTGGTCGATGTCGCTGCTTTGTTTGCCCTGGGCGAAAAGAACCAGGACAAAAACTACTGCCAAACCTGATAATACTAATCGCTTCATAACTGACTCCTCATTTAGTGGAATGTTAGCTGTATATACAAGATAATTATTTTTCCAGGGCAAACTTGATTCGTTTGTGCTTGCCGGAATTTTCCAAACTTAGGATGTAAACCCCTGAACTAAGTCCTGAGCTGTCCAGTTCAATTTCTCTGGGATTGTTCAAAGATTCGGGATAGGTCCAACTGCGAACAAGGCTACCACTGATGTCGAATATTTTGGCTTTGGTATAGCCCGTGTAGTTAGTTAATCTAATCTTGAAATAGCGTTTATTCACTGGGTTCGGATAGATGAAAGCCTGTTGATCAGCTTCTAAGCTGCCATCCTCACTGAAACTGCTTTCAAAAACTCCACTTCCACCATTGCGATACCCATTAAATAGTATCGGATCCGATAAAACTCCTGATAGGCTATGAACAAACAACCTGCCTTCGGAATCTGGATAATACCAATAGAGCTTATGGAGATCAGGATGATAGTATAGATAATCATCCTTGCCAGATTGCTGATATAGAAGCGATTTATCAGCCACCAAACGGGCTTCTGGGGAAATCGCCAGATATCCAGAATTCTCAAGAGGGAAAAACATCAGATCTTCCTCATCCAAGGACAGGCTTAGGGGGCTTTTTGCTGAACTGATGTTATGCGCTGCTTGATAAGGAAAACCAGTTATTAGGGTTCCATCTGCCTTTAGAGCATACAGATCAGACCCCAGGCCAAAAAAGATGACGGGTGAGATATTACCGAGTGTAGTTAAACCCAGTTGTCCCGGTTTGGCCGTTCCATGATTGGTAAAGATCAATTCCGGGGCGTCCTTATAAATGCGATAGAGATTGCCGTTATTCGACATCACAAAGATCATTAACAGCTCTGGGTTATCGCTTTTATAGATTAGGGGTTCGATGTCGCCAAAGCGCTCGGGAAGCATGTAACCCTTTCTATTCATGAAGTCTTCGGTATCCCTGATCCAAAGGGAGCCCGAACCAAGCTGCAATAGCATATTGTCCCAGCCGGCAAGCTTTTGGACATCAGTATCGGGAAGTCTGGCACCATAATAGGTAAAATCTCTGATATCATATATCTCATTCTGGAATACTTGCGATTTGATGTAGGCAAAAACACGGTTACCCAAGCTTAGGGGTTCGGTGGCTATCCTGCCAAGACCAAAAACCTCGTGGATCGTCATCTGGTCTGTGGCAAAATCCATGAACCGGACATTGGAACCCTTAACGGTGAGCAGTTCTTTGATGCCGTCATTGTTGTTGTCGGTAACCAGGAGACGATAGTCATAACTACTGATCGGATCGGTGAAAGTCCCCATCAGGTTTTGCCAGGTGCCGTCCACGTTGCTCAGCAGATCGATCTGGCCACTGTGAATGGCAGGCAGATCACAATTGCTAAAACCTGAGTTTATGATGGGAGCGGTTATCAGATTGGGATCTGAGAAATCGAATGTTTCCACTTGCTCAAAGAAACCGCTGTTTACCTGAAAGGACATGGTGGCAAGAGGATTTCCAATTCCGCTTAGATGATACATTCCTGGCAAGCCTTTACTATCAAGTAAAGGTGGTTTGGATCCTGAATTTAAAGCCGGTTTCCATTCCTGCTGACTCCAGTTCACAAATAAACCATCCTCATCCAATACAGGCTTTTTGGCATGGAAATACTCATAGGGAGTCCCTGTCCAATACATCGAGTAATCGCTTCCCAGATCGTTCAAACCATCGGCTTCGATTACTGAAACTCCCCGTTTGAAATAGTCCGTATTGACAGTATTGGAATCAAAGTTACTTACCCAGTTACCATCGTCGTAGGAATGTCCCTGATCATATATTACTTCTTCATTAACGTGCCAAACGAGCATCCCAGCGCCAACTGCAGACCCGTCTGCCTTGATAAAGGATGGCAGCAGATAATCGTATTCGTAAGTAGGAGTATTGGTAGGATCGTCAAAGGGAGTGGGGTAGAGCACTACGCGAGAATCCAAAGTGCCATACAGCGCAGTTCCGCCATCGTTATCCGGATCAACGCTACGATTCTCCACCAGAAGATATTCTTTATCATTCAGGGGTACTCTATAGGTATGGGGGGTTATCTCATTGCCGCTTTGTTTGGCATCAGGAGTTGCCAGCGAAAGAGGCTCGAACATCCGATAATCCGGATATTCCTTGTAGTATCCTTTTTCGAGGTAATAGTCCTTGAACATCAGGTTGCGGGAAAAAGGCCCGGGTAAAGCAGGTAATGCACCTTCCACGAAAACCAGATCTCCATTGGGCAGACTATCCACCAAAATGCCGGATCCACCACTGTCCATAATGTCAAACATTCCTACCATAGGACGGTAGCTATAAACATCGTAAAGATCAACCATGCCCAAAGAGTGCCCAAACTCATGCACCAAAACTGCATTCAAAGCGCCATATCCGCTATGGACAGAACCTCTGCTACTTTCTGTTACGGTAAAATCCTGGGCAATTGTGGAGGGGACGTTGCAGGCATGTTCGATGCTCACCGATCCGTTGTCGACCACAGCTTCCTTTCCACTTCCGACTCTGATAAAGAAGGATGGGATGTCTGATGGAGTATCTCCTGCGATGTCATGCTGCCAATCCGATCCGGCATGGATTATCATATAGTTACCATAAGCGGAGAAATCAATCTCGGGATCATCCTGGTCGGCAATTTCGAAGGCTGTCTTAAAATATTCTTCCATGCGATTGACGAATAATTCGGAACTGGCACCAGGTGGATTATAATAGCCCATGGGATGGGGTAGGGTATAAGCTGGTTTATTTCTGGGGTAAACGTCGTATTTCAGGTTATAACCTTCAGCAGATATTGCCAGATAGTAGTAACGCATCGCTTCCAGATTTGCTTCAAAATATTCTCTGTTATGTGGAGGTGCACCAATACTATAAAGGTAGGATGGATCCGGCTGAAGCATGAATTTTCCATTTCCTGTTGTATTGGGATCGTCAGTGGTCTCTTCTTGAAAATCAACCAGGATCACCAGCAGTTTTTCCCGGTTTGAAGTTCGGCTCTTAGCCATTGTTGCGTTATTTAAAAGACCAATATAGGGGTGCCTGCGGGGTTCGGGAATTTGGAATTCAGGAGACTTTGCCTTACTTGGAGAAAAGCTGTTCAACCTTTGTAACTGCATCTTTTGCGCGGGCAGCAACCAGAGGCTTTGCCAGATCAGGAGTAGAAAAAGAATTTTTTTCATTGTCTGGAAAAATCAAACTGAAGTCCCCGTTGGAATGACGGGGACTTCAGGCTTAAGTTTATACACCGGATTCGGATTAGAATTCGAAACCGAGTGAGAAAATCTTGTTATAATCTACCAGACCGCCACCAGGAACCATGGCAAAATCGGCAGAGAGTTTGTAGCGATTGTCAAATTTGTATTGAACGCCTACTCCAAAACTGGCACCTTCAACTTCACCGGCCTGATCGGCATAATAACCGCCACGTAGGGAGATCAATTGCAGATAGGTGTATTCAGCTCCAGCCCCGTAAATGGTCTCATCGAAATATTTCCAGCCAGTGATCAAACGCTGGTAGAGGGGATCATCATTAGCCAGAATTTTGCTGCCTTCTGCGGTTATCAGGAACCTGCTGATGGGATCTTCGTACACCTTGTAGCTAGCGCCGGCACGGAAGGTCATGGGAGCAGGATCGGCCTGTTCCACATCCACAAATGTAATATCCGGTCCGATATGCTGCAAAACTACGGAAGCATTTAATCCAGGAATAGCTACATCTTTGAAGAGAGCACCCACATCAAAGGCAAAGCTGAAAGCAGCCCCGTTCTTTTCTGTCAAACCGGTTCCGGGAGCAAGGTAGGAATAGAGCAATTTAAAATTACCACCTACCCCGATCTTGTTTGGCACAAGTTCATAACCGTAGCCAACTACACCGGCGACGTCAAAACTGTGGAAATCACCCAGGTTTACATTATTTGAGTTAGTCTGGGTTTGGGTTCCGGCATCCATCCAGATGATGTGTGCGTTCAAATTGCCCAGACCGTAGAAGTTCTGATTCCAGCCAATATATTCATAGAACATATCGTTCAATCCGGAACCTGCCATCCAGGGAATATGGGTAGCAGCCAATTGAGTTTTTTTATTGAAGGCGGTAGCGCCTGGATTCCACCACATTCCATAAGCGTCATCTGCGATAGCAGAATAAGCACGACCCATGCCATTGGCTCGGGCACCGGGTTCAAAGGTAAGGAAGAGCAGAGCGCCCTGCGAAATGCCAGATAAGGCAAAGGGCGCCACAATCATCAGCGCCAGGCCGAGGATTACTATATTACGTTTTAACATTATACCTCCACAGGTGTAATGGATTTAATTTCAGGTTCAGGAAATATAGCCTGAAGGGAATTATTGCTTTACAATCTAATCTGTCCCAGGTAAAAACCAATTAGATCATGCCTATTGACTTCGGAAAACGACTGGCTGCTTTAGCAACAAATGGTCTATACACTCCTGCAATAATTGGTGCCGAAGGCCGGAATCGAACCGGCACGAGCTCAAAGCCCGGTGGATTTTGAGTCCACTGCGTCTACCTATTTCACCACTTCGGCACACTATTATCACAAATTTTAAAAGCTGCTCTGCATGTCAAGCAAAATAAGCGTTTCACAGCCTGATGAAAGCACCTCTTGCAGATCTGGAACTTCCTTCCCTTTCTCCATTCACTCACCAGCCACCCTTAACCCTCCTTCCTTTTGATGAGGGTGGGTTGAGGGTGGATAGAGGGTGGATAAAACGTGGGGAGGATGCATATCAACACTACATATCAATAGCTTATGGTTAGAACTTGGTTGACCAGCCATGGCCGGATCTGCCGGGATATTTTATCCGGTTCTTTGTGAGAAGCCATTTTACTCTTTTGTGGCTGCGGGTTGTTCTTCAGCAAAATAAGTGTTGATATTTTTCATCACTTCAGGAATATTGATGTGATGGGGACATTTTGGTAGACAGGCTCCACAATTGATGCATTTATCTGCTTTGTTCTCTTCAGGTACGAACCAGTCGTATTCTTTGCGGTGGCGTTGTTTGTCCTCGAACATAACAGCTTCGTTGTAAACTCCTATCACAGAAGGTATTGCCACCTTGGCAGGGCAGGGAAGGCAATATCGGCATTCCGAACAAAGGACTGGAATACGTTTGATATATTCCCTGCGAACTTTCTTGTAATATTGTAGATCTTTGTCGCTCAAATTATTGGCCGGATACTGGTCAGCGTATTTGACATTTTCCTTCACTTGTTCAAGGCTGCTCATTCCGCTCAACAGAACCTGGCATCCCTCCAGATTCCAGACCCAACGCAAAGCTCTTTGCAGCATGCTTTGTCCACTGCCGTCTTTTGCCCAAAGTCTTTTAACATTTTCAGGAACTGGATTGATCAGCTTACCACCCCGTAGAGGTTCCATGGCAATCACACCCAGGCCTTTCGCAACAGCCAGTTCGAAACCGTGGAAACCTGCTTGATAATGGGTATCGAGGTAGTTTAGCATGATTTGGCAAAAATCCCATTCGTAGGCATTTAGGATGTTTTTGAAGACCTTCGAAGAGTCATGGAACGAAAATCCGATATGCCTGATCTTATTATCAGCTTTTGCTTTGGCAATGAACTTGAATACTCCGAGGCTTTTCATCTGCTTCCAGCTTTTCTGGTTCAGGGCATGAAGCAAGTAGTAATCAATATAATCGGTTTGCAGATGCTCCAATTGCAGATTGAGGTAATGCTCAAAATCTGCCTCGGTTTTGATAAGCCAGCAGGGAAGCTTGGTGGCTACCAGAACTTTCTTGCGGTTTATCTGTTGAAGGAAAGTCCCCAGTAGAGTTTCGCTCTGGCCATTGTGGTAAGGCCAGGCTGTATCATAGTAGTTCACTCCCTTTTTATAGGCATAGTGTAACATCTCCAGGCTTTTTTCCTCATCAATTCTACCTTCGGCTGTGGTTGGAAATCTCATACAGCCAAATCCCAGGCTGGATATTTTATCTGTGGAACGAGGCATGCTTCGGTATTGCATATTCAGTCTCCCTGATGAAAATAGTTATAAATTGTTTCAGCGGTTTTCTGGCCAATGCCTTTAATCCCGCATAATTCTTCGATGGTGGCTTGCTCAATATTCTCCACGCTGCCAAGCTCTTTCAACAGAAGAAAAACTGTCTGTTCTCCCACTCCCGGAATAGCTTCCAAAGCGCTGGTCAAGGTTCTTTTGGAACGGCGTTTTCGATGAAAATTTATAGCAAAGCGATGAGCTTCATCACGGATAGAAACCAGAAGCCTCAAGGCTGACGCTGAACGTGGAAGAATGATTGATTCCTCCCGGCGAGGTATAAAAACTTCTTCTGCCCGTTTGGCCAGTGAGATGAGGCTGATATCGTTGTGGGAGGATCCACTAAGTATTTTCTCAGCTGCAGAAAGCTGTCCCTTACCACCATCTATGATGATCAGATCTGGTTTCATTTCCGGATCTTTGTCTACTTCGCTGAGGAACCTCTGCATGGTTTCCTGCATTGCGGCAAAGTCGTTCTGAGTATCTATGGAGCGGATAATAAAATGCCGGTAGAATTTCTTTTTGCTCTTGCCATTCTCAAAATAGACAGCAGATGACACTGTGTCGCTGCCTTGAATGGTAGAAATGTCCATGCATACCATCTTGCGTGGCAAATGTGGTAAAGCCAATGTCTCTTTAAGCTCCTGAACAGGGAAAATGGTTCGATTTGCTTTGCGGAGATGAGCGAGTTTTCCTTCCTCGATCAAATTGAAGGCATTGCGTTTGGCCATAGCCAGCAGTTTGGTTTTATCACCCCTCTGGGGTATGCTGAGCCGGTTACTCAACCATTCATTGAGTTTGTCAAGATCATTGGGGATAAAAGGCAGAAGAATTTCCGCAGGAAAGTCGTCCAGACTTGAATAATATAACAGAATGAAGCTGGCCAGGATTTGCTCCCTGGTCTCATGCTCCAGATTGGTGAGGGGATAATTCTCCTGATGGACGATAGCGCCTTCTTTCATCTTCAGAATCAGGCAAACGGCCTGTTTTTCTTCCTGGTAAAACCCGATAATGTCTATGTTGCGCTGATCGGCATAGATTACCGATTGCCGTTTCTGGATGCGTTCGATGGCAATGATCCGGTCACGTAGTTTGGCGGCTTCCTCAAACCTCAAGGCTATGGAAGCAATTTGCATTTCACTACGAAATTCGTTTAAAATCTCCTCATATTTGCCCCCAAAAAAACGCAGCAAACGATTGACGATTATTGCATAATCGCCTTTTGAGATATAGCCAACACAAGGGGCAGGACATTTGCCAAGCTGGTAGTTGATGCAGGGTTGTTTGTATTTTTGTTTGGGGATGTTCCGGTTACAGTTCCTTAGCGGAAATATCCATTCGAAACTGCGTAAAGTTCGGCGTAATGAGCGAACGTCGGTGTATGGGCCAAAGTATCTGTTGCCGTCCTTTTGGGGATCACGCGTAACGAAAATTCTGGGAAACGCCTCCATAACTGTCACTTTTACAAACGGATAACGCTTATCATCCTTCAGCATGATGTTATATTTGGGACGGTATTGCTTGATCAGGGTTGCTTCCAGCAGGAAGGCATCTATTTCGCTGTTCGTGATGATGTAGTCCAGATCGGCAATGTTCTTTACCAGTTGCTCTGTTTTAGGGTCTTTCTGGGTGTTAACGAGATAGCTTTTTATCCGGTTCTTCAGATTTAAGGCTTTGCCTACATAGATTACTTCACCCTTTTTATCCTTCCATAGGTAAACTCCTGGTAGTTCAGGCAAAAAACCGAGCTTGGTTTCTATCTCTTGAGAAGACGTTGCCATAAGCTTTTACCAAAGGTGTGCAGATAACTGAGTTTGAAGACATATCCTAATCCATAGAACAAGCCGAACGCCAAAATACTGAGCAGGCCATCTTTAGCCAATACTAACCATCTGGATTCGCTTGGCAGGATTTGTTTACCGCTAATCAGGAACGCATAGAGGACAATGCAAATCAGAGCTGTTTTAAGGATATTATCAAGAATACCGGAAAAACTGATTTCAGGCAGTTTCTTCTTAATGATTTGCAACAGGAGGAGATAATTCAGCATGGCGGTGATTGATGTCGATAGAGCTAAACCACGGTGCTGAATAAACTGCATCAGAATGAAGTTCATCACAATATTCAGAAGCACGATCAAAGCAGCGATCTTGACAGGAGTTCGAGTATCCTTATTGGCATAGAAAAGCGGGGTAACGGTTTGGTTTAAGCTGTAAAACAGCAACCCCAAAGAGTAATAGATCAGTGCCTGGGAAGTCATCCAGGCTGCATGTTTGTCAAAAGCACCGCTTTGGAATAGAATGCGAACAAAATCATCACCCAGAGCAATGATTATGGTGGTAACCGGTAACATTATATAGGCCAGACTAAGAGCTGTAAAACGCATGCTTTCAGAGAGTTCTCTATAACTTTTGTGAGTAATGTAACGTGAATATAATGGCAAAACAGCAGTTCCCGCAGAAATGGCAAAAATACCCAATGGTAGCTGCATAAGCCGGTTTCCAAAGCCCAGAGCTGTAATCGAACCAACCGGCAGAAAAGATGCCATCAGGCTATCGGCGATCAGATTTATCTCTCTGATCCCAATACCGATCATAGAGGGTATGAAACGCCGCCAAAGCTGTTTCATGGCTACGGATGTTAAACTAAGGTAAAGCAGCCATCGATATCCTACCTTCTTCAGATAGGGCAGATTGACAATGGTTTGCAACAATCCGCCCAACAAAACTCCCCATCCTGCCCAGATCACAAGTTCTTCGCCAGTAACACCTAACCAGAAATAGGGAATCGCAATAGTAAGGATCATCCCGATATTCAACAAGGCTGAAGACAATCCGGTCATGAAGAAATAATCGTGCGAATTCAGGATGGCAATGAAAGTAGAGGATAGCCCGATAAAAAACAGGTATGGGAAAATCAGCCTGGTAAGCTTGATGGCCAGGATGGTTGTATGAGATGCCAGACCAGGATACAAACCACGCACTATCAGCGGTGCAAAAAGCATCCCTAACGCTGTCAGAACCGAAAGTACCAGAGTGATAATACTTAACAAGTTAAGGGCAAACTCCACTTGCTTGCTTTTGCCATCGGTGATTCCAATTTCATTGTAGATCGGAACAAAAGCCGTGGATAATGCACCCTCACCAAAAAGACGGCGAAGGAGATTGGGAATGTTATATCCAACGTTGAAGGCATCGTTGATAAAGCTGGTTCCAAAGAAATAAGCCATCACCTGATCACGGACAAGACCCAATATCCTGCTAAGGAAGATGGCGATTGACATCATACTTATATTTTTGGCAAGTTGCTTATTACCGCCTTTGTTGGTTGCTACCGCTTTGGTTGTTTCGTTCACGGATAAATCTTCAGGCACTTAGCAGATACTTGGTCTTAAGGTATAGATTAATCATAATCAGGGACAGGTTTGCATTGCCTTCAATCTTGCGGTTCAGGTCTTCAAGTAGCAACAGGTAGTCATAAACCTTTTCTTCCATTCCGGGACGGTTCACAGCCAAATTCAACAGATAATCACTTCTGTCGATATTGGTAATGTCACTATCCGGATCTGAACTCAAAATTGCCAGATCGCCGGCGATTAGTCTGATGTATTTCAAGAGGTCGGTCATGAGGTCTTTTTTTTGCTGGTCCTTATATTTATCTAATAGGGAAAGGAAACCCAGGTCGTCAGAGCGATCTGCATGTTCAAAAAGCTCAAATGCCCAGGCACGTGTAAGCGATTCACTTTCAGCGGCGATTCGGATAGCCATTTTTAGGTTTCCAGCGCTTATTCTGGCTGCAGTTTTGGCTTGAGCCTGGTTGATTTCGAACTGGTTAGTTAGGATGTCTTCAATCACGCTGCGGGTAAGTGGCTTAAAATACAGAGGCTGGGTTCGGGACAGGATTGTAGGCAATATCTTTTGCAAACGCTCTGTAATTAAAATGATTACGGTTCTGGCAGGCGGTTCTTCCAGGGTTTTTAAGAAGGCATTGGCAGTAGGGATATTCATCATATCCGCATTTTCGATAATCACCACCCTATATTTAGCTTCATGTATGGATAGCTCCAACTTTTTCGACAGGAAAGCAATGCTTTCACGCCTAATTTCAGTGTTTTCTTTAAAAAAGAACTCAGCCCAAGGTGTGTTTTTCTTGTTTTCCCTATATGCTTGATATTGTTTCAGCACTTCGCTGTTTTTGATTTCTCCCTCTGCACTCATATTCAGGTTTGGAGTGGGGAAGAGGAAATGCAGATCAGGATGCTCCAAGGCAAGGAACTTATGGCAGGAAGAGCAAATTCCGCATGGTTTTAGATCATTTATGGCAGCGCAATTCAAAGCCATACCGAAATACAGTGCGCTCATCAATTTGCCCACTCCATCTCCACCATGAAACAGGTAAGCCTGGGCAATCCGATCGTTTTCGATGGCTTTTTGCAGCAATTCAATAGCTTGTGTTTGACCTTTGATTCTGCGAAACATCTTCAGACTATGGTTATCTTGCTACGTCCTGCTTCCTCGCTGGTGCTGTATTCAAAAACCTTTTTCACATAGGGGCTTGTGAATTCTGAGGAAAGGATATCGAACATAATCACGTCATGGTACTTACCTGCCATGAAGATAAAGTCTCGGTGCATTCCGGTCTGCTTGAAGCCGATCTTTTCATAGCAACTTATCGCGCGTTTATTAAAGCGATAAGTAAACAGGCAAACGCAGTGCAGATTCAGTATATTGAAGCCATAATCCAGGAGCAGGGAACAGGCTTCAGCACCAATACCCTGATTCCAGAAGGTCTTTTCTCCGATGAAGATTCCCAATTCGGCATGGCGGTGAACGCTGTCCAAATTGTGAAAACCGCAATTACCGATCACTTTATTGGTATCTTTTTCGATGATGGCGAATACATGATTACTTCGCATTAACTCCTGCAGAGTTTGCTTTTCGCTTTCCAAGTCTATCACTTTGGAGGTAAAAAGCATGAATTGCCCTATCTCCATGTCGTTCACCCATTCTGTGTAACGTTCTACGTCGTCCAGAGATATAGGTGAAAGATAGCATTTTTCTCCCACCAGTTTGCGGAAGTATTTCATTTTATGCTCCTGAAAGGTATTTTAGTGCTTTATCAACACATGTATAGCCTGTATTTCCAAAGCAGGACTGGTGTCAAGCAGATAGTGCAGGGATATGGCAGTTATTGGATTATTTGCCTGATAACTGCTTGCAATTCATCTTTGGTAAAGGGTTTGGATAGATAGTGGGAGCAACCTCCGGCCAGGAACCTTTCTTTGTCACCCAGCATGGAATAGGCAGTGATTGCGACGATCGGGATTTTCGCTTCGGCATTTGATCTGTCGAGCTTGGCTAAAACTTCCAATCCGCTCATCTGGCCTTTTAAATTGATGTCCAAAAGAATCACATCAAAGTTAAACTGGCCAAGCAGGTCAAAAACTTCTTCTCCTGAGCGGACATGTTTCAATTCAGCCATTCCTGCCAGCATATGTTCGCAAAGTTCCTTAATTACCAGATCATCATCTATTAGCAGGATTTGAGGCAACTTCATTTTAAGGGGTGTTTTATCGGCTGTAATATCCCGTCGGGCAGCACCTTCAATAGGTTTCTGTTCATTATCTTCAATTAACAGTCTGGCTGGGAAGCAAAGGCAAAATTCACTGCCTTTTCCAGGTTCACTGTTCAGAGTTATTTTGCCTTGCAGCAGTTCTATGTATTTTTTGGAAATAGTTAATCCCAGACCGCTTCCTTCATAGCTGCGTTCATAGCCTTCACTGCCCTGTCGGAAAGCGTCGAAGATCAACTCTTGTTTGTTTTGCGGAATCCCTATGCCGGTGTCTTTGAACCTGACCATAACCGCCCTGTTCTGATCAACAGGATTGAAATCCAGACTGACAATAACACTGCCTTTTTCGGTGTATTTTATCGCATTGTGGATAAGCTCATTCACCACATGTTCCAACAGGCCACTATCTGAAAGAATGCAAAGCGAATTTGTTCCTGATGCCAGTTCCAGGGATATTTTCCGACGTGCTGCTGAAGCCTTGAACAAACGAACCGCATTTTTCAATACAGCAAAGAGGTTCACCTTGCTCCAGTTAATCTCTATCTTATCAGCTTCGATCCGGGAAAGATCCAGAATATGATTCAGTGTATTCAATAATCTATGCCCTGAATTGTGGATTGTATTGGCCATTTCAATTGCTTTGGGATTATCGATCAGAGACGGAAGCAATTCAGAAAAACCCAGTATGCCAACCATGGGAGTTCTAAGCTCGTGGCTCATATTGGCAAGAAACACCGATTTCAGTCGGTTCATCTGTTCAGCGCTTTCCTTGGCTCTGATTAGTTCCGAGGTGATCTGTTTGCGTTTGGTGATATCCTCCTTCACAGCAATATAATGAGTAATCCGGGCCTGATCATCAATCACAGGAGAGATGGTAGCTTCTTCCCAATATAGTTCTCCGTTCTTTTTCCGGTTATGGAATTCCCCTTTCCAGGTTTTACCCTCAGAGATGGTTTTCCATAATGCCTGATAGGTCTCTTGCGAGGTTTCTCCAGATTTGAACAGGCTTGGTTTTCTTCCAATCACTTCATCAGCTTTCCAGCCGGTAAGACTGTTGAGGAATTCATTCACATACTCTATTCTGCCTTCGGTATTGGTAATCACAATGGAAACCGGGCTCTGTTCAACTGCCCTGCTCAGTTTGCGCAGTTCGATTTCTTTGTCTTTACGGTCAACTATCTTCCAGACCGCATCCATCAAAAGGGTGAGCAGGAGGACATCTGTATCGTCATATTCGCTTTGTTTGTTTGCCACTGCCAGAATTGCCACGATTTTTTCATCAAAAATAACTGGTATTGACAGGAATCTAAGGATTTCGATGTGTCCGGCAGGATAACCTCTTTTCAAGGGATTGTAAGCTTGGTAGTCATTGATGATAATCGGCTTCCTTTGTCGAATTACCTCACCCCAGGCACCTGAATCGCTAAGCTTAAAAACGCTGGGATTTTGCTCCATATTGCTATCCTCAAACGCATTGCGGGAACACGCAAACATCTCGAATTCCTGCTTATCGGCATGGAACCTGAATACAAAGCCGTAAACACTATCGGTAAGCCGGATTGCTTCATCAAGTGTGTAGTGCATGAAATCTCTAACGCTTTCGGAGCGATGTTGGAGAATCTTGATAATACTTTTCAGGCCTTCTTCATTGCGCTGTTTGATGGCATCGGTTTTTTTGCGGTCGGAGATATCTGAGATAATTATCTGGATGGAAGGTTTATTCTGGTAGGTGAGTGCATTTGCATAAACTTCCACTGGGAAATAACTGCCATCGAGCTTCTTGAACAGGTACTCATAAGGATAAATTCCTTGTTCGCCATTAATCATACGCTGGATATTGGATACTGCCTTGCCCACATGGTCTGGGTGGACATAGTCAAGAATGGGGATTCCGATCAGATCTTTTTCGTGCTTGGCTCCAAATATCCTTAAAGCTGCGGGATTAAGGTCTATTACTTTTTTTTCTGAGTGCAAAACAATTCCCACCGGGGCGTTGGAAAACAGCAGCCGATATCTTTCCTCACTTTCTTTCAGTTCTTTTTCCTGCAGCTTTCTTTCCGTAATATCGGTGCACATTCCAAAAGAACTTGTATAGCGTCCATTTTCGTCGAAGGTGGCTGCTGCGGAGATAATTGTCCAAACCTCAGAACCGTCTTTTTTCCGAAACCTGCGTTCATAAACGTCCTGAGTGCCTCTCACTCTGTCTTCCACCTTGCCTTGATGGTCATCAATATCTTCAGGGAAGAGCCATTCTTCTATTTCATGCCCAATCAGGTCATCCACTTCACAACCGAGGATTTCAGTCATCTTATTGTTAACATAGGTAATCTTGCAGCTGTCGTCAATCCGCAGAATTCCCTCATTGGAGGTTTCCACAATTTTACGGAACATTTCCTGGCTGGTTGTGTATGACTCTGCATATTGGGCTCGGGACTCTTCCAATCCGATATAGGAAGCGATCAGTTTCATAATCTGTTTTTCCGCCTCAGTGGGAAGATAATCTCCTTTATACATATTGCACAGAACCCCACGGCATTCATCCTCAAAAAAGACTTTGTACCCAAGATAAGTTTCCAGCCCCAACCGTTGGACAATGCTAACTGAATGGGCATATTTGGAGTGTTTCAAATCACGGATTAAGCATAGTTCATCCGGATAATTTTTGATCACATCGTTGCTTATCGTGCTATTCGGGCTTTCGGCAAAGGCGAAGTCAGGCGGGGAATTCCATACACAGATATTGATGATGGAATCTCCCTTAACTTTTTTATACAGGGAGTAATCCGCATGCAATAACTCTCCGGCAAGCTCAGTTAGCAGATACAGATTGTGGTGATAATCGCTGGTCATCTGGCAGAATTTATCCAGACATTTATCGAACAATTCCGGCAATCCGGGCAATTGCTCTGTCCGGTTTTTATTCTGTGCATCATCATAAAAGGTATCCATCATGATCCTCATCCTTGTGTCTAAGCTTTTACAATTAAAATCTGTTACGCCTTTTTTGCGATTATCCGCACGTTGAAAGATTAGTCAACGGAAATCTTTGAAGCAGGTTTCAGAATGGGTCACTAAAGCTATTACCTTCATCCTTCTACCTTTCTTGCGCCTCATTATCCACGCACCATCCACCCGTAACCCTCCCTCATGCGATAGGGGAGGGTTACGGGTGGATGGTGCGTGGCTTTCAGGAGGTGAGGGACGAAGAACTATCCGGCAAGCAGCCAGAATGTAATGCCTGCCCCAAGGGTGTCAAAGCAGAATAATCAGGCTTGACAAAAACCCCTTTATGAAAGCCTTGGGATATATGAAACAATATAAAGCGATTGCACTTTTTTCTGGTGGACTGGACAGCATCCTGGCAGTAAAATGGATGCTGAGCCGTGGATACGAAGTTCACCCGATATTTTTCCATGCTCCATATTTGAAGGCTGACAGGGCTTTGCTTTCAGCCAGGCAAAACGGTTTGGAGCTTGAAGTCAGAGACATTTATTCCGAGCATGTGCAATTGCTTTATAATCCAAAATATGGTTTTGGTAAAAGGCTGAATCCCTGCATTGACTGCCATGGGCTTATGTTCAGGCACGCCGCAGAGCTACTTAATGAAAAAGCAGCGCATTTCCTGATCAGCGGAGAAGTCTTGGGGCAGCGTCCGAAAAGCCAGAGAAGGGATGCCCTGGATAGCGTCAGCCGGCTCAGTGGAGTTAAAGATCTGATAGTGCGTCCTTTATCGCAGCTTCTTTTACCAGACACCAAGCCAATCAGGGAAGGCTGGGTCTCAAAAGACGACCTGCTTGCCATACAAGGTAGGGGAAGACAAGTCCAACACGAACTGGCAAGACAATTAGGAGTGAAAGAATTTCCTTCACCAGCCGGGGGATGTTTGCTCACAGACCGGAATTACTGCTTAAGATTGCAAGACCTGCTGGATATGAATGAGGTTAATCGCAATTCCCTCGAACTTCTCAGTCACGGAAGACATTTCCGGTTACAGGATGGGATAAAACTGATCGTGGGAAGGGATGAAGCTGATAATCTATCAATCGAAAACTTGATCCAGCAAGGGATTAGACTTCAGGCAAAAAACATCATGGGTCCCTTGGGGCTGATCACCTCTGCAGATCCCGAGCCAACAGTCCTGAACCTTGCCTTGGAGATTTTCATGTATTTCCATCCCAAGGCTTCAGACCTGGAACCGATAGTCCTTCAGCGTTTTTCTGAGGGTGTTCCTGTTTCTGAGCCTTTTACAATGACAAGCCGTAAATGCTCGGTCGATACGTTAAAAAGATATCATTTATCATATAATTAGGATAAGTAAGATGATCCATATTGAAAGCTATATACTTCTAAAGGAATTTCAGACAAATACATATCTGCTAATCGACTCTGAAACTAAAGATTGCTTTATAATTGATCCTGCCGCTCCCGATCCCAAGCTTGCAGAGGACATCAATAACCGGAGCTTGCATCTGAAAATGGTGATCATTACCCACGGACACGGTGATCACCTTGGGGGAACCGACTATTATGCAAAAAACTTTGGTTGCCCGGTAGCTTGTCATCCCGACGATGCCAGAATGTTAATGGATGGCAAAAAGAACCTTAGTTTATACATGGGAAAAGAGCTTAGGCTGCAAACCCCTGATATTCTTTTGGATGAGAATTCGAGCTTAAACCTGGGAAAACATGCTGTAAAGGTGATCCATACTCCTGGGCATACACGTGGTTCAATCTGTCTGTGGGTAGATAAATTTCTGATCAGTGGCGATACTCTTTTTGAACAGAGTATTGGCAGAACCGATCTTCCCAGTGGAGATCATGCCTCGATCGTAAACTCAATAAAAAATAAGCTTTACTTGTTACCCGATGATGTTTTAGTGTATCCAGGGCATGGACCAGCCACGAGCATTGGTCTGGAAAAAGCAACCAATCCCTTTGTGAGAGGATAGTAATGCATAGTAAAGTTCTGATTCTTGATTTTGGTTCGCAATACACCCAATTGATCGCCAGAACCATCAGAGGCTTGCACATATATTGTGAAATTCATCCCTACAACTATCCTACGGATAAGATTATCGAGTTTGCAGCTAAAGCGATAATCCTCTCGGGTAGCCCTTTCAGCGTTACTCAGGAAAACGCTCCCCAGCCTGTTGAAGTAATCTGGAATCTGGGAATCCCAATTCTGGGTATCTGCTACGGAATGCAACTGGTCGCCCAACGTTTTGGAGGAACTGTGGTGCCCTCTGCAAAGCGTGAATATGGGTTTACAGAGCTTTCGTTGAAAATGGCTGACCCTGTGTGGGAAGGAGTTGCAAACTTGCAGCAGGTATGGATGAGTCATGGGGATGCCATTCAGACTTTACCCGATTGTTTCCAGGTTCTGGCTTGCACATCGAATTCTCCCCTGGCAGCCTTCAGGCATAAAACACTACCCGTTTATGCCCTGCAGTTTCACCCCGAAGTTGTTCATACCACCTGTGGAAAACAGATGATAGCCAATTTTCTCTGCAAGATATCCGGCCTTGTAGCGGATTGGACTCCCGGATCATTTATAGAAGAAAGTCTTGAAAAAATCAAGCATGAAGTGGGGGACAGGAAAGTGATCCTGGGTTTGAGTGGCGGAGTGGATTCATCAGTGGCCGCCATGCTTATTTATAAAGCCATTGGCAGAAATCTGCTACCCATTTTTGTAGATACGGGATTGATGCGTTACCGTGAAGCTGAAAGAGTAAAAAAGCTTTTTGCCCCTTTTCCCGATCTCAATGTTCGCTATGTTGACGCATCACAAGCCTTTCTAACCGCCTTGAAAGGAGTTGCCGATCCCGAGCAGAAACGCAAAATTATTGGCAACACCTTTATCGAAGTATTTGAAGAGGTAGCTTCCGAATTCCCCGATGCAGAATTTTTGGCACAAGGAACTCTTTATCCAGATGTGATTGAAAGCGTTTCATTTACCGGCCCTTCGGTAACCATAAAAAGCCATCATAATGTGGGCGGATTACCTGAAAAAATGAATCTTAAACTTGTGGAGCCACTTAGAGAACTTTTTAAAGATGAGGTGCGTGAAGTTGGCAAACACCTTGGACTTCCAGACAGTCTGGTACATCGTCATCCCTTTCCCGGACCCGGACTGGCAGTAAGAATCCTGGGTGAAATAGATGAGTTTAAGATTGAACTGCTGCAACAAGCTGATGAGATCTTCATCAGCGAATTGCATCAAGCGGGATTATATAACAGCACCTGGCAGGCATTCGCAGTCCTGCTCCCAATCAGGACAGTAGGCGTTATGGGGGATGAACGAAGCTACGACCAGGTTTGTGCCTTGCGGGCGGTAAACAGTCTGGATGGCATGACCGCAGATTGGACAGAACTACCCTTTGGTTTTCTCAAGAAAGTCTCTGGCAGGATCAGTAACGAAGTAAAAGGGATTAGCAGAGTGGTATTCGACATTAGCTCCAAACCACCCGCCACCATAGAATGGGAATAAAAATGGAACTGGTAAAAATTATGAAACTAAACAGCTTAGCTATATTCCCAGAATCAGACTTGCAGTTTTGTCTTGACAGGAAAAGCCGGGTAAAACTTATGGCTATCAATAATGCTTATTTGAACGCGCTGGGGGCGTAGTTCAGTTGGTTAGAACGTCTGCCTGTCACGCAGAAGGCCGCGAGTTCGAGTCTCGTCGCTCCCGCCATAAATTGAGACGCCATAGTGCGTCTCTTTTTTATTTTTGGTAGAGAGTTATGAAGATACTGCTATTGATTTTCAACCTGTTGCTGGAATTCGTTTACTACCTTTTTTTTCCATTCTGGTATTTACTTATGCTTAGTAAAGGCTATACCCAGGCTATCAAATGCAATGGGGATAATCTGGGTAAAGGCATTTTGTTCCACGCAGCATCGATGGGTGAGGTGGCAGCAATTAAACCTCTGATTCTCAAAATTGCCGAACAAAATCCCGAAATCAAACTTGGGATCACTACCGTAACGCTGAGCGGACTTCAGCAAGCATCTTCAATCTCTCCCAAGGTGCAAGCCTGGTTATCCGTCCTGGATGTAAAGCATCTAAGAGAAAGGCAACTGGCTAAAATCAACCCTGGATTAATCTGCATAGTTGAAACTGAGATCTGGCCAAATATGCTCTTACAGGCAGCTAAACAGGGAATGAAAGTCTTGTTCCTGAATGCCAGGATTTCGGATATAAGCATGTCCCGTTATAAATCAATATCAGCATTGATCAGAAAAATTGAAAAGCCGGTCCGAAAGATATTGGCACAAAGTGAAGAAGATTCCACCAAATTTTCCCAGATCTTTGGAAAAGAGACGATCAATGCCGGTAACCTGAAGTTCTGCCTTGCGTTACCTGATTATTCATCGCAAGAGATAAGGATGGCCTGGGGGTTCAGCGAAACTGATTTGATAATCTGTTTTGGCTCTTCACGCCCTGGAGAGGAAGAAATGATGCTCAGCGCATGGAAAGCACTATGGGGAACCATCCCTCCCTTGAAGCTCATCATAGCGATCAGGCATCCTAAAAGGATAGATGAATTACAGGGCTTGCTTGGTACTTACCCAGTTAAATACTATTCTTCCCTCAAAACAGATGGTCCAAACTTATCCCCGATATTATTCATAGATAGCCTGGGTGTATTGGATAAAGCTTACGCTATCTGTGACATAGCAATAGTCGGAGGCTCCTTTTTCGATTTCGGTGGACACAATCCCTTGGAACCGGCTTATTATGCCAAACCTATTCTGATCGGACCATATCACCATTCTTGCCGGGATTCGGTAAAGAAACTCAGCTTGGACAACGGTATTATAATCAGCGACAAAGACAAACTGCTGCAGGACTTGCAGACACTTTGCGATGATCCGGTCTATTGTAAACAAATTGGTGGAAATGCTAAAAAGGTATTGACGAAAAATGCCACAGCACTTGAAACTCACTACCGGGAAGTGATAAAAGCCTTCCGGGAGGAAAAATGAGAGAAGCCATGCACTATCGTTTGGATGGGGAATACGTTGTATGCGAGCTTTGCCCCCATTTCTGCAAACTGAAAGAAGGCCAAAGCGGAATTTGCCGGGGTAGAATGGCTCAGGTAGGAAAGCTAATTGCCACCAACTATGCCAGGACTGTCACAATAGCTCTTGATCCAATTGAAAAGAAGCCATTGTATCATTATCATCCTGGATCCCGAATTATTTCTCTGGGTCCCAACTCCTGCAATCTTTCCTGTTCCTTTTGCCAGAACTGGCAGATAAGCCAAACCCAATCCCTTACGAAGACCATTGCCATTCATGATCTGAAAGAACTATGTCTTAGTCATGAACCCCATCAGGTTGCCTTTACCTACTCAGAACCACTGATGTGGTTTGAATACATTCATGATTTTTCACTTGCTGCGCCTGAGATAGAGATAGTCTTGGTTACCAATGCTTATCTGAATGCAACTCCTTTTGCTGAGCTTCTTCCTATGGTAAAAGCCATGAACATCGATCTGAAATCCATTAATGACAATTTCTACCGCGAGTTGTGTAATGCGGGAGTGGAAGTGGTAAAGAATAATATCAAATCAGCCTATCGGGCAGGTATTCATCTTGAGATAACCAATCTCTTGATTCCAGGTTACAACGATTCTGAGGATGAGATTCGCAGATTGGCTGAGTTCATTGCTTCAGTCGATGAAAGAATACCCCTGCATATTTCAGCCTACCACCCCGATTATAAACTGTCTCAACGAGCCACAACCAGCGAAGAAATTGAGCTTGCCTGCACTATTGCTTCCTCATATTTGAATTATGTGTATGCAGGGAACGTTTATTCTGCGAAATTCGGCAACAAAGCGTAAAAATGTGGTTGGCTCATATAAAGAATCAAATCCGTCCAGCAGATCTCCTTCTTGTCGTGATCGTGCTGGTCTTAATAGTGGCTTCATACAGACATTTCTCAAAGACGGATGTACCCAAACAGGTTTACGTTTACAAGAATAATGAACTTGCAGGGATTTATCCTCTCTCAGGAAAGATGATCTTGGACATTGATGAACATAATACGATCGAAATTGCGCATAACAGGGTTCGCATGGTTAAAGCCGATTGCCGCGATAAACGTTGTATAAAACAAGGCTGGAGCAGTGGGATGCCAATCATCTGCCTACCCAATCACCTTGTTATTGAGATCAAGAGCAACGAAAATGATAAGAAACTGATACTTCAGTGAGGACGATGCCTGTGTTACAATTCGCCATTTACATCTCAGATCATGGTTATGGCCATGCTGCCAGAATTGCTGCTTTATGTGAAGAATTCATTAACTTTGGCATATACTGCCATCTGGTTACTCGCAGGCCAGCATTTCTGTTTTCATATCTGGATCCCCATTACCACACTATACATGCAAGGGCAATTGATTCTGGCGTTAAGCACTTTCCTGGTTTGAAAAGTGATCTGGGCAGTACCAAGCAAGCTATTCTGGATTTACTTTCCCAACGAAACAACCTGGCGGCAACCGAAATAGAATTTCTTCGCAGAAACCAAATTGATTTGATCATTGCAGATGCCCCTTTTCTGGTAATAGATTTTGCTGCACATACATCCATCCCTGCAATCTGCATTACGAATTTTGATTGGCACTACATTTATTCCAGGCTGTTTGCTGATGATGTATCCATGCTTCCAGTGCTGAATCTGATCTGGTCTTTGTATCGTAGATTTGACGCTTCATTTTGCCTGCCTTTCAGCACCCAGGATAGTGTGGCTGCCCTTGCAAACACAACGGAATGTGGTCTGCTGGCCAGAGCCAAGAAAAGCTATGTGAATATCCGGCAAAAGCTTAACTGGCCTCAGGAAACCCAGATTCTACTCGTGATGTTTGGAGGAGAAGGCTCTATGGACTTAGACTATGAGGTTCTTTGTGCTGCCTTTTCGGGAAAAGTGATCTCCATTGAGACAGAAGTTAAGGCGACAAATCATCATCAGGTAAATAAAGAGGATGATTTCCTGGATCTGATTTATAACGCTGATATAGTTATTTGCAAACCCGGCTACAGCACTTTGGCGGAAGCAGTCCAGTTCGGAAAGTTCATTGTCTATTGCCCTCGTTATAATTATCCTGAGGAAATTGCTTTGTTAGAAGGTTTGAAGGACTACCCAAATTGCCTTAAACTTGATAGTTTGAAGCTCACGGTTAACCAATGGAAAAGAGTTTTTGCGAAAACTGAACCTTCTCATAAGCTGCCATCAAGCTACCAAAATCGAAATCAGGAAGTAGCAGCAATGCTGGTATCGAGTTATCTAAAGCTTGCCGGTAAGGATGGAAAACTTATTAGCGTATTCGATCTCGGAACGAACAATCTGAACTATCTATTGTATGATCTCAAGAATGGAAGAACCATCCACAAGGCTTATTACACTACCGCACTTGGTAAGAACTTCAAAGGATCGGTGATCTCAGATTATCGAATTGCCAAAGTAAAGCAGGCTATCAAACTGATTCTTGAACTGGATTCATACTTGCCTACAGAGAAAGTTATGCTTTGCACTGGTATCTCGCGAATTGCTGTAAACTATAAGCAGCTAAGCAATTGGATAAGCAATAAATACAATATTAATTGCAAATTACTGGAAGCCAAAGAAGAAACAAGGTTTGCCTACCATGCTGCTCTCGCTAAAAAAAGTGGGGAAGAGGTAAACCTGGCAATAGACATTGGAGGGGCTTCAACAGAGTTTATAGATTTGTCTCAACCTCACTGCAAGCATGGAATAAGCCTGAATATCGGGCTTTTAACCTTGTATAATTCTTACCACGATGATCTCGCTTTGGCTGCTGAACGAATTAGAAGTGAATTGGCCAAGATCCCATATCAAACGAACTGCCGTCTCATCGGAATTGGACTCACCTATACCTATCTTGCGGCAGTTTATTCAAAGCAAGCTCATGCCGATCCAGACCGCTTCGATGGGATTAGATTGGGTAAAAACAGGCTAGAGACCATCCTGAACGATCTTATAAACGGTAATAGCACTAACTACATTGATTATCTGGCAGATAAAAAGTATCTTCCGATTCTGAAACTGAGTCTTACCTTTTCCATCAATCTGCTGGACAGATTTGCCGCCTCGGAAATAATTGTGTGCAGTGATGGAATTTCAGTTGGCTATGCCAATTGGAAAGCAATAAAAGCAAGGCGAAACTAATGAAGTTTTACATAGAAACCTATGGCTGTCAGATGAACGTGGCTGACAGCGAGTTAATCACCAGTATCCTAAGGCAGGCTGGTCACTTGGAGACCAGCATAATCGAAGAGGCAGACCTAATTCTTTTCAATACTTGCTCGGTACGAGCCCATGCTGAAGATCGAGTGCTGGGCAGAGTGTCCAATGAACTTAAGCGTAAGAAGGCGAAACCAAATCTAAAAATTGGACTTCTGGGCTGTATGGCTCAAAGAATGGGGAAGAGTCTGTTTGAGAAAGGTATAGATCTTGTGATTGGGGTAGACCAGTATCACCGCTTGCCGGAGCTTCTTTCCAAAGATGGTGAACATCCCTATCTGGCTGATTTCGATCAAAATCAGGTTTATCTGGACTATCTGCCTGTTCATAAAAACAATACTTGTGCATTCGTGACAATCATGAGAGGTTGTAATAATTTTTGCAGCTATTGCATAGTGCCTTTTGTCCGAGGCAGGGAGCGCAGTCGTAACTGGCAGGACATCTATAATGAGGTTCAAAACGCTGGATATGGGGGATTGAAAGATATCACTCTACTGGGACAAAACGTAAACTCATATCATGATGGCAATATTGATTTCCCAAGCTTGCTAATGAAGCTGAACAGAATTGATACGATTGAACGTATTAGGTTTATTACATCACATCCCAAAGATCTCTCGGATGCATTGATCGAAAGCATGGCCAGTTGTTCTAAGGTATGCGAACATATACATTTACCAATGCAAAGCGGTAATACACGTATCTTGTCCTCCATGAATAGAGGTTATAGTGCAGAGCATTATTTCGATATCGTGACAAAATTACGTAAGGCTATCCCTGACATAGCGTTAACAACTGATATTATCGCTGGATTCCCTGGAGAAACCGACAGTGAATTTTCCGATACCTTGGCTATCATGCAAGAAATAAGATTTGATTATGCCTTCTGTTTTAAATTCAGCCCTCGGGAAGGCACTTTGGCAGCCAATTTTGCAGATCAGCTTTCTGAGGATATTCGCATAGCCAGACTCCAGAAAATGATAGAATTACAACGCAAGATCACACTGGAGCGTTTCCGGGCACAGATCGGAAAAACAATTGAAGTATACGTGGAAGATTTCAGCAGAAAAAGCAGGGAACAAGTTTCCGGGAAAACCAGAGACTTCAAGATTGCAGTTTTAAATGGGATGGAATCTGACATAGGAAAGCTTAAAAAAGCCAACGTGAAAGATGCAACCGCGGGGACACTGATCTGTGATTAGCTTCCTGCAGCAATGTTGCCATAAGGCATGTTATGTAAACTTGCATACCTGTTTGATAAACCGCTGTCCGGTAAACTTCTATCCCCTCTCTGCTTTGGCGTTTTTTTAAAAGGAGTATAAATGAAAAGTATGACTGGTTTTGGGAATTCCAAAATAAGTAAACACGGAATTGACTTGGAAATAGAAATAAAATCGATAAACGCCCGCTACCTCGATCAGCGTTTATACCTTCCACGTGAACTGATGTTCTATGAGGAAAGCATTCGCAGAACTCTCCCCCAGTTTGTTAGCAGAGGAACCATAGAAATAAGAATCTCCTACACAGATCACCGTGAGCCAAAACTCATTCTGGATAAAAACAAGCTTTTGAAATACCATGAGATGGCTTTAAACGCGGCAGTTCTTACCGGACAGAGTAACCAGATCTCTTTGGAATTCTTGCTCCAGGAACCTGGAGTGATTGAAAGCAGTAACAACCTTGCCGAAGATGCCAACCTATTGGGAGTGCTGAACGATGGCATGCAGAATGCCTTAGAAAAGCTTGAACTCTCTTTGATCAGAGAGGCTGAAGAAATGAAGAAAACACTATCAGACTCCATGCAAACTATTGAAGATGCGGTGAATGCGGTCTCATTGCAATGTTTGCCCTACAAGGAAGAACTCTTTCAAAAGATGCTTCGGCGCATTGAAGAATTAGTCGGTACCTATAAGTTGGACAACCTGGAACAACGTTTGGTGCAGGAAGTGGCAATTTATGTGGATAAATATGATATTGGAGAAGAGATCAGTCGGCTTAAAACGCACATCAATACATTTCGGGAAACCTTGGGACTGGTTAATGACAACGGCAAGACCCTCAATTTTATAATTCAAGAGATGCAGAGAGAGGCAAACACCCTTGGTTCTAAATTCTCCACGTCTAATAGTTTCAAGCTGATCCTCACTATCAAGGAAGAGGTTGAAAAATGCAGGGAGATTGTGCAAAATGTCGCCTGAACCATTGTTGAAATGGAAATCCTGGCCGTTTATGGAAAGACCTCTTAGTTCGGTTATCCTGGTTTTGTTTCTCAGTGGTCTTGCCTGGTTTCTGAACTGGCTGACCGTGGTTAACTGGCAACAACCGCTCTATTATTATCTGGGTATGGGTTTGGTGCTGCTCAATCTTCTTCCATATTTTGTGCTTACTGAATATGAACTGTATGAGGACAAAATCCTCATTCGTTATTTGTTTTTCAAGGTAAGTCGCCCCTACGGAGATTTTGGTTGTTATTATCAAGATAAACGTGGCATAATGCTTTCGACCTTCAAACTTCCCAGACGATTGGACGCATTTCGCGGTCAATCATTACGCTTTTCCGCCAAAGCTGAGGAGAAGGAAGAGCTGAATCGGATTCTCAGCGTAAAGATAGGTAAGAAATACTGATGAAACACTCTGTTATCAAAGCCTTGGAAGAAGCTCTTTTAAGTTATTTATCAGATAAGCCTCATATTGCACTGAGTTACAATGAAATAGTATCTGCACTTCAACTAAACAAGCTCCAGAAAAAAGCCTTGGGTGAGCTACTAACCGTTTTGGTGGGAAGAGGAGTTCTGAAAAAGGACAAGCGAAAATATGCCCTGCTCTCCCCCACACCTGAAAAAAAGCCAAGAACGACTTTCAGAGATTTAGCCCAGCCACAGCCGGGAAGAAAACAGGTCAGGATAGAACAGCCAGAGAATCAGGATATAAAAAATCCCCGTTTGATTGAGGGAATCTTCGATGCCACACCACTTTCACGCAATTTCTCTTATGCTTTTGTCAGGACACCAGACCGGGATTACTACATCGGAGCTGAAGACACCCTCAATGCTTATCATAATGATGTAGTCGCTCTTGAGCCAAAGTTCCAGAAGGGCAGGCAAGATTATGGCATTATTCGCAAAATAGTCAAGCGTGCTTCAGAGCAGTTGGCTGGAGATGTGATTAAAGTCGGTAAACGTTGGACTTTCGTGTGCAGCAATCCAAAAATCCATAATTGGTTCGAGGTTTCCGAAATCGGAGAAGCCAAAGAAGGAGAGAAAGTAATCCTTACTGTCACTAATTGGGGCAGTCCGCTCCAAGGCAAGCTACCTGTAGGGAAAGTTACTGAAGTGCTGGGAAAATCAGGTGATCCGCAAGTCGAGCTTTTAGCGGTTATCCGGCAATATGGTCTTCCTTTGGAGTTTCCCGAGGATGTTATGCAAGCCGCCAATGCCCTCAAAGCAGAGTTAACTCAGGATAACTATCTTTCACGTCGTGATCTGCGAGGCATTTTCACCTTCACCATCGATCCAGTGTCAGCCAAGGATTTTGACGATGCCATTTCTTTGGAGAAGCGGGAAAACGGATGGAAACTCTATGTGCATATTGCTGATGTGGCAAGTTATCTCCCAGTGGAGGGAATCATTTTTCAGGAAGCAGCCAAGCGCGGTAACAGCTTTTATTTCCCCAAGAAAGTAATCCCTATGATTCCTGAGAGATTATCCAACTTGATCTGCAGTTTGCGTCCGGGTGAAGAGAAACTCTGCCTTACCGTGGAAACAGAATTCAATTTCAAGGGCAAAATCCTGTCCCAACATATCTGTGAAAGTGTGATAAAGAGTGATTTCCGCCTGGCCTATGAAGAAGTGGACGATCTTTTTGAAGGCCAGAACAAAGATTTTGATTCCAAACTGGCAGAGGTTTTGATGGAAGCGCGTCAGCTTTCCAGACTGCTCACCGAGAAACGCAATGCCGCGGGATACATATATTTTGATTTACCGGAGATCGAATACCAATATGATGAAAACGGATTCGTAAAAAGGCTAAATCTGGCAGAAGAAACTGAAAGCCACAAACTGATCGAAAATTTCATGTTGGTTGCCAATGAATATGTAGCACAAAGGCTTAGTCAGCTCTCCCCCACCACCATCTATCGAATCCATGAAGATCCTGATTTTAATAAACTCCAAAAGCTGATAGATTTGTTATCTCATTATGGAGTGCCTTGGGTGATGCATGAAAACCTGAATAAATCCTTGCAGTATCTTCTGGCTTCATTTCCCAAACCTGAATATCATGAAGTTTTTGATCGGATCACACTACGCAGCATGAAGAAAGCGCGCTATAGCACCGAACACATCAGTCATTTCGGTTTGGCATTAAAGGACTATACTCATTTTACCAGTCCGATCCGTCGGCTTTGCGATCTGGTGATCCATCATCTCTGTAAGATCTATTTGATCAAGAGCAGCCATCAAAAGTTATCTCAAAGCCAGATAAAACTATATGCAGAAGTTGCTTCAGAACAGGAATTGCAAGCCGATCAGGCTGAAAGGGATATAGATCGGGTTTACAGTCGTGCCTATATGCGGGAAAAAATCGGTGAGGTATTCTCGGGCATGGTGATCTCCACTTCAGGATCTGGAGTTATCGTTCGTCTTAAGGAAATTCCGGTTACTGGAGTGATAAAAACTGTAAACCTGGGGGAAGGCCAATGGTATCATTTTGATCGTGAAATGCGTTATGTAAATAAACGAAATGGTTATTTCTACCAATTGATGGATACCCTTAAGGTGGAGATATCTTCCATCGAGGATGATATATACCTCGTTCCGAGTGGAGATAAACAAGCTCATCAGCATGTTTACCAACCCCAGCTTAACCAGGTGGCAAAACCAAAACACAAAGGGGTTGACTTCACACCCCGTCAAAAAAAGTATGCTCCCAAACCTGCTCAAAAGGCTGTAAGACGAGGAAAAAGAAGATGAAGAAAGCCATAGGGATATTTGATTCGGGAGTCGGTGGATTAACCGTTTACAGGGCAATCCGTAAAGCTTTTCCGGAAGAAGACCTGATCTATTTTGGCGATACGGCAAGGGTTCCTTATGGTCCCAAATCGCCCAATACGGTAATCGAATATTCCATCCAGAATTCCCGTTTCCTACTGCAACAGGGCATCAAAATCCTGGTGGTGGCCTGCAATACATCTTCGGCAGTAGCGATCCCAGCCCTGAAACAGCTTACTGGCATTCCGATCATTGGAGTGATTGATCCGGGGGCAGAACAGGCAGCCAGGCGAACTGCAAATAAGCGCATTGGCGTAATCGGAACCGAAGGCACGGTGCGCAGCGGTGCATATACAATTGCTTTGGAAAAGTTGATTCCTGAAGCTGAGGTTTTCAGTGTGGCCTGCCCGCTTTTTGTGCCCCTCGTGGAAGAAGGCTGGCAGGATCACCTTGTGGCTCAGAAGATAGCCGAAGAATACCTGGAACCCTTGAAAGACAAGGAGATCGACACTCTTGTCCTGGGCTGCACACACTATCCTTTGTTACATACAACCATCCAGAAAGTTATGGGCAACGATGTGCAACTGGTTGATAGTGCAGAGGCTATTGCCTCATATTTGTCCAGATTGCTCCCGGAAGATAATGATGGTCTGGAAGGTAAAGACAGTTTTTTTGTGAGCGATAACGAGAATAAATTTGCTCAAATTGCCAAGCGTATCCTGGCCGATAACTTTGGGAATCTGGCCAGAGTCCGGCTTTACGAGAGCTGGTTTCAAGACTGAAGATTGAGTTGGATCGAAGAATATCTACTCATTATAAATAAGGGATCATTAAGCGTGCACTAAGAGTCAGACCCTTATTGCACGCTTAATGCTCTCTTAATTCATTGGAACGAGAATCTGGAGCAACATGATTATTAAATTTAATAAATGAAATAAATGAGGTCTATCATGGAACCGTTAATTTTGACTGCTGCCATCACCGGGGCTGAAACCACAAGAAAGGACCAGCCCAATCTTCCAATTACACCAGAAGAACAGGCTAAGGAAGCCAAGGCATGTTTTGAAGCTGGAGCCAGGGTTGTACATCTTCATGTCCGGGAAGACGATGGTTCTCCCACTCAGCGTCTCGAACGTTTTAAGGAATCTATCGAAGCAATCCGCAAAGCCGTTCCGGAGATGATCATTCAAATCAGCACCGGAGGAGCAGTCGGCGAAGCATTTGAAAAACGCCTTGCACCTCTTGCCCTGAAACCTGAAATGGGCACCCTAAATGCCGGAACCCTTAATTTCGGTAATGACATTTTCATCAATCATCCCCAGGATATCATCCGACTGGCTGAGTCTTTCAAGGAATATGGGGTGGTACCGGAAGTGGAAGTTTACGAATCAGGGATGATAGATGTGGTCGCTAAGCTGGTTAAACAAGGCCACATTATTCACAGCCCCTTGCACCTGCAATTTGTTCTGGGAGTTCCAGGTGGCATGAGCGGAAAGCCCAAAAACCTTCTTTATATGGTTGAACATCTTGCTGAAGAGATTCCTACTGCTACCTGGGCTGTAGCCGGTATCGGACGTTGGCACCTGCCCACGGCTATGCTTGCTTTAGTTGCAGGTGGACATATCCGCTGCGGTTTCGAAGACAACATTTTCTATCATAAAGGCGTGGTTGCCGATTCCAATGCCCAGTTGGTAGCCCGAATTGCCAGAATTGCGGCTGAGATCGGACGTCCTTTGGCGACTCCTGACCAGGCAAGACAAATCCTGGCTCTGCAGGCAAAGGGGAACTGACGATGAACCTAACTGATAATGCCCTTAAGGTATTGGAAAAAAGATATTTCCGCAAAGACGACCAAGGTCGGACCATTGAGAATTGGGAAAGTATGCTCACCCGGGTAGCCGAAAACATTGCCGGAAGCGATAAAGATGCAGCAAAAAGATATTATGATTTAATGGATTCAGGATATTTTCTACCGAATTCCCCCACTCTGATGAATGCTGGCGGTGACCTGCAACAGCTTTCAGCTTGTTTTGTTCTCCCAATAGAGGACAGCATGGACAGTATCTTCGAAACGGTAAAAAACGCTGCATTGATCCATAAAAGCGGTGGCGGAACCGGTTTTTCCTTCAGCCGGCTGAGAGAAGCCAATGCCAGAGTCCGTTCCACCAATGGTGTTTCCAGCGGTCCACTATCTTTTCTGAAGGTATTCAATGCAGCTACAGATGCTGTAAAACAGGGTGGTACCCGACGTGGAGCCAATATGGCCATCCTGAATGTGGATCATCCCCAAATTCTGGACTTCATTGTTTGCAAAGAAGATACAAAGGAACTTACCAATTTTAACATCAGTGTGGGAATAACCGAAGCCTTTATGCAGGCTGTAATGCAGGATGATGATTATAACTTGATTTCTCCACATACTGGAAAAGTGGCAGGAAAGTTGAAAGCCCGGGAAGTGTTCAGCTTGATTGTGGATATGGCTCACAAAAACGGAGAACCGGGAATAGTATTTTTGGACCGGATAAATCAGGCCAATCCCACTCCGGCTGTTGGAAAGATTGAATCCACCAATCCCTGTGGTGAGCAACCTCTTTTGGCTAATGAGGCCTGTAATCTCGGTTCGTTGAATCTGGCCGCTTTGGCCAAGGACGGAACTGTGGATTGGGATAGGTTACGTGATATCGTGAAAGACAGCGTGGATTTCCTGGATGCCGTGATTGATGCTTCAAAGTTTCCATTACCCCAAATCGATGCTATGGCCAAAGCAAACCGCAAGATAGGCCTGGGTGTGATGGGTTGGGCTGATCTGCTCTACCAGCTCAAAATTCCCTATGCCAGCGACAGAGCTGTTGAGCTGGCTGCGCAAGTGATGGAGTGTATTGATTTTGAAGCAAAAAAACGCTCACTGGAGTTGGCCAGGATAAAAGGCAGTTTCCCCAATTTTCAAGAGAGTATTTACTCTCATGGCAGCTTGTTACGCAATAAACTCAATGAAGATTGGGACAGTCTGAATGCTGATTTGAAGTCTTTTGGTATCCGAAATGCCACTTTGACCACCATTGCTCCCACAGGAACCATCAGCATGATCGTCGATACCTCAAGCGGAATTGAACCACAGTTTTCTCTGGCTTACGTCAAAAATGTTATGGATGGAGAAAAACTGATCTATGTGAATAAGTACTTTGAGAAGGCTTTGGATGAATACGGCTTACTGAGCAAGGAACTTCTGGAACAAATCACCGCTGTTGGTGGAATTGCACATCTGGAGCAGATTCCGGCTGAACTGAAAGAGGTTTTTCAAACCGCCCATGAAATCAGTCCCGAATGGCATATCCGCATGCAGGCAGCCTTTCAGCAATATACCGATAATGCAGTCAGCAAAACCATCAATTTCCCTCACGATGCAGGTGTGGAAGACATTCGCATCGCATACGAACTGGCTTACCAGCTTGGCTGCAAGGGAGTTACCGTTTACCGCGATGGAAGCCGAGAAAATCAGGTTCTTTCTGTGGGAACAAGTTCCGGCCAAAATGCCGTTCTGGAAAAAAAGGTTGCCCCACGCAACCGGCCTGAGATCACCCATGGCGTTACCCAAAGGCTCGAAACAGGTTGCGGTCACATGTATGTAACCATCAATACCGATGAGCAAGGTGCCTGTGAAGCATTTGTGCAAATGGGCAAAGTCGGTGGTTGTGCATCTGCGCAACTCGAAGCAATTGCAAGATTATCATCGTTGGCTTTACGCTCTAACATAAAAATCGAATCTATCATCCGTCAGTTAAAAGGCATTCGATGCCAAAGCCCAATGTGGCACAAAGGCAAGATGATAACTTCCTGTGGTGACGCAGTCGGTCAGGCTTTGGAACAGTTTTTGGCACTACATCAGAATGGAGACGTGAAAGACCTGAGTTTTCAGCTTGATGGAAGTTTCGAAACAGGAGAATATAATCCTCGCAGAACTGCTGCCCTTTGTCCTGATTGCGGTTCCACCATTGAACATCTCGAAGGCTGCCTTAAATGCCCCAGTTGCGGATGGAGTAAATGTTAGACCGGGCTTGACAAATGTCCTTGTTTGGGATTTGTGGCCAACAGCAAAGCAATAGGAGAATAAATGCGCTGTAAATACTGTAATGCCCGTCTGGCTTCACACGATCTTTGGTGTGTGGAATGTGGCAGGCAAACCAATGTTGTCAATAGCGATCTTTCGGCTTTGGCGAGCTTGAAGGAAACATATCGGTCTTTTCGTTCCGTAGCCTCTGCTTCGGTTCCTGGTGCGGCATTTGCCGTGATTTTTGGTTTCCTTCCAATTGCAGTATTGCTCTACCTGTTCAATGGAATTATCGGTCTGGACAACGGCACAGTGAGCGGAACCCTACTCAATCTTCTGACAAAATCACTATCCATCAGCATTTTTGTTCCCTTTATTCTCATTGCCTTTCAACCTGTCTGCGCTCACAGAGATTACAGGCTTAGCCTCAAAGAGATGAGCTCGGCATTGAAAAGCTATCCCCAATATTTGGGTTTCGCACTGATCAACGCCTTGTTTTTCGATCTTGTATATATCGTTTGCTTTGGATTGCCCAATTTTAGTTCACATCCCATCCTGCGTTTAGTTTGGATAGTTTTGGTGAATTACTGGATCGCCATCAGTTTGCCTGCAGCTGCTTTAATTCCCGAGTTAAATGTGAATCCTTGGAAGGCAATCAAGCTTAGTTACCGTCATTTTCATGATGTCCGTTGGAACATCTATCTGCTTTGTATAGTTTTGGGAATCCTTTTGGCAATTTCAATCCTGCTCTTTTTCCTCTTGCTAATTCCCTTGGTTCTTTGTCTGGCACTTGTCCTTTATGCAGTTCGGGATTATGTTCGCAAGCTGATCTCCTTTGAACTCCTGGATTACAGAAGATAGGAGATCTGAGGATGCCCCGTAAAGAAATGATTTCCCTGCTGATCCTGATTCTGGTGATCGGATTCGGTGCTTATAAATACTTCACAAGAGCATTCACTGAAGTGAAAAGCCAGTATCTGCTTGATACGGTGGTGGAAATATCTGCCACATCCAGATCAAAACACATTGGACGCCAGATAGATTCTGTTTTTGCCTATATCGCCACTCTGGAAAACAAGCTAAATGAATATCGGGATGATAGCTGGCTGGGTAAAGTAAATGCGGATACTTTGAAAACTGAATTTCCCATGGATCAGGATGCTTATGAGCTTTTTGTCATGGCTGACAGCCTATACCGGCTAACCAACGGCTCTTTCGACCCAACTATCAAACCGGTCTGGGATCTTTGGGGGTTCAATGATGAAAGTCCTACCCCTCCGGATTCTCTGGAGATCAAGAAAGAACTCACCAAAGTGGGGTTCAACCGGATAAGCTTCACCAAGGATAAATTGATTAAGCCCCTGGGTATGCAGATCAGCTTTGGTGCGCTTGCCAAAGGATACATACTGGACAAAGCCAGAAAATACATGAATTCGCTGCATCTGGAAAGCGGATACATCAATTGCCGTAGTTCCATGACCTTCTTTGGCAGTAAACATCCTCAAGTTGTCTATATCCAACACCCTCGTAAAACTGACGACTACATTGCCAGTTTCAAGATTATGAATCAGAGCGTCGGAACATCTGGAGATTATCAGCAGTTTTATGAAGTGGAAGGAGTCCGCTATCATCATATTATTGATCCCGTTACAGGATATCCTGTTCCTAATATGCATTCGGTAACCGTGCTTTGCGGTTCTGCAGCCTGGGCTGATGGCTTGTCCACAGCTTTGTTTTTGCTCCCTCCCGAAAAAGGACTGGAACTTGTGAAAAATATGCCTGATACCAATGTGGTGATTTATTATACTAATGACAGTGGGTTGGTTTCTCTGAAAAGCAATGGGATGAAGGATCTTTCATTCAGCGAAAAACTATGAACATCCCTGATATCCAGAGCCAAACCGATAAACGCAAGATAAAAATCGACAAAGTTGGTGTTAAGGGAGTCCGTTATCCTATTGTAGTGGAAGATAAAAGCAAGGGGATTCAGCACAGCATTGCCGAACTGAATATTTTTGTGGAACTTCCCCACTACCGTCGCGGAACCCACATGAGCCGCTTCATCGAAGTCCTGAATCATTATCATACAGAAGCCTTCATTGGAAAACTGGATGCTTTTTTATTGGAATTGAAAACCACGATGAAAGCCGAAGCTGCCTATGTGGATATCAGCTTTCCCTATTTTGTCAGCAAGAAAGCACCTGTTACCAATATCAGTTCGCTCATGGGTTATGACTGTTTTTTCAATGCCGCATATACAGATGCCTACAGCCTTTGGATAGGTGTGGCGGTTCCAGTTACCACACTTTGCCCTTGTTCAAAGGAGATCAGCGATTTTGGCGCGCATAACCAGCGTTCATTGATTACTATCAAGGTGAAATACCGGGACTTTATTTGGTTGGAAGATATTATCAGGCTGGCTGAAGTGAATTCCAGTTGTGAAATCTATCCTCTGCTAAAACGTCCTGACGAAAAATACGTAACAGAAAAAGCCTATCAGAATCCAAAATTTGTGGAAGATATAGTCCGGGAAGTAACCCTTGAACTGCAAAAAGACAATCGTATAATCAGTTTTGAAGTAGAATCAGAAAACTTCGAATCCATTCACAATCACAGCGCTTATGCAATGATCAGCAGGTTCTGATTCCCTATGGCCAGCCTTTTGCCGAACGCACTGTCCAGAACTTTGCCCAACGGTTTCCGACTTGTATTTGTGGAAGAGCACTCCAATCCGGTTCTCTGTCTGCAGTTATACGTAAAAACCGGCTCTATCTACGAAAACCGGTCTCAACGTGGATACTCACATTTTCTCGAACACCTTGTTTTCAAATCCACTACAGATTTTCCCGACAATAGTATTTCCCGACAGGTAACCGCACTTGGAGGCATGTTAAATGCTTACACCGATTATGACACCACCTGTTTTTATTTGCTTCTACCCTCCGAGAATCTTCTTTCCGGGCTGCATATCCTCAGCGAATTAGCCATTAATGCCTCTTTCAATGAAACCGATGTAGAGATCGAAAAAGGGATCATTCTGGAAGAGATCAAGCAATATCGAAATGATCCGGAAACAGACCACATTGAGTGGATCCAGCGGAGTCACTTCAAGCAAAGCCCTTTGAAATATCCTGTTTTAGGATCTGAATCCGCTGTCATGGCAGCTTCGGAAACCAAACTTAAACGTTTTATGGCTGATGCTTACTGCCCGCAAAATTCCTATCTGGTTGTATGTGGTGATTTTCAGCATGCAGAGCTTACCCAGGCTGCAGATCAATTCTTTGGCAATTGGTCAGCCACTTCGATGCCCAGAAATATTATCGAGGATAGAGAGCCGGAACTTCCCCTTGGGAAATACTGGTTTCGGAAAAGACAGGAAAGTGAGTATCTCCTAAGTTTCATCCTTCCTGAGCTATGCGAAGGTCATCCATTAGCTGATGCCCTGCTTGTAGCCATGCGCTACTTTGCGATTGGCAAATCTTCCCGCCTCTATAAGCGCTTGGTGGAAGAATCCAGACTTTGTTCTTCAGTAAAAGTAAGCTCTCTTACAGGTCTTCTTTCGGGTGTTTCAGTTGTAATGTGCACCCCACTGCATAAAAAGCATCTACCTGCGATAATCAAAGGTTTTGCCGAGGAATTCAATGCCTTGCTTTCCTACGGAATTCCCCAAACTGAAACTAACCTGGTGAAAAAAGACATTATCCACAGTTGGCGATTCAGTTTTGAAGGAATGGAGAATCTGGCTAATTTGGTGGCAGTGGAGGAATCACTTGGGAACCTGGACAGGCTGCACCAATATGGAGATGAAATCCAGTCTCTGAGCTATTCCTTGATCAGGCAAGCTATTGAGACCTATTGGAAAGCTGAATATCTGGAGTTATTTTGTGAGGGTGAAACAGCAATTAGAGAGATCCGGCCCTTATGGGAATCAGTAAAACAAATAGAACTCAAAAAATGGCCAGCAGTAGAGATTGAGGTAAGCCCCCAATCACAAAACGAAGATAAGGCCTGGCCGGCAAAGCCAGCTTGTGTGAGTAGTGATATCCGTGAATATGCCGAAAACTATTATCATTTGGTTCTTGCCAATGGAATGAAAGTGCTCTATCGTTGGCTGCCAGAGAGTTCTGTCTCTGGATTCTCACTTTCCACGGATATCAGTCAAATCTGTGAGGACAAGCTCCAAGCAGGTTCGAATTATTTTGCCAGTTCCCTGATGCTGTATGCCACTGGATTGCATAGCCATAAAGACCTTATGAAAATGGGGCGAGAACATGGCTTTAACATCAGGGTGGTGCATCATTTGGATTCTACAGCATTTCGGGGAAAGTGTCTGGCTGGAAGCCTGGACAAAGCTCTGGCTTTGCTGGCTGAGATCCTTGGGCAACCCAGATTTGACAATGAGCATCTGAAATTGCTAAAAGAATCAGCCTTGGACAGTATTCGCCGTGACAATGCCTATCCAGTCAGCTATGCATATCAGCAGTGGTTTCGCATGCTGGTGGGCAAGAATACCAATCTTTACCGAAGCACTGGCGATCCCAGGGAGATTCGTAGAATCAGTGCGAGAAAGCTGGAAACATGGTATGAGAAGTGGAATCTGGGAAGGAATTTCAGCCTTGCTATCGTTAGTTCACAGAATCCTCAAGAGATCGCAGCTTGGTGTGAAAGCTTGTTTAACTTCGGAACTAATTCAGCAGTCCTGACACCGGAACCCTTCTTGGAAGCTTTGCCATCCACGTTGGTGACTCAGCACAGAAGAACCGATCAGGCCATCATCCACTTAGGCGGTTTTGCCTGTCCGGCTATTAATAGAGATGAAAACGCTGCTTTTTATATCCTGTCCCAAATCCTGGGAGGAGACATATCATCCCGCTTTTACGATATCCTGAGGGAAAAACACGGTTTGGCCTATCAAACGGGATTTGACTTCAGTTCGATTAACCAATTGGGTTTTTGGAACGCCTATGCCTTTTGCGACAAAACAAATCACAATCGCTGCCTCGATCTGATGCAGGAAATCCTGGATGAATTGAGGAACAACGAGATTAGTCAGGAAGAGCTGCATGCAGCCCAAAACTACTTGATTGGGATGAACCGTTTTGATCTGGAAAGCGCTTCTTACAGTGCCGCTTCCATGTCCAATCTCAGTGCCTTGGGTTACGAACCTGAATACTATCTTAACCGCGAATCGCGAATAAAGGCAGTGGATACTCGGATTCTGAAATCCCTTGCCCGAAAATACCTTAACCCAGAAAATCGCTATATACATGTTTTGGTATAACTATGTTCAGATTAGGCCTTGACATCGGTTCCCGCAACACAAAACTGGTGGTATTTGATTCGGAACGGGGGAGTATTGTCCATTCAGCTTGGAAGGAAACTGAAATCTCCGTGCTGAACAGTGTTAACACCCTAATAGCAGCATCCCTCAGAGCTTTGAGTATCTCCAGAGAAGACTATCAATTTTGCGGGGTAACCGGATATGGGCGCAAGCTATATCCTGGGCCGGCTTCAGTTCTTTCTGAAATCACCTGCCATGCAGCGGGATGCAAATTTATCTTTCCTGAGGTTCGCACCATTATAGACATTGGCGGACAGGACTCCAAAATCATAACCCTCGATCAGGAGGGAAAGGTTTTGGATTTTGCCATGAACGACAAATGTGCTGCTGGAACCGGCAGATTTCTGGAAATGACTGCCCTCCGTCTTGGCTGTGAAGTTGGTTCGCTATCAAGCCTGGCTCATCAGGCTTCTCGAACTCTGAAATTGAATTCCACCTGCGTGGTTTTTGCAGAATCCGAGATCATCGGAATGATGTCGCAGGCCTTCTCTGCAGAAGATATAGCCCATGCCGTGCATCTCAGCATCGCCAGAAGGATCAGTTCACAAATGGCTGGATTGGCTTGGAGAGAACCAATTGTTTTTACCGGGGGAGTGGCGCAAAACCCAGATCTGGCAACCTGTCTGGGAAACGAACTTGGATATCGTTTATCCATCCCACCCGATCCAGAAATCACTGGTGCTTTGGGTGCGGCAATATTGGCGAAATAGGACTTATGAAATACGATTATCACCTTCATACAGAAGACAGTTACGACAGCAGAATAAAAGCTGATTCTCTTATCAGGAAGGCTATTGAATTGAATTATGATGAAATAGCCATTACCGAACATCTCGATTTACTTCCTCAGGAGCTATCTCTTTTCGGGCTTCCATCGCTAAAAAAATATACCCAACGGATTGCCACCCTCAAACGTAATTATCCTGAAATCCGCATCCTGACCGGCATTGAGATTGGGGACTATCATCAGGTCCGGGATTTTGCCGCAAATCTGATCTCAGAACTTGAGTTTGAACTTGTGCTCGGGTCAGTCCATTTTCTCAGCGATCACACCAATATCGCACTACCTCTTCCCCATCCGTTGACTGACCGGCAGGTTGAGGACTATTATCGGCAAAATCTGATGCTTGTAACCAACTGCGACCTTGATGTTCTGGCTCATTTGGGAGTTTATAAACGCCACTATCCTGCAATTCCTGATGAGCGAAAGGTATATCCGATGATTCGGGATATCTTCCGGGTTATGGTTGAACGAAGAATCGCTTTGGAACTGAATCTCAGCGCTTTGCGCAATGGTTATCCGAGTTTTTTACCGGAAGAGCACCTTATCGCACTTTACCTTGAGCAAGGCGGCACCCTTTTCTCGATCGGTAGCGATGCTCACTACCTGGAGCATTTTGACGTCTTCCGGGAGACGGTTCCGGAAGCTTATTGCACCTCATTCAGGCATTCAAGAATCGAATAGCCATCTTTCCTGGAAAGCCAATCAAACCTCCAAGTGTTGGTTTATTCCTGACTACCAGCCTTTACCTTGCTGTCTCGAATCCCGAAAGCCACTCTTGAGCCACCCATAACCCACCCGTATGGAATGAGGGAGGGACAAGGGAGGGTTGGGAATGGGGTACCCGAGGCGAGAAAGGAAGGACGATGTGGGGATGATAAAAGTGTATTGCGTGAATGCCGACAGTTTTCGGAAATACCTGCAAACGAACATTTCCCTTGACGAATGACGGCATATCAGAGTTTTGGAACGAAACGACTAAAAAACATGCTATAATAAAGTAAAAAGGGAGCATAAGCCAATGAAGAAGTTTTCCTGGCGTGGCCTTTCAATAGTCATATTCATATGCGTAACCGCATTTTATTTGGCTCCTTTGGCAATTCCGAACCTGCCTGAATGGTGGTCGAAGCACAAGCTGAAACTCGGACTTGACCTGCGTGGTGGAATGCAGATCCTTCTGGAAGTAGACACCAGCGAACTGTCGCAAACCGATGCCCGTGGCGCTGTTGATCAAAACATCAAGATTATTCGTGAACGTATCGACCAATTTGGTGTGGCTGAACCTTCAATCCAGAAACTCGGTGAAAACCGGATTATGGTTCAGTTACCCGGCGTTTCAAATTATGAAGCTGCCGAAAACCTGATCAAACAGACCGCTATGCTGGAATTCAAGCTGGTCGTTTCCGGTGAAGAAGCCAAAAAAGTGATGGATACTATCGACCTGAACATCAGCAACAACCTTGGCCTCTTCCCCAAACTGGCTGAATTGGATAAGAAAGACAAAAGCATCATGGCTGACAAAGCAGATAGCGTGAAAGCCGGAACCGGAGTGTTCAGTTCCCTGGTTCGTCCCGGGGAAGCTGACTACGAAGTTCAGTTCAGTGATGTCCGTTTAGTTCAGGACCTGCTTGCCGATACTCTTTTCCAGCAAGCCGTTCCCCTGGGCTACCAGCTTGCCCTTGAAAAAGCCGACACCGAAACTGCCCGGGCTGATCGGGTTCTGCATGTATTATCCTCGGCAGTTGAGCTTTCAGGTGCCGACCTGGCCAAAGCCAAAGTGGAATATGGATCTTCCACATCCACCGATCCCCGGATCGCCAATAAACCCTATGTTTCCATTGAAATGAAGCGTGAAGGCAGCCGTAAGTTTGAACGCGTTACCGCCGATAATACCGGCAAGCGTTTGGCAATCGTTCTGGACGGAGTGGTTTATTCCGCTCCCAATATTCAGGAACGCATTTCTGGCGGCAGGGCTCAAATAACCGGTAAATTTACCTCTGCAGAAGCCAATGAACTTTCCATCGTGCTCAATACCGGAAACCTGATCGCTCCCATCAAACCAATTTCCACCTCCATCATCGGTGCTACGCTTGGCAGCGACAGCATCCGCAGTGGCAGCATGGCAGGACTCATCGGTTTGATCTCCGTAGTGCTTTTCATGCTATTCTATTACAAACTTTCAGGCTTCATTGCCGATTTTGCTCTTATCTTCAATGTCGGATTCATCCTGGCCATGCTTACCGCTTTTGGTGCCACCCTTACCATGCCCGGTATCGCTGGTATAATCCTTACCATTGGTATGGCAGTTGATGCCAACGTGCTTATATATGAACGCGTCCGTGAAGAACTCGATCAGGGAAAAACTCCACGCAGTGCCGTAGATGCAGGTTACAAACGCGCAGTTGTCACCGTGTGGGATTCAAACCTTACCACTCTGATCGCCGCAGCTGTGCTTTACAACTTTGGAACAGGTCCGATCCGCGGTTTTGCGGTAACCCTGTCCATTGGTATCATCGGTTCGATGTTCACAGCCATCGTGTTTGTCCGTTCCATTCTGGACACCTTCGTTCTCACTGGCACCAGCAAGAAACTGAGTATCTAAGAGGAGATCACCCATGAGAATCTTTAAAAATGCAAATTTCCCCTTCGTAAAGAGCCGCTATATAGCCTATGCTATTTCAGCGCTCTTTATCCTGGCCGGGGTGGTCGGACTGGTTATGAATGGACTGAATTGGAGTATAGATTTCACCAGCGGTGTAGCCGCCACAGTAAATCTGAAAGCCATGGATGCTTCAGTGCAACCCCTTAAAATTGATAAACTACGCTCTCTGTTAAAAAGCAACGGTTTTCCGGAAGCTGAAATCCTGTTTGTAGGTGCCCCGGAAAATGCCGTTTTCCAGATCAAGATCAAAAGCGTTTCAAATTCCGCCAATGTTTCAGCCGATACCAAAACAAAAATCCTGGAGATCATCCAGACTAACCTTCCAGAATACGTAAAAGGCAAGGATCTTGGCAAGGATGTGGTGGAAGAGATTTACGAAGTTGGCCCCAAGGTCGGTGGTGAACTTCGGACTGCCGCTTTCCTGGCAGTGCTGATCTCTTTGCTGGCCATGATTGTTTACATTTGGTTCCGGTTTGAACTCACATTTGGCTTGATGGCTATCTTTGCCTTGTTCCATGATGTATTCATCATCGTAGGTATCTTTGCATTAACCGGTAAAGAGATTACCGTTCAGATCATAGCAGCCTTACTTACCATTGTAGGTTATAGCATCAATGATACAATCGTTATATTCGATCGAATCCGCGAAGATCTGAAGATTTATCGTAAAGATCCCGTGCCCGAAGTTTTTAACCGGGCTATGAATACCACGCTTTCCAGAACCACAATTACAGCCGGAACTACCCTGCTCTCTGCTTTGGCACTGTATATCTTTGGTGGCAGCGTTATTCATGACTTTGCGTTTGCTATGACTTTGGGTATCCTCTTTGGAACCTATTCCTCAATCTTCGTAGCCAGTAACATGGTTATCGATCTTGATTCTATCACCCACAAAGAAAAGAAAGTAATCCAGAACCTAACCAAGAAAAAGTAATCCAAATATTGGCCGATAAAGAAAGACCACCCAATGGGTGGTCTTTTATTTTACATCAGCTATCTAAACAGCCATAGTCTATTCTGGATTGAACAGCCTGTCAATCGCTCTGGCACTTCGATGTCCGTCAGCTACTGCAGTAATTGCATCTGCAGTACGATTGAACATATCACCGCCGATAAACACCTTTTGGTCGCTGCTTCTGCCCCAGCGATCAGCTTCGATATTCCACTTCCCGAATTTGATGTTGGCAAAGGCTTCGCCATCCATCCAGGAGAAATTCATCCCTTGTCCAATTGCAGCAATTATCGTGTCTGCTTCCAGAACTTCCCTGCTTCCTTCTATCAAGACTGGAGAAGGACGTTTGGCACCTTCCTCCAGTTTCATTTCAGCTTTACCCCAGATCACGGCAAGTCTGCCGTCAGGAGTTTTTTCAATCTCCAAAGGAATTGCCTGGCAGGTGAAGATCACATTTTCTTCCAAGGCTTCCTCTATCTCTTCCCGGTCGGCAGGCATGTCTTCCAGACGACGACGATACAGCACGGTTACTTCCGAACCCAGGCGTTTGGCGGTTCTGGCCGCATCCATGGCAACATTTCCCCCACCGACGACAATTACATGCTTGCCAAGCTGGACTTCTTTGCCGTTTGTAATATCTTCCAAAAGTTTCAGTCCGCTGATCACACCTTCGTTTTCCTCGCCTTTGATGCCAATAATGTAGGGCTCGAAAAGTCCAGTACTGATGAAGATGGCATCGTGATTTTGATAGATATCGTCGAAGCTGACCTGCTTGCCAACTGCCGTATTGTAATGGATCTGGACGCCAAGGGAAAGGATGTAGTTAATGTCTTTGTCCAGGCTTTCGTAGGGCAAACGGTATTCAGGTATGCCATAACGCAACATGCCTCCGGCTGCGGAGTTCTTTTCGAAGATCTCCACCTGGTATCCCAGCTTAGCCAAATAGTAAGCTGCACTTAGCCCCCCCGGGCCGGAACCGATGATGGCAATTTTCTTATTATTGGGTGCAATTTCACTATTTAGCACTTCCTGATAATCCTTCGCCTCCACATAATCGGTAAGATAGCGTTTCAGCCAGCGTATGGAAATTGCCTCACCCCTGTGGGACAAAGCACACACATCTTCACAACGTCTTGTACATACTCTTCCGCATACTCCTGGGAATGGATTGGTTTCATAAAGAATTTTCAATCCTTCTGCAATACGATCTTCCCGGATGGCTTTTATGTAGGCAGGGATATTCATGTGAGCTGGGCATGTGGCAGTGCAAATCCCACATTGAATACAACGGTCTGCTTCCTTAATTGCTAATTCGCGTGAATAGCCTTTCACCATCTCTACAAATGACTCCAAGCGTTCACCTGCTTTCAGATGAGGCATGGGAACCCGCTCCAAATGAAGCAATTCATAGCCTTCGGGGCGTTGATAACCAAGTTCTTCATTATCCCAGGGTTTGCCTTCGGATCCAGGAATGAAGCAATAGGTTTCACGCACATCCCGGTCGAGACCTTCCTCCACCCATATGTAGCTGTTGGACATAGTTAGTGAGCCACTGGGACAAATATCCACGCAGAGGGCACACCAGCAACAACGGCCATAATCTATCTTGGGACGTAATCCGCTGTCTCCGTCTTTTGTATCTTCTACCGGAACCATTTCTATGGATTGGTTCTGGCAAATCTCAGCACAAGTTCCACATCCGATGCATTTTTCAATATCATTTTTATGAAATCCACGATACCGCGGTGCTCCCGGTCGTTCCTTACTTAGCGTATTGATTGAATAAGGCTTTTCAAAGGCACGCTTCCATACGTATAAGGGTGATAATATGTCTTTCAGATTCACTTTCTACCTCTCAATTTCTGGCGGGTATGTATGCAAAGAAACCATCAATCCGGCAACATCGGCAATGTTTACTCCCACCAACAGGTCTTCCAAAAGAGCCATGGCATGGGTGTAGGAAGGGCCTCGCACCGTTACCTTACGGGGAAACTCGCTGCCGTCGGAAACCATAAAATAACCATACTCTCCGCGAGTTGATTCCGCCCGAACATAAGTTTGACCGATGGGAATCTTAAGATGCAGAACGTTTGGCAGGGTTACATGGACTGCACCGGATTGGGGCATCTTATCCAATATTTGCCGGCACAGGTCTATTGATTGATGAGTTTCTCGCCATCGAATCAGTGTGCGGGAATAGGCGTCCCCGGCTGTCTCGGTTTCAACATTGAATGACAGCTGGTCATACGCCAGATAGGGCTGGTCTTTGCGGACATCGCGTTTAAGTCCTGTGCAACGTGCATTGGGGCCTACAATACCATAACGGTCAACCATGTCAGTTGTTATTATCCCCAAGCCCACTGCCCTTTGCTTGAACAGAGCATTATTCAACATTACGTGGCGGATTTCTTCGAGTAACCTGGAAGCACCATCAAGCACTTTATGGACGTGTGCTATCCAACCCTCAGGAATGTCACCCCTAACTCCACCCGGAGTCATATACATATGATAAATACGCGCTCCGGTCAGCTCTTCAAACAGGTCGAGCACATAATCCCGGTAAGCAATCGTCCACTGTGCCACGGTTCCCATGCCAAAAGCTCCACTCTGTCCACCAAGATGCATCAGGAAACTGGCCAAGCGTGACAGCTCAAGATTCAGGGTGCGAAGCCATATTGCCCGCTCGGGGATTTCCAAACCCATCAGGTCTTCCATAGCAGCAGCAAAAAGATATTCATTGGTGTCTGGTTCTGGAACACAGATACGGCATACTATGGGAAAACAGTTTATATATCTGCGTCGCTCCATTAGCTTTTCAAATCCCCGGTGCAGATAACCAACATGAGTGTTGCATTTTATTACCTGGTCTCCGCAGATATCCAATTCCAAACTCATGTTACCCGTAACACCCGGGTGTTGCGGACCCTGCCATACCCTTAGATATTTCTGGCTGTTCAGGTCGTAAACTGACTTTCCATTAACAATAGGCGGATATAAGCTTTCCATATCAATCCTCTGGGTAAAGCTGCTGCTTCATATATTCTTCGGGCTCTTTATGATCCCTGGGTCGGTGGCTGTATGTGGCTTCGCTGAAAGCCTTGGTATCAAAATCCCTGCGCATGGGAGGGGGTCCCTGCCACCCTTCCAGGATCATGGGTTCATGCACTCCAGGACTTCCTGGAAAATCAATCCCGAACATTTCATGTAGTTCCCGCTGGTAAACCCTTCCTTGTTCCCAAAGATGGTGGATGCTATACATTAGAGTCTCATCTCTGGAAATGGGAACCTGGATACCGAAGTCGGTTTTCTCAATATAGTTATGTAATAGATAGGTTAGCAGGAAGAACTCGTCTTCCAGATAATCTATGCAAGTAACCATCACCAAATGGGAGTAGCCTTTTATATCCCTCAAGTGTGTAAGCAAACTGATCAAATGCTCTTTGTGAATTCTACAAAACGCCAGATCATTACGTTTTGCGCTGAAATCTGATACAGGGAATTGTAGTTGTAGTTCTTTGAATAATTGTTCCATACCAACCTACCAATTGTAATCCGGCATATTCCAGTCTTTGATGACTTTCTTTTGGTTTTCTTTATACCAGTCGAATTTTTCCGCATAGAGGTTTTGACCTTCGGCCTTTCCGGCTTTAATCAGTTCTTTTAACTTGTTGAAACCAGCGAGTACGGCTTCCGGACGAGGCATACAACCAGTAACATAAACATCTACAGGAATATAATCGTCTATTCTTTTCACGGTGTTGTAGCTATCCCAATACATCCCGCCATTTATTGCGCAGGAACAAACCGCCACTACGAACTTTGGACCTTGCATCTGCTCATAACTGCGAACAATTCGCTTCAGGGTTTTAATGGACACATAGCCACCTATCATGATGAGATTTGCCTGACGGGGAGTGGGTCGCGGCTGCATTCCCAAACGGCTGATGTCATAACGGGAAGTGACCAAAGGGCGTAGCTCGATTGCTCCGCAACCGGTTCCAAATGCTAGAATCCAGAGGCTTTGAGATCGGGCCCAATTCAGGAAGTTTTCAATTACCTGAACGCTCTTGCGGGCTTTTTGAGGACGAGCATCGCAAAACCAATCCCGTTCCTCCTCTGGCAGTCCCTCATTAAGGAGGGTTTTATCGTCTTTTCGCCATTCGGTGTAATCTGGTGTCGTTAGCTGTGATACTCCATTATCAGTTTCAAGCATTTCGTTTTTATTTATATCTTTATCGATCATAATCTCCTCACATGCTAAAAAGCAAAACCGCGATTATCCCCAGGATAGTGGGGTATTTCAAGAAAAAGCGGATGGAATTCTCAGTGCGGAATCTAGGATAGGCAGCTCCGATGAACACGCTGAACATGTAAATCCAGAAAGTTTTAATGATAAGTTCCACCAGATTCGTCGCTCCTCCAAAATATAAGTTCATGAACAGCACTAACTTGGCACCGTTGAAGATACCGCGATTGGTGGCCAGCAGACCCAGAAACGAAGCCTGATACTCAGTAGGGGGCCCGATCGGAATTTCCTGAGGAGCAATTACCAGAGAGAATGGATTATACATATTCATCCCCAGCATGGCAATCATGGCTGCAATCACTGCCAAGGGATTGGTAAAGAACGTCCAGTTCAGGAAGCTGCCCTGTTGGGCTGCCACAATCTCTGTGATGGATAGGGTTCGGTATTGCATGGCCAGACTGATAACCGACAAAGCAAAAGGAACCTCAAAAGCAGTCATTTGAGCTAATCCGCGGCTTACCGCTATTGCAGAATAGGGATGTCCTCCCTCTCCAGCTCCCAAAGCCATTCCAAGCTGTCCAAAGAAAATGAAATACATTACCAGTAAGACATCACCACTCATGGAAAAATTGGCAAAGTGGACCGAGCCAAATAGAACAGGAATGAACATATAAGTTCCAATTCCTCCTGCAATGCGGAAGACCGGACCAAGATAAAACATTATGCCATGAGTTATGCCTGTACGTATGGAGTTGTTTTTTATAATATCCAAAAACGGTTGCCAGACAGGAGGACCAAGCCGGCCTTGAACCCTGGCAAAGATTTTGTGCACTATGCCATTGAGGGTAAGCCCCCAAACGGTTACTACCCCCAAGGAAATGAAAGCCCAGATGATTTTGATTGCCAGAGTCATTATTTCACCCCCAATAGAGAGTATAGGAAAATCATATAGAGAAAGATGTGCAACATATAGGTTTGCCCGTTCCCTGTATATAACCTGGAGATTGTAGCAGCCAGTGAATGCGACCACTCTGCCACTCCATCGTAAAATGCTGTTACCCTGGGGCGAACCAGAAATCCCAGCGCTTTGTTGTATGGAGCAAACATATTATATGCTACATGAGTTGTCCAGGGTTTGTAGGGTCTTTCTGCAGCAAAAACGATATTGAATTGTTTTACTTTCTGAACCTTGGCATTTACCAGTAGCAACCAAATCAGCGGGGTCATAAACACGCCCATCGTTACGAACATTACCAGATTGCCATTCCAGTTTCCATGCAGCCAGGGTGAATTCATCACCAGGTCGTAACCGTTCCAGGAAAGCCAATCGGGCTTTGGAATGAAGTTTCCTATTGCCATTGATAAAGGCTTGGTGATCAGATTGGGGAACATAGAGATAGCCATGATCGCCATAATAAAGATTCCCTGGGGTATTACCAACCAGATGGGAGCTTCTTTCACAGAGCTCTGTTGGGGTTTCGCCTGACCCAAAAACACCGTATGGATCAGTTTATAAAGATACAGGAAGGAAATTGCACTGGAGAAGAAAGCCAGCGCTGCCTGTAGAACTCTTCCCTGTTCAATCATCGAGGTGTAGATGAACCATTTTGATCCAAAACCACTCAAAGGCGGAACTCCGCTTACCGCAATTATGCCCATTAAAACGCTGATGAAGGCAATCGGCATTTTTTTGATCAAACCACCCATCTCATACATATTGCGGGTTCCCGTTCTTAAGAAAACACCTGCCATAGCCATGAAGATTAATCCCTTGAATAGCAGATGGTTTACGGCAAGATACATAGCCGAAACCCAGCCCAGGTGGCTCATCAGCGAGAAACCGGCAATAATATATCCCATTTGGCTCATACTGGAATAGGCTAAAAGTCTTTTTGCATCTTCCTGAAACACTGCCATTAATGCACCAAAGAAAGCAGTGGCTACTCCAATCCAGCCAAGTGTGACCATGCTAATACTATTACCACTGATTTTCCCAAGAAAAATGAGCAGAACCAATAACAATCCAAACACTCCGGCTTTGGATAGCACCGAGGACAGAATACTGCTGCTTTCGTCATCAGCTTCGCTGTATGCTCCAGGCAACCAATAATGGAGACCAGCAGCACCGATTTTTATCAGGAAAGCCAGCAGTGCCATTAAACCTGCTATTTCGCCCATTGGGATAAAACCAGCTTGGATTAGCAGCGGATAACCTTTGTAGGTATCGGGTATAAGTGCCAGAGCTGCCAGCAACAAATAAGCTCCGAAAGTAGAAAACACAATATAGCTCAAGGCAGGACTTTGCCCTTTTCTTCCCCGTAAAACCAGAAAATAGGAGCCAATAGTCATCAATTCCCATGCCAGGAAAAGTTCGAGTTTAGTCCCCGCCACAACCAGATTTCCCAGTGAGAAAACGAGTAGGGCCAGTGCAGGGAACATCCCTTCCGCAGATCCCTGATAGCGCATGAATCCAAATATCTGAGCTATGCTCCCCCCAACCAGAATAAGCACAAATATCTGTCCCAGAAGTGGCAATCCCGGAAGCAGATAGAACCAGCCCCAATATCCTAAAAGTAATATCAAAAAAAGTCCCTTCATCTTGGCAGGGAGAAAATCAAAAACGCCGAAAAGGATGAAGGCAATAACAGGAAAGATAGCCTGTAAACCAAGTTCCGGATGGAATCTCGTTACAAATAGTGACAAACCGATTAGTAGCACTGCGACAGAAAGTATGGGGATTAACTGGAAAACAGTGTCCTGTCTGCGGGGATAAACATCCCCAAAACCCAAGGCAGTTCCCAGCCATCGAAATAGATAAACCACTTCAAATAATGAACCGAGTAACAATCCCCCCAGCCAAAGCCAGGCTTTTGCAGCACCGAACAACTGGACTAATTGCCACTTTGCAAAGAATGATGGAAAGGGTGGCATCGCTGCCAGAGCAATCACAAAGATGGCAAAGAAAATCCCTGGAGAACCTGTCCCTTTTAATGAACTCCAATCTTTCAATGTGTTTCCTTTTACCATTCCCGCCAGCCAGAATAAACCCGATTTGGCTAAGTAATTTGTGATAAACAAGCCAAAGACCACTGCTAAAAGTAATTCGTTACCTACCCCAAGTTGCTGTAGGGAAGTCATGGCAAAGAGAATCAAGCCGGTTTGAGCAGTTGAAGAATAGCCCAGAAGCCTTTGGGGATCTTTCTGACGTATGGCTACCAGATTAGCCAGGATAAAACTTGCTAAACCTGCACCGCAAAGCACGGCAAGAAGCGTGGGGCTGAACAATGGCATCACTTTGTAGAATACATACAGCAAGGCACCGGTATTTACAGTCGAGATGATTGCTCCCAAGCCACTATGAACACTTTGATAGAGGTCAAGTGCCCATCCATTGGCAGGGAATGGCTTCAACTCCACGAAAAGACCCATGGCCAGAAGGAACATTGCTACTTCATAGCCAATTCGGTTGATTGGTGGCAGGGAAAGCCAGGTATCCAGATTCAAGGTTCCAGTCCAGCGATAGGTAAAAACGATGCCAATGAGAAACAAGGTGCTGGATATACCTCCCGCAAGCATGTATTTAATCCCAGCTACCAGAGAGTTTTTATCCTGTTTGATCGCAATCAGCGCATAGGTCGAGATGGATAGTATTTCCAAGAACACAAAGGTATTAAAGATGTCGCGGGTAAGCACCAATCCAGAAGCACCCAGGATCATCGTAAGATACAAGGCAATAGGTCTGGCGCCTTGTTCACAGAGTTCCTTGCTTAAGTACACAGCACCCAGTAGCCCGAACAGATTGATAGCCATAACCAATGTGGCTTCGATCATCCCAAAACGAAGAACAATCGATAGAGGAGCTGGAAACCCAGCACTGAGGAAGGTGGTATCTACCTTTACTCCACTGTTTAACAACCATAATTGCCAGGCTGATAATGCTCCGGCTGTGGCCAGAACGAGATACAAAACAGTTATTGAAATGCCTCTATGCAGCTTGTCCACAAGAGCGATCAGGAAAGCTGCCGCCAGAAACATGGCGATTAGATACATGGGATTTACCATTTCAGCTCCTCAAATTCATCAATATTCAGGCTTCCGGAAACCTTGAACAGCCTAATGGCGAAGCTGAGCAGCAAGGCTGTTACCGCAAGACCAATCACAATGGCCGTAAGCACCAGGGCAGAAGGAACTGGATCCACAACTTTGGTGAGTAGCTTGATACCCGTCCCGGTAGAATGATCATACTTTACTGCAGTATCTATGATAGGAGCGGTGGCATTCTTTATATACCCCAGAGCTACGATAATCAAATGGCTTCCAGTGTCCACAATGGAAAAACCGATGACAATCCGGATGATGTTCTTTTTTGTCAACATAGCCCAGATTCCCACTATTAACAAGAGGATTCCGCCAATTAATACCAACATCACTCCTCCCCTTCATCGTGCAGAGAATCTATCACACTTGATAACTCCGCACCGACTTTGATTCCGATAAAACTATAGATCAGAGGAACCGCTCCAGCTGAGAACAGGGATAAATACACTCCCGCAGGAAGATAGCGGGGATCGAGGAAAGAAGTGACCCCGATCAGCAGCAAGCCAAGCAGTCCCAACAGGACATAACCAACCCCTGAAAGCGATTCGCTGATATGTAGCAGAGCATGGGAGAAATTAAAGGAAACATCTGCCAGCACCATAAGCAATATTGCCGAAGCTATCACAACCCCCCCTTGAAATCCTCCCCCAGGACTCAAGTGCCCATGAGTGAAGATATATATCCCAAAGAGGATGATCAGAGGACTTAGGAAAGCAGCCCCGGTCTGCAGGAATTCCGATCCCTGGCGTTTCTTTTCCAGCTTTTTGCGTTTATAAGCCAGCAGGAATCCTACTCCAGCAGTAGCCAAAAACAGGACGGTTACTTCACCCAAGGTGTCCAAACCACGATAGGTAACCACTATGGCTGTAACTGAATTCGGTATGTTTAGGTCGGTTACACTACCTATCACATATTGCTCTGCCAAGGGATTAAGTTGGGTTTGATCACCCAAATCGTCCACCAGGGGGTAGAAAAGCAAGGCGATTCCAATAACTGCAACAAACACCAGGAGGTATTTAATCATCTTCGCCTCCTTTGGTTTGCTTCAACGCATACAAAAAAACTATGGTGGTCAGACCGGCTCCAATGGTGGCCTCTGTCATTGCCACATCTGGTGCGCCATAGATAAGAAAGATGATAGATGCAGAAAGACTGATAATCCCTGAAGCTATCACAGCATTAAGAGCTTTTTTGGTTAAAGTTGCATATATAGCAGCAACCAGTGAAAGCGCGATTAGGAGAATTAGAGCCATGATATCAGGCATTTTCATCCTCCTCAACTCTATCTTCAACCAAGGTGTCTTTTTTTGTTTTATATGTTAGCTTAACTCCCGCAAAATGAGCAGCTCTGGCCAGGGCATGTGTGCTCACAGGATTGGTAAATAAAACGAAGAGGATCAACAGAATAAGCTTTGGTAACCAGTCAGGATGAGCCAGTCCAATCCCTATTAGGGTGAGCATTGAGCCCAGAGTTGTAGCTTTGGTACCGGCTTGCATCCTATTGTACACGTCAGGCATGCGAACTACCCCTAAAGCTCCCAGGAATAGAAAGATGGATCCGATCAGGCTGATAATGGCAGCTACAATCATCATATTCCCCCCTCAAGATATCGGGCAACGGCAATCACGCCCAGAAAGCTAAGCAAGCCATACACCATTGCTACGTCAAGATATATAATTCTTTGTGCCCTATACGAAACAAATACGATCAGGACTATTCCTACGATCGTCATAGTATCTAAGGCCACCACCCGGTCAGCTGAGGTCGGACCTGCTAAAAAACGCATGAAAGCCAGAACCATTGCCACCAGTGAAGTATAATAAGAGATGCAGAAGATCAGATGGGCAATATCACCCATAAATCACCTCCAAGTATCTTTCAAAAGTATTTACAATGTTCCTGGTAGCCGTGTCGATATCTTCCCCTTTTATGTCTATCCAATGGATATAGAAGAACTCACCCCGGCTTTCCACCGTCATAGTGCCGGGTGTCAGGGTGATAGAGTTGGCCAGGATAATCCTACCGAGCCGGCTTTGCAGTTTGGTACGAACTTTGACGATCCCGGGATTGATGGGCAGCGATGGAGATATAACACGACGGGCAACATCTATGGCACTCTTGATAAGCTCAATCAGAAATACGAAAATGAATAGTATGGCAAACAAAATTGCTTTCGGATTTAACTTGAGGTCGCCCAAAAATGCCAGTCGGGATGAAAATAACAAGGCCAACAATACGGCGGAAATGCTGCCTATGATCAATTCATCCCCCTTCCAGCCGGTTAAGGCGAGCCAAAGGATAAGCAAGATCAGGCAGCTTAAAATGAACGCTTTGATAGTGCGCATTAAACCTCCCGGGACAGTGATAAATAAATATTAATGCAATTTGCCACAAGTGCAAACGCCGAATATTGCTTAAGAACTATGCTATATATAGACAAACTTTAACCTCTGTTCATAGGTTCTATTATGATATTATCTATGCACACATTTACGGACATGTTCATTTGCGTCAAGTCATTTTTTTATGACGTTGCAAACCTACATTAGAACTTTCACATATCCCTTGGAATATTCCGTATATCAATCTTTCGTTATTCGTATCCTTCGTAGTCAGTTACTAAATGATAATTATGGGAAAGTATGCGCAATAAAGGATATGTTATGCAGTGAGTTGCGTAGTTGATTGGATCAAGGAATCAATGGGACAATCGCGATAGCTAAGTTTGCCTTTCCAGATAAAGTGAGTTCAGATTCGGATGCAGAGATGAAAGCTGCCTGTCCCTGGCCGATTTCCAAATCATTGCCAAAAGCTACCTTGCCCTCGAGACAGAGTAAGATTGCGGGAGAATTTGCAGGATTGAACCATTCCTTGCCATCCAACTCTAAAGAGATCAGCTCAAATTCAATAAAGGGAGTCCTATAGCGATTCAGCTTATCATTTTTCTTTTTGTTGAGAATAAGCGGTAATGACGGGTTGAAATCCGCGACTTTCAAAAGCTGCTCTATGTCTACGAATTTATTTGTTAAACCAGCCCTGATAACATTGTCTGAATTTGCCATCAACTCTATCCCAGCACCCTTTATATATGCATGGGGTACGCCAGCATTCAGATAAACGGCCTGGCCGGGATGCAAGATAAAGGTATTCAATAGCAAGGGACCCACGATTCCTGTGTCCAATGGATAAGCCGTATTAAGCTCTAAAACAGTCTTACTGATAAAATCAGTTTCGTGTTCCATAATACGAGAGGTCATCCTATGTAACACAAACTCCAGCTGAGTTTTGGTAGAATCTAAAACCTGTCGAAACAGATTACCTAAAGTGGTTTTAGAAGGCCATTGAACGAAGGATTGGAATTCTTCCCAGATTTCTTCCAATCCATAGAATTTAATAAGCGAGACAATTTGTTCATAATCTCTAAAGCCCAGCATCAGAGAATATGGCGTAATGGCCAAGACCAATTCCGGTTTATGGTTATCATCTTTGAAACTACGGTTTGGGGCTTCAGGAGCAATTCCAGCCAGGTTTTCAATTGCGAACCCTTGTTCAGCTGTTAGTTTATCTGGATGTACTTGAATAGAAAGCGGTTTAGCGGCAGCCAGAACTTTCATCAGGAAAGGTAGTTTACCAGTATATACCTGAACTGCCCTTCCCAAATGCTTTTCTGGTGAAAGAGCGATAAACTCATCCAAGGGGATCTCCCCCATTGAGGTTACAATTATCCCAGGCGCAGAGGGATGGGCTCCCAGCCACATTTCAGCCAGGGGTTGGCCAAAACTACCATCCAATCCACATAGTTTTTGGATATATGATTTATCACCCCAGGAATAGGATTGAAAGCTTGGTTTCAACAGGTATGGCATCCCCCAAACCTCAGAATTGGAAATAGATGAAAGGTTGGATGTCGGCAGATCGAGCCTGGAAAAGCACCCAGATTACCACAGCCAGGATCAGTGATTGGAACACCAAGGGAGTTCTACGTAACATTTTTTCAAATCGGAGTTCGAAGCTGTCAGGCATCCAATGAAACAGAAATCCGGCTCCGATCAGAATGGCGACCAGTCTATATTCCACCAGCCACTGCCAGAAAAGCCCACTATGGAAAGCAGTGAAAATGCGGCCAAGCATCACGCCGGCACTGCCAAAATCCGGACTGCGAAAAAAAATCCAGCAAAAGCTCACGAAATGAAACGTAAATACTACACCAATAGCCTTCATTAGCTTGGTTTGCATGAATTTGAAGTCCAGCAGAAGTTTATCAAAAGCAAGTGCCAGACCATGCATACCTCCCCAAACCACGAAATTCCAGGATGCTCCATGCCACAAACCACCTAAGAGCATGGTCAGCATCAGATTTAAGTTCTGACGGAATTTACCCTTACGGTTTCCTCCCAGGGGAATATACAGGTAATCCCTAAGCCAAGTTGAAAGGGAGATGTGCCAGCGTCGCCAGAAATCTGTAACCGAAGTAGCTCTATAAGGGGTTAGAAAGTTCACAGGCAACTGGAATCCCAGCAGTGCTGCCAAACCAATGGCTATATCGGAATACCCGCTGAAATCGCAATAAATCTGAAGAGCGTATGCATATACTCCCAAGAGGTTCTCCAGACCAGAGAATAAAGCCGGATTCTCAAACACCCTATCCACGAAGTTTATGGAAAGATAATCGGCGATTACTCCTTTTTTTAGCAACCCAGCAAAAATCAAAACCAGGGCTTTGGCAATTGTATCCTTGTCCAGATGCACTTCTTTGTGGATCTGAGGGATAAAATAGCTGGCTCGAACGATCGGTCCGGCAACCAACTGGGGAAAAAAGGAAACGAAGAATGTGAAATCGCTAAAACTGCTGATTGGTTTCAGTTTTCCGAAATAAACATCCAGGGTGTAGCTCCAGGTTTGGAAAGTAAAGAAAGATATTCCCACCGGCAAAAAGATATCGTAGAGGGGGAGCTGTCCGCCAAAGATCTGATTAATTGTAGTAATCAGGAAATTGGTATATTTATAGTATCCCAGGGATCCCAGATTCCAAACCAGACTGAGCAGTAACAGACTTCGTTTTTTCGCCTTGGTATTGGCTTTATGGATTAAGGCTCCCAGGTAAAAATTAATCACCGAGGTAAGTAGTAGAAGTAATACAAAACTGCCGCTGGTTTTATAATAAAAATACAGTGAAATCAGCATCAAATACCAGGTTCGCACCTTGATCCGGGGTGCCACTAGTGGATAAAAAAGCAGGATAACTATAAAGAAAAAAAGGAAGAAGCTGCTGTTGAAAAGCAGAGGCATTTTGGGGTTGTAAGTAAGTGAGTTTATCAAGTTCCGTATTAGTTCCATAAACCTATTGCCTTTAGCGTGACTTCTCGCTGAAGCTTTTATAACTTTTAATAAACGCTTGGTAGAACAGGTATCCCTGCAGCATGTAACCTTTGGGAGTGTAATGTAAAAGATCCTTGGAAGCCATTTGCTCGTTCCGCCATTTTACTACACAGTTATTACCTCCCATTACTTCACTCAGGTTCCACCATGCGCAGTTATTTTCCTTGGCAAATTCTCTGATGCTTTTCTCGACTTTGGCAAGATCAGAGTTATGCCTTCCTCGCTTATGCGAATCTGGGGGAAGGGTAAAAAGAACTGGTGTCTGGGGATTGGTTTTTCTCAGGTTCGCCATGAACTTGTGCAAATTGGAGATAAATACTTCATTACGATAATTTCCTTGGGCATCGTTGGTTCCCAATGATATTAGAATCAAGTCGGGATTTAGCATTCCGACTTGTTGGAAAAGCAGCTCTTGATCGCACAGATTATAGAATCCGGCCCCATTTATCCCAGTGGAATGCAGGAGTAAGCCCGGTTGCTCATTTTCCAGCATCAGAGCATAGAGTCTGGAACTATCTCCTTTAAGGGAAAAAGCCACCGAGCGGGTCGGTTTGGTCCAACTGGCGCTGCTATAATAGTACTCACCCAAGGTTAAGTCTATATTTTTCGCTTCACCTTCAGTGGTCTTGACCGCAGCCTTGAGCCCTGGCAAGGAACTGATCAGGCTTATTTTATTAAAGCTGTTGTCGTTTCCATAGAAATTATTGGTTGTGATTTCCAGTCCGGCTCCCTCATTGGCACTCAAAACATATCCACAAATTCCCTTCTCGCCATTTAACCGGCTAAAACCACCAGAAGAGCTTATGCGATAATCATCCGGTTGATTTGTTCCGGCGAGTTTCAAAGGGAATAGCAATCCCCGTCCGGCATTACCATAGTATTTTTGTAATGCTGAACGTGCCGTCCCTGGGAAATACCCAGACTGGATATGGGAATCTCCAATTTGGTAAATGCTTACTCTATTTCGGAGTCCGCTGCGAAGTTCCAAAAGTTTTTCATAAAATGGCTTCAACGCTTTCATATCATTATTGAATTGGTTCTTGTCCGTATTGATAAATTTGAATTTATTCAGATATTCATCGCTATCCAGTAAAAGGTAATAGCTCTGGATAAATTCCTCCAGAGTATCCATGTCCGAGGGATATTCCTCCTCACTAAAAAGATCGTCCAGATATTCATCAGTATCCTCAGCATTGCTGTAACTTAGCATCAGGGCAAAAGCCAAAGCCAGGATAAAAACGGACAGTATCTCCCGATAATTCATCAATTCCCTTTGAGATATAAAAGCAGCATAGACGCTATATGATCCGCTCCGCTGCGGGTGAAGTGGGTGAAGTCTTTTCCTGCCCAGGCAGGCTTGTGGTTCACGAAATTCGGCATTGAGCCATACCCCCCCATCGCCGCAAATAGATTCCAGAAACCACATCCAGTCTCTTTGGCGATTCGGCTTTGGGTAGTTACCAGATAGGGAATATCAGGCGAGGTAACATAGCTGCCGTTCTGTTTTATACTTCGATCGTGAGCGCTGACCAACAGAATTGGGACTCCGGGAATAGCGCTCTGGATGTGGCGTATGGTGTTTTTCATGCCTTTTTCATAATAGCTGTAGTCACGTAGTTTGGGGTTGGAGACATTTTCACCATACTGCAAAACGATCAGGTCATATTCCAAGTGCTGTTGAAAACCCTGCCACAGAGCGGCATTTATCCTTTGGAAATACATTCCTGAATACCCTCTGATTGGGTAATTGTCCACAAATGCGCCTTTATCTTCATCAAAACTTACACCATATACATATATCGGATCATAAGCACTGAATTCCAGCCTAAGCTTGGTAACAGGTCTGCCCAGGCTGAGGTCAAGGCTTTGTACCCCTCCCCCACTCTTAAGAAAGATCTTTTGCTTGGTTCCCCCATCATAAGCTACCCTGACGAAGCTTGAATCTCTTGCCTGGGAATAAAAAAGCCTGATCCTATTGAATGATGGTGCTCCTCCACTTACTCCGACTGCAGTGTATTCAACCCAGGGACTTGTGTTCACATAAAACCTGGTGCTTTTCTTTGGTGCCGGCGTGTTTGCCACCTTTGTAGTGTCCATCACAGCCAGGCTATCCAGTTGCAAGGGTTCGATGGTTTTTTCTGCTATGTAGTAATTACGGGGGATATACACATGACCAGTAATGCCAAGCGGAACGGAGGATTTGCCTGAGGTCATAAAGGAAATACTCTCCCAGTTTTTAGCAAAGCTGTGTTTGATCGTCTGCCGGAAACCAGCTACTATCGACGTTATTCCAACCATGCCAACCCCACTGCCACCATGAGTATTTTGCAATTCACTCCTCAATTTTGCGGTAAGCAGATCTCCCTCGATTATCGAATCACCAAAGTAGGCAATTCTGAGATCATTACCGGGTTTTTTGAGTTTGTTGATAAAAGGTTTGATTGGTTCCAAGTCGCTAACGATCAAAGGAGCTTCTTTTATCACAGTGCTATCTTGGGTTGTGGCTAATCCCTTAGCTGTTTTACCTGGCAAAATAGATAATTTTTTGATGGGCATGAAGCTGTTGTCCCATGCAGGGATCAGTGTTGCCAAAACTCCCAGAAGCCCGGCTGCCAGAGCCACCAGGATAAGGGGACGGATAAATTCTTTATTCATTGTAATTTCTCGTTTGGTCATGATATTAGTGCCAGTTTTTAAGGCAAGTCCTTTCGTCAAGAACAATTTGGTTCTTGGACTGATAGCATTAAATTATGTATAAAATATACTCAGGGAGCTTTATATATGTCTATAGCAATGCGCATAACTGCCATTTCCTCATTCGTCCTTTTATTTCTAACTTCTTGTGCCACTCAACCCAGGCCAAGCTATCAACCAGGCGCCACCACTCAATTGGAAGCTGGACAAGCTGCCGAAGACAGTAATGTGGAACATGTCAGAAACGTGGTGAATCTGCGGCAGGTGCAGCTTCAAAACCTCTATAAAAAGCAAACCAATGTTCAGGCAATGCAGGGAGAACTGAACATCAAGCTGTATATCACCGAGGAAGGTATAATCCAACAGGCCGAAATAAACCAGGACACAGGTAATCTAAGTCAGGACTTTATAGATAAGGTGAAACAAGAAGTCCTTACCTGGCGTTTCATTGTCCGTAAAAAAGTAATCTATAGCTTCAAAGTTCAATTCCGCAAGATGTAACTTGAGCCTCCTTGTGCTAATCCATCCATAGCAGTATTTCTAATCCTGAAAGTGGGGCTTGACACAAACTGCCTGATATCCAGAATAGTCTTTCAGAAATGAAACATCTATCCTTTCAGAGGAGTCCATACATGAGAGCCAGCTTGCTGACTTCAGTGCTAATTGCATCGCTTGCAATGTTTTCCTGCTCGCAATACGGCAGAATGTATCGCCGTGCAACCAAGAACTATCAGAAGGGCTTATATGAAAATGCAGTTTTGGAGAGTGTAAATTCACTTCGGCTTCGACCCGACAACATGAAGGCTCAGGATCTGCTCGTTCAGGCTTGGAATAGAACTGTGGAAAATGGCGAAGCGAGGGTAGCCCAGTATATGCAAAGCCAGGATAACGGTAAATGGGACTCTATCTACCGGGAATATAAAAATCTGGATAACCTGGCTTCGCAAATCAGATCTTTGCCGGTTCTGGTGAACCCCAATTCTGGTTATAGAGTGGTTCTGAATATCCCAGATTTTAGCGAAAAGATCTCCAGCAGCAAGGAAAACGCCGCAGAAACGCATTATCAGTCCGGAATCCGCTTTGCCAGAATGAATAACGATCTAGATACACAAAAGAAGGCTGCCTTGGAATTCAAGGCTGCCATGAGCCTGATCCCGGATTACAAAGATGCCTCGTTAAAATACGAGCAAAGCCGCAAACTGGCTGTGAAAAGACTCGCTGTTCAGCCTTTTGAAGATAAAAGCGCAACCCGTAATCATTATGGGGCGCTCTCTGAACTGCTAACCGACCAGATTATCAGCCAAATCCTCAATGTAACCGCAGGCAGCGAGTTCATCGAGATTATTTCCCGTAACCAGATGGATGCCGTGATCGCAGAACAACAGCTTAACGCCTCAGGATTGGTAAGTGAAGCAAGCACTGTAAAACTGGGGCAAATCCTCGGGGCACATGAGATCCTCACTGGGCGCATCCTGCAAATCAACCAGGCTCAGGAACGCACCGTAAGCGTAAACCAGGAAGTTAAAGCCAAAGTGGTTACCGGCAAAGAGAAATATACAGATGAAATGGGTAACCTTAAAGAGCGAGACGTCTGGGGTGAAGTAAGCTGCCAATATCGCAAGTTCACCAAAACTGCCGGCGTGAATGTATCCGGTTCGTTTAGTATTCTGGATGTTGAAACCGGTAAAATCATGTTGCAAGAGACAATCGAGGCCAAAAATCCCTGGTCTGAGAGCTGGTGCCGTAAGATTTCAGGAGATGACCGAGCCCTGAACCAAAGCCTGAAAACCTTGATGAACAAGGCGGAACCTTTCCCTCCTAATGAAAGTGAGATGGCTGCTACAGCTCTGCGAGAAATGGCCTCTGCCATCGTAAGTATAGCCAGGAGCTATTTGAATTGAGCCATCCCAGTCTGAGATTAGCCGTCCGTTCTTTGCCATATTTCCTGGTTTTAATCTGGATTTCCGCTTGTAGTATAGGTAAAAAAGAACCTCAGTGGATCAATCAGAATCCCCTTGACCCTGGCTATTACAGTGCAGTGGTGCGCATATCACGCAAAGCACCGGATTATCTTGATCTGGCCAGAGACAATGCTTTGAAAGAGATATCCACTCAAATAAACGTAACCCTTGATTCTGAGGTATCCCTGAAAGAGATGGAGGCAAACGGTATCCCCAGCGCTGAGATCATAAATCAGATTCGCAGCTCGAGCCGAAGCAAACTGTCCAATATCCAATTGGCAGGCAGCTATCAGAATAAAACCGATTACTGGGCATATTACCGGCTATCTAAAAGCGAGTATATGACATGGCGGTTCAAACAGCGTGATCTGGCTATTGAACAGGCAAAAGTCTTTTTGCAGGAGTTCGACCAGGCCACCACTGACATTGCGCCTGGGATCACATCCCTGTTGAAGGCTATGGAACTAATTGTGGATTTTGCCGACCTTGACCTGAGGACTTCTTATTCAGGTAAATCAGTAAATATCTACAATGAATTGCTATTCCGTTTCAATCGCTTACCCGAGATGATCAGCCTGAGTTACAGCCAGAACCAGATCAAGGTGGTTGCAAAGCAGCGGGAAAAGCAAATTATTGGTGTTCAAACAGCCTATGTCAAAGACAATCAAACCTATTCTGCAAGGTCTTTTCCGATTGTGTTCTCCTTCCGAAACGGTAAGGGTGACATTGTCAGGCAGGCTTTATCCGACAACACCGGCCAGGCTGAACTGATCATTCGCAGGATTACGGACTTCAGCAATCCCCAATTCATCGAAATGACTCCTGATAAGGATTATTGGTTGTCCCGGGTAGAAAATCCTTTGGTTAAAAGAATGTTGAATATTTTACAATTTTCTCCGGTCAGCCTTCAGTTATCGGTATCCAGACCCAAGGCTTATCTGGACTATAGCTTCAATAACGGCAAAGGAAATGGATATAGTGATTTGTTGGTAAAGAAACTGCAAGACCTTGATCTGGAAGTGGTGGCTGACAGCGCAAGCAGCGACTACATTTTCCGCATAATGGTCATGAGCCGGGAAGGTGAATATGTTTCTCGTCTGAAGCTTTTTTCAGCCTCAGCTGATGCCTACGTTGAATTATTGCAGTCCAAAGGTTTTAAAAGCATCTATAACACCAATCTTACCAACCTTAAAAGCACTGGGGCAGATTCTGCCTTAGCACTGCAGATGAGCGAACTTAATGCCGTGGCTGAGATCTGCGATCAGTTGCTGTTTATGCTGGTAGAGCAGCACATAATGTATTGATCAGTTTAGTTCCAACCAGGTTCCTTGCGGTAGCGAAAACGGCAATTCATTAGTCTCAATCTTTTGCCTATGTGTTTTAACCTTATTAAGGTATTTCCCGTCCCAATTCCAACGTAATTCCTGGCCAATCTTTGTCAGGTTAGCCAAGCCGGTTTTACTGATCAGAGCGCAGTGGCCTGCCTGGAGATAAACCAAATCCGAGAGCCCCAATTGTTCTGCCTTTCCTCCCAGTTTGGGAAATCCTTCACCATTAAGTTCAAGGGTTCCATTGGCCATTTCTCCGGAAACCTCCAGACGAATTCGATTCATTTTGCTATCCAAAAGCAGCAGTTCACCTTCTGTTAAGCCGAAAGCCTTCAACATAAATTCATCCAATCTGAGGGATCCCGTGTTAAACAAAGCCTTGTTATCTTTAGTCCAGTTCTCCCAGAGCAGCAATTGCCGGGGCTGGGGTAAGGGTTGAAAATCCTCCAGGGTGATCGAAGCGAGGTTCCTTACCCAGGCACTTTCCCGCTTAGCTGTGTGAATGACCCTGATGTCATATTCTGATAGCTCCAGATCACCATTTTTGAGCGCCAGAAAGCAGTTTTCAGAACCAAGCTCCAGGCGGGAAAGATGGACAATGTAATTGTCCCGGCTTTGCACTCTCAAGCTCTGCCATGATCCTTGATATATCCGTTCCAGCCAGGGTAAAAGTGGGATGCCACTCCATTTTTCAGTGAGCATGGCTCCGTCCTTATCCCGCTTAGTTTGAAAGCTTTGCAAAGTTTCATTGCGCAGTTTGTCCGGGGTGAAACCAAGCCTTTCACCTCCGGGAAAAATGAGCTCCAAGGCTGCCAGGCTTGACGAAACTGCGATCAGAAAGGCTAAAAAAAGATATCTATACATGGCTTCTCCATTATTTATGCTAATTGCCAACGAACTTCAGCCATTGTTTCTGTCAACGAACTTCTCCGCCCCATCCATTGCATCAAACCAGTTCAACACCCCTTTTGAACCCTTCCTTACTCCGCTCATTCCACGCGCTACCCACGCTCTATCCACCCTCATTATAATAAGGGTGGATAGAGGGTGGCACACGGATTAGATAGCGGTGGGGAGAGTGGAACAAGCAAAGCGAAACAAAGATCAAACTTGACAAAAAGGCTATTTTTTAAATCTGTCTGCATAGCCGAGTGTAGCATCCTAAACTGGATTTCCGGCAGGGAACTGCACCGATAGGGTTTGACCGGAAACAGTCAAGCCTCCCATTTTGGAAAGGCTGCAGGAAATAATGACTAAACCGCCTGCATGCCTCCTGCTTTTCATGGAGGAAAAAAGAATGAAAAGAACCCTGCTTTTATTGACCATGCTTGTCTTACTGCTGATCACCGCATGCAGTGAAAAAGACAACCCCACCGACACCAATATTTATGGTTACAAACTTGATCAATTTATCCTCAAAACCGCTGTACGGGACATAGTAGATCCCACCGCAGCCGATACTACCGATTTTCGAGGCCTTTTTGCCTACGAAATAGTGACTGCCGATAGCGATGCCTGGAGCCCTCGTTTATCCGTTAATGCAGGTTATGATCTGAACTGGGAGCTTTTCAAAGAAGGCTTCCTGGTTCCTTCTGACAACCGTAAAACCTGGTTCCCGGCTTCTCTCAGCCTGCCCAGCGCTTTCAAGGTGAAAAACACCGGCACAGTGCGTCTGTATCGAAAAGTGGAAGTGCAAAGCGGTAGAAGCGAAAAAACCGTGGAACTTAAAGGACTTACCATCCACTCGGTGGAAAACTGGTCAAGCACGATGGAAGACGCAATCAAGCTCAGCGACCTGATGCAGGGCATTTCTACCGCCGATACGATTCGTTTGATCGCCGTTGATGGTTATACGATGGACTATACCCTTGATCAGATCAACGATGGTTATTATCTCCTAAATTCAGAAAAAACTACCTTCCCCGCTTTTAACGATAGTATGGATGGTTCGCACAAGAAGTTCAAAAAACTTGCCAGAATGATTGTACTGGGTGGTGATGCCCAGGTTTTTAACTTCCCGCTGGCTCCCAATACGCTTTCCAGCCTCAATGTGACCATTCCGGAAAGTATGACGGGATATCAGTCAACGGTTCTTACCGATTATTGATCAAATGTTCCGAAAGCTGATCCCGGCTCTGTTTTGCAGTCTCCTGGTATTTAGCCTGACAGCCAGGCAAAGTCCTGACAGCCTGAAAACCTGGACTTTACCAACTGTCAGGGTTATTATCAATAGCCCTTCTGAAGCGATTGGCCAGCTCTTGCGAGTGGAAAGCCCTTCCTCCCAGGCCTCCAGCTTGAAGGATGCTCTGCAAAACTTACCCGGGATCAGCGCAACTTTGGGCAGTAAAGACGAAAGCAACCTGAGACTCCGTGGTTTTCGCAAAAACGAAGTGAAGGTAATGGTTGATGGCAGACCTCTCAATAACGGTTATTTTGGAAATGTTGATCTAAGCAAGCTATCAGTGCTGGATATCAGGGAAATCCAGATCATCAAAGGTCCGGTATCTCCCCAATTTGGCTCAAACAGCATGGGCGGAGTGGTTAACATAATCACCAATAGTCCTTCCCGGGACAACTGGCTCAGCTTTGAGACCGTTTTCAGAAGGAACAATGCCCAGGACTACCGGTTGAGCACTTCGCACAGTTTCGATAATCTCAGTTACAGTCTTTCAGGGGCTTGGCAAAAAACTGACGGTTTTATGCTTTCCAGTGATTTTCTACCAACTTCCTTTGAAAGTGGTGGGGTTCGGGATAATAGCGATGGATCAAGATACAACTTGAATGGAGGAGTCCGTTATGATCTACTGGACTTTCACGAACTGGCATTTGATTTCAATCTCAGCAGGATGGACGACAAGAATCTTCCCTCCTCCATTTATGAACGCAAGAGACGACGCTACGACAATTGGCTGAGAGAAAGTGCTGGCCTCAGCGGAAAATTCCAGTTTAGTGAACGCATGCTGTTCACGATTCTTCTGGCACAAGACCGCGCAGAGGATCGCTTGCTGGAATTTAACTATCTGAATGGGAGTGAAGTTCTTAGTCTCGATTCCAGTATGCGCACCGATAGTTATAGCTTCGTTCCCAAGCTGAAAATGCAGTTTGGGGAAGGCCAAACCCTTGATTTGGGTTATCGGGGTGAACTGCTACTCACTACCCGTAAGGATAATGATTACTATCTGGAATGGACAGATAACAGGGTGTCGATACATTCTGCCTTTGCCCAGTATGCTCTTCCCCTGCTTGACGGGTTGAAGTTTAATGCTGCTTTGGGCACTGTTTTTAGCACCAATAGTGAAACCGGTAAAACGCATTTGCTGCCGGAACCAGCTTGCGGCTTGGAATATCTTGGAAAATCCGGTGTAACCAGCAAGTTCGCTTTGGGCCTGGCCAGTGCTCAACCTACTATGAGACAGCTGTTCTCGGCAAGTAAGGGCAATCCTGAACTAAAACCGCAAAATGCTTTGAAAGCAGAAATAAGCCACTTTCAGCCACTGTTTGGTAAAACTGCAAGCATTTCATCAAGTGTATTCTATAATCGCACCCGTAATCTGATTGACCTTTTTGCTGGACACTACGCCAACGTATACAAAGTTGATTCCTTCGGCCTTGAAACTGAATTGGTGATTACTCCGGCAAAAGCCTATCAGGTTGCCCTTGGCTATTGTTGGATGGATTATCTGAAGCAAAGTGATTACCGGCTTACCGAAACCCCACCCCATACCATTGATCTCAGCCAGAGCCTGAAACTTCCCTTGAAGGCAGTTATCAATCTGAACTCTGCCTACCGTCACCAGAGACTCTCCCAGGATGACAATGGTTTGTATCACAGTCTCGATTCCTACTGGAAACACGATGTAAGCCTGCAAATTCCATATCGGTCGCTCGGATTTGAAATGGGTCTGGAGAATATCCTCGATGCAGACTACCAAGGTGAGTATGGCTATCCAGAGCCTGGCAGGGATTTTTATCTCAGCCTGAAACTATCTCTGTAAAAACTATCCGGAAAACTGATTTTTTCACGGAAATAACTTGACAAATCAGGGGTATCTTCATTAGTAGATAAAGAAATGGATATATAGAATAATCTCATGCCAAAATAGGGAGAAAGCTTTGCTGCTACAGAAGTATTTCGAGACAAGGTTAGAGTTGATCGAAGCAGGTCTGGTTCAGGCATTGTCGCACGATAACAAACATGCTAAGGAACTGAAAAAAGCCATAGATAGCGCAGTGTTTCCAGGTGGGAAAAGATGGAGGCCATTACTGCTTTTATCCATTTTTGAAATGCTGACTGGATTCAAAAAAAACCGCCGTTTAAATGATGCTGTTAAGGCTGCAGTTGCTGTGGAACTGCTTCATAATGCTGCTTTGGTCCATGATGATCTGCCCAGCTTGATGAACCAGACAAGCCGCCGCGGTCATCCTGCGTTGCATTTGGAACATGACAACGCGGTGGCCATTTTGGCCGGCGATTCTTTATATACGCTATCTTTCGAGATTATGGGAGAGATCAGCGATTCAACTATGGCTCTGGAAGCGACCCGCATCCTTTCTGTTTATGCCAAGAGTTATGGAATGGTGGGTGGGCAGGCAGTAGATCTGGCAAATCGCCGCAAAGTAATGAAAATTAATACTCTTCGCTATATCGACATGAAAAAGGTAGGCTCACTCTTGCAAGCTTCTGCTGATATTGCTTGCATGCTTGCCGGCGCGGATGACAACACCCGGCAGATTATGAATGCCTATGCTCTCAATCTTGGCCTGGCCTATCAGATGATCGAAGATATTGAAGCAGATTATGCCAGAGGAAGCGATGGCCTCGATGACGATTATACTCCCGTATCCAAAGCCAGTTACACAGGTCTTCTGGGTTTCGACAAAGCCCGTAAAACCGCCGAAAACCTCTTGGAAGAATCTACCCGCATGATCAAACCATTCCCAAACAATGCCGTTCTGGCTGAGTTCGTTACAATGATAAAGGAGAAACTGCCTTAAAAGATGATTGATATTCATACTCATCTCTTGCCAAATATTGATGATGGTTCCAAAGATATCGCGGATTCCCTGAAACAGCTTACTAAAATGGCTGAAGGAGGAATTAAAAGCGCTTATCTTACATCGCACTATTTTCGTGGACATTATCAATACGACCGGGCTGAGTATGATCGAAAATTCACTTTTGTAGCGGACAAAGCGAAGGAAGCCGGAATCCCCATAACCTTGATACCAGGATTCGAAATCTTCCTGCAATCGGATATCCTGATAGATATTAAAAAACACAATTTAACTCTGGGTGATAGCCCTTACGTCCTCATAGAAAGTGAATTGAACGGGCTTCCCAACGATTTTTACAATAACATCTTCCCTCTATTAAGAGCTGGCTATAAACCGATTCTGGCACATGCGGAACGTTACGTAAGCATAATGCGCAAACCTGCCCGGGCTGGCTTCCTGGGGCAAAGAAACGTATATATACAAACCAATTCTGGCAGCCTTCTGGGTTTATATGGCGAAAAGGTTAAAAACACTGCCTGGGAGTTGGTTAACAACGGTTGGACACATTTTATTGCCTCGGACGATCATGTACGTGGAGCATATTATTCCTACTTTGAAGCCAGAGACGAAGTGGAGTCCCAGATCGACAATCATACAGCTCATCTTCTTTTTTACGAATATCCTGCCTCAATAGCAAATCATAAATCCATCCCTTATCAATATGTTCACATTTACAGACCTCAACACAGACACAAGAGACGCAGTTGGCTCAAGAGGCTTTTTGCCTAAAATTTTAATTACCGGTATAACCGGGTTGATCGGCCGTAATGTTCTCTCCTCGCTTGTCTCAGCTCATCCTGAAGTAGAATTTTGCGCTCTTGTTCGTCCTCAGAGTGATTCTCGTCGCTTGGGATCGAACCAAGATAGGATTCGCATCGTAGAGATAGATTTGGCGGATATACCTGCTCTGAAAGAATTCCTGTTTACCAATGAATTCAACACAATAGTACATATTGCAGCTCTCAGAGGAGGTCGAAAATTCTCCAGACAAGAATACCTGCGAAGCAACGTCTACAGCACAGAGCAAATGGTGGAATACTGCCAGGCTAAAAATGCCAGGTTGATCTTTTGCTCTTCAGTGGGAGTTTTTGGAGCAATCCCTGTTGAACTACCAGCGGGTCGTGATACAGAGAAAAATCCCGATAACTATTATCACTTCACTAAGATAGAATCGGAAAAGATCATCAATAAAGCCATTCTGACTGGTTTGAAAGCGGCCATTGTGCGTCCAAGTATAACCTACGGACCCGGCGACAAAGGCTTTCCTTACCAACTTGTAAAAATGGTTCATCATTATCGCTTCCCCCTCATCAACAAACGCGTGTGGATTCATCTGGCGCATATCGATGCAGTTGTTACAGCTTTCAAGTGGTTAGTCGAAAATGATTGGAAAAGCGGGCTTACCCTCACAGTTGCAGATCGTGAACCAGTCCAACTGCAAGCTCTGGTAGATTTTGTCTCACGGCAGCTACATAATCGTAATTACCCCCATAGTTTACAATTTGACCGCCTCATTTTTACTTGGGGCGAACATCTGGCCAGACTGATAAAAAACGAACTCTGGATCAGCCGCTTTGAACTTATCTCTAAAAGCTGGTTCTACGATGTAAGCGCTTTTTATGGGATCATGGAAGCCGAGGGAATAAATCCTCATTACACCATCCCTGAATTCAAGCTCTGCATTGAGGACTATCTGAAAAACTGATGGCAATACCAATTATCAAGGACTGGGATAAGTACTTTTCTAACCCCCATGAAGGATTGGGCTCTTCTTATGAGCGGATTATTTTAAATAAACTCCTATTCCGCATTGCGGATGAATATGGCATTCTGTCTGCCTTGGAAACTCCGGCATTTGGATTTACTGGATTAAGCGGGATCAATCTGCTGGGCTTGGCAAAGCAAGGCATCTCTATCAGTCTTGAAGACCATGATGAGGCCAGGCTGGAAAAAATCAAAGCTCTTTGGCAAAATCTGGCTCAAAACCTGCAAATTTGCGTTAATAAGGACTATTCCAAGCTGGATTATCCTACCAACAGTTTTGATCTGGGCTTCAATTTTTCGGCTCTATGGTTTGTGGCTGATTTGAGGGCTTTTTTATCCGAACTCAGCCGCTGCTGCAAAAAAGCGATCCTGTTATGCGTTCCCAATCGTAGCGGTTTAGGCTACAAAATGCAGATACAGGACTACACCGCAGATAAATTTCCAGATCTGCATCCGGAGAACATCGATCCAGCTTTAGTCCGATTTCTGATGAAAAAGAATGGTTGGTACCTGAAAGAAAAAGGCTTTATAGATTGCCCACCCTGGCCTGATATCGGTATGAACAAAGAGCTCTGGCTGAATAAAGTTTTGGGTAAGAAGACTCCAGAGTCTGCCACACCTACAAAACCTGTCTCGATCCTGCCATATTATCAAGGATCTGATCCGGACTTTGAAAGACGCATGCTGAGCTTGAGTTTTATTGAAAGTTTTGCGCCAGATATATTCAAACAAATCTGGGCTCATCATTACTTTATGCTATTTCTTCCGGACAGACCTCAATGACCCGGAGAAATACCCTCAGCCTGATCATCGGATTGGCGATCGGTATCTTGTTATTGGCCATTTGGCTTGTCTTCAATCCGATTAGTGAGATGCGGGTTTATTTTGCCAGACTCGAACCGCGTTGGGTATTGCTGGCTGCCTTGGTTTATCTTTCTGCATATTTTCTGCGTGCCTGTCGCTGGCAGCTTTTAGTCCCAGAACCTGCCAAACCAGGGGTAGGAAGGATCTGGCTTTACGCCATGGGCGGAAATATGATAAATTATCTGATCCCCATCCGGGCTGGCGACCTGGCCAGAGCCTGGTTCATCAAACGAAATCATGGCATTCCAATGGCCCGGGCTTTGCCTTCGGTTTTCATCGATAAAGCATTTGATACGCTTGGAATTCTATTTATCATAATCGTTCTGCCATTTACGGCCATAGAAATCAGCTCACCGATGATGATTTTGCTTGGGTTGCTGATCGCTGTGTTTCTTTTAACCCTCATTCTACTGTTGTTTGCCGCCTGGAAGAAAGAAGCAGTTATTTCAATCCTGCTTATACCGTCGAAGCTTTTTCCTGCAAAACACCGTGAAAAGCTCAATCAGGCTATCTTTACCTTTGTAAACGAGCTGAACCTTTTTGAGCATCATCCGCTTCGATTACTGCTGGCTACCGTATTTACTGCTATAGGAATCATGCTCGACGGCTTGTATTTTTTTCTGCTTTTTAAAGCGTTTGGAATAGCATATCCCTATGCTCTGGCTCTGTTTGGATACACTCTGATCAATCTTTCCTATGCCTTACCGCAACCGCCTGCTCAGCTTGGCAGCAACGAATGGATGATGATCATCATTTTCAGTGTGGGATTTGGGTTGACAAAGTCCACCGCCTCAGCAATTATGGCTTTTGCTCATGTGTTAACGGCTATTCTGATGAGCTTTTGGGGTGCCGTTGCATTTCTCAGGTTGGGACCTGAGATTTTACTTAAGATTTTCAAGGGAGAAAAAATAGATGACTAACCACAACCTGATCTCGGAAATAAATGAACTTAAAAACTTGAAACAAAACTTGCTAAACGAGATACACAATGCCATAATCGGCCAGGACAGGGTGCTGAATGATGTGCTGATCGCCCTTTTCTGTAATGGGCATATCCTTCTGGAAGGGGTTCCGGGCCTGGCAAAAACCCTTTTGATTTCTTCTCTGGCTCAGGCACTTTCGTTATCTTTCAGCCGGATTCAGTTTACTCCCGATTTAATGCCTTCCGACATTACCGGAACTGACATTCTAATGAACGAACCGGGAACAGACCATAAACGCTTTGAATATATCAAAGGCCCCATCTTTGCTAATATTATCCTGGCTGATGAGATCAACCGTACTCCACCAAAAACTCAGGCTGCCTTGCTGCAGGCCATGCAGGAATATGCTGTAACCAGTGGAAATCTAACCCGTCAGTTGGACAAACCTTTTATAGTGATGGCAACTCAGAACCCCATCGAACAGGAAGGCACCTATCCCCTTCCTGAAGCTCAACTTGACCGCTTTATGTTTTATATTAACATTGATTATCCATCTTTGGAAGAAGAACTCAAGATCGCGGAAAGTACTACTGGAACTGTCATTCCCCATATCAAACCCCAGCTTAGCGGTAATCAGATTATTTCATTGCAGCAGGCCATTCGATCTTTACCGGTCAGCGAGCATGTTTTGAAATATGCCGTTGATCTGGTTCGCAGTTCACGTCCCAATAGCGAAGACGCTTCCAGGGAGATAAAGCAATGGGTAGCTTGGGGTGCAGGCCCCAGAGCGTCTCAATACCTCATTCTGTCCGCCAAAGCCAGAGCAGCCCTGGATGGACGCCTTACTCCTGCAGAAGAGGACGTTAAAGCTTCCGCCACAAACGTTCTGCAACATCGAATCCTACCTTCGTTTGCTGCCCAGGCCGAAGGTATCACCAGCAAAAACATTATCCAGAGGTTACTGGAGGGAAAATGAAACACTTCATCCTCTGCCTTATAGCTTTGTCGATTGCCGTTTCGGGCTTTGCCATAGACACCAAATTTATCCATCAGCTTGCCCACCTGAAGAATGCTCAGGCCTTCTCAATCAAATACGACAACGATCTGGTTTATGTCCGAAATCAGAACTACATCTGGGTTTATTCTATTTTCAATGCCTGGCAGCCAAAGCTGGAAACCGGTTTCTTTTCACCTTTTACCATAGAAGATATGGAAACCCATGCCGGAAACTACCTGTTCGTTGCCTCAAGAGAGCCTACCAATCAGCTTATTCAGGTGGATTCACTGAATGTGGGAACCCGTATCTTTTTTCCCCAAACAATCATCGGAGACAAAACAACCCGCGAGGGCTCCACTATGTATGTGGCAGATCGCTTTAAGGGCATAGACATCATCAACATCGGGGGTGGAACCATGCGGGAAATACTTTCCACCTTTTCCGAAAAATGGGGTATTAAAGATTTTTTAGCCAGTTATCCCTATATCTTCGCTCTTAATGATTTTGGCCTCGTTGCGGTGGACATCACCGACCAAAACAATCCTCGATCCCTGGGGACAAACTATCAGATCGTGGATGCAACCTGCCTGGCCAAGAATGGCAATACAGTCTGGGTAGGAGCAGGTAAAAACCTTTTGGCCTTCAATGTCTTCAACCCCAACAATCCCGTTCTTATCACTCAGATCCGCATGACCAATGAAATTCAAAAAATCCGTGTGAAAGACAATCGATTGTTCATAGCCTTAGGCATGGGCGGGGTAAAGATCATGGACATCAGCAATCCCGTTAAAGCCGAAGACATAAACAATATCTATCTTACTGTTCCGGTATATGATCTGGCTCTGGCCAATGATTATATCTTCCTGGCCTTGGGCAAAGAGGGCTGGACTATCTTTGAATATAGATAAAGGATTTCGAACCCGGATTATCGGGATCAGGAAGAGTCTAGAAAGATAATACAGCTTTCTAGCTTTGCTCTCTCTTTCCTGGCTTGCCAGCCATACTCCCCCCGTTATCCTCGCACTACCCTCCTTAATTCCATTCGGGAGGGATACGGGTGGATATACAGTGGTATAGGGGTGGGGTCAGAGGATGGTGATTGTGGGATGTGTCAGTTTTTTAAATTATTGATCTGGGGTGGAGAATCAACGCTTTATGAAGCTAAGGCGATGCCCCACTGCGTCAATACTGAAACTGCCTGCCGAGCTCAGAGCCCGGTTATAGAAAAGATATCCTTCTTTTATCCCTCCGGGTAAGATCTCTCCATAACTGAAAGCAGCGTTTACCAACTCGAAATACATGTCCTGCTCCCGGTTCCGGTCGAGGGTTTCCTGCACTGGGTCGGAAGGATTGAATGGGTCATTAAAATCATTTAAAAGAAAGTTCTGCCTGAGGTTTGCCAGTATGTATTGCAAAGGAACCGGATCAAATTGCTTCTCTTTAGCCAGAATGCCGAAAGAACCTTCGCTGATCTTTATTTTGTTTCCCGAGATGTTTTTTATCCTGACAAACACCGGAAAAAATCGGCTATTGATGTCCTGGTAGTTTCCAAGATAACTCTGTGGCCTGATGGCGATCTGTAAAGAATCAGTCCGCACAACTGCAAACCGCTCTTCAGTTAAGGTTCCTTCCACCGGCATAAAGTAACGGATAGAACAAGCTCCCGATAGAAGCAAAACAACTATCGGGAGCATAAGTTTATTAAGTTTATTCGTTATCTGCATCACCGCTGTCATCAACGGTAACATCTTCTTCAAGATCGGTTTCGGTCTCATCCACTTCAGGCAGATCTTTATCCTCAAGATCGGTCAGATTTATACGGGGAGTGGACTTAAGGGATTCCACTTCCTTGTCGAGAGCATCGTCATCAGGTTCGGATGGAACCATTGAAATATCGCGAACTTCATCATCGGCAGCCAGATTGATCAGCTTCACGCCCTGGGTATTACGGCTGATCTGACTGATATCGGCAACTTTCTGACGGATGATCATGCCTTCTTTCGTGATGATCATCAGGTCGTCTTCGTCGTTTACGAGCATCAGGGAAGCCAGATGACCGTTGCGCTTGGAGGTTTTGATCGTGATCACGCCTTTGGAACCTCGTTTGGACACAGGATACTGCGAAATGGGGCTGCGCTTGCCAAAGCCGTTTTCGGAGATTGCCAGAATGCTGGCAGAATTTGGTTCGCCATTTTCCAATTGATCTGTGGCACTGGCCAAAGTCATGGAGATCACAAAATCCCCTTCACGCAGTCTGATGCCGCGCACTCCTTTGGTAAAGCGTCCCATCGCCCGAATATCTGACTCGCTGAAACGGTTGCTATAGCCATTGCGGGTGGCCAGAAGGATGTCGTCGCCTTCCTCGGATATCCTGGCATCGATGAGTTCGTCATTTTCAAGCAACTTGATGGCTTTGATGCCGGCTGCTCGAGGACGTGAAAATGCCGTTAAGGGAGATTTTTTAACCAAACCGTTGCGGGTACACATGATAATGGTTTGCTCAGGATGGAAGTTCTTCAGGGTAACGAAAGCCTTAATCTTTTCACCTTCGGAAAACTTTACCAGGTTCACGATAGCTTTGCCTCTGGCAGTTCTGCTGGCTTCCGGTATCTCGAACACCTTGATCCAATGGCACATGCCGTGATCGGTGAAGAGCAGAATATAGGAATGAGTGCTGGCCACAAAGAGGTATTGAATGAAATCATCCTCTTTCAGGTTCGAAGCACTGAGGCCTTTTCCACCCCTACCCTGAACTTTATATGTATCAACGGGCAAGCGCTTTACGTAGCCATCGTGAGTGATGGTAACCACTACGAGTTCGTCCGCAATCAGGTCTTCCATATTAAAACTGCCTGCGGGAGTAGGAATTATCACGGTTCTACGTTTATCGGAGTATTTTTCTCTGATTTCAGCAGTTTCTTCCTTGATCAGCGCCATGCGCTTTTCGCGGCTGTTTACCAGTTCTTGCAAGCGGGCTATGGTGAGTAACAATTCACGATATTCTGCCTCTATCTTGTCTCTTTCCAGACCGGTTAAACGCTGTAATCTCATCTCCAGTATGGCTTTGGCCTGAATCTCGCTGAGACCGAATTTATCTTGTAATGCCAGGCTGGCATCTTGAGGGGTTTGCGAAGCCCGGATCGTGGCAATCACTTCATCCAAATGGTCAAGGGCAATGCGGTAACCTTCCAGAATGTGGAGCCGTTCTTCCGCATTACGCAGTTCAAAAATTGTCCGACGTAAAACCACATCATGACGGAATTCAATGAAATTAGTAAGCATGTCCTTCATCGGAACTACTTGGGGAACACCATCAATCAAACAGAGATTTATCACCCCAAAGGTGGTTTGCAGTTGGGTGTGCTTGTAAAGCAGATTGCGGACAACCTGGGCATCGTGATTGCGCTTCACAGCGATCACAACACGCATACCATCCCGACCTGATTCATCACGGATATCGCTGATACCTTCGATCTTCTTTTCCTTAACCAGTTCCACCATTCGCTCAATTAAAAGTGTAGTGGTTACTTGATATGGGATGGAACGTATAATTATAAGTTCCGCATCGTTGGGCAAAGTTTCTATTTCTGCTTCACCACGCACAACCAACCTTCCGCGTCCGGTCTCAAAGTAATCATTGATCCCGTCTGTTCCCAGGATGTAACCACCAGTAGGAAAATCAGGACCTTTGATGAATTGCAGTAGTTCCAGAGGTTGCAGCTCGGGATTATCAATCAGAGCAACCATGGCATCACAAACTTCGCCAATATTGTGGGGTGGCATATTAGTAGCCATGCCAACCGCGATCCCTGAAGAACCATTGATCAGCAGATTCGGCACCCGGGTCGGAAAAACCACAGGTTCTTTCCTTGTTTCGTCGTAGTTGCTTTTGAAATCAACCGTTTCCTTGTCCAGCTCACCCAGCATTTCCATGGTGATTTTCTGCATTCTGGCTTCGGTGTAACGCATGGCCGCTGGCGGATCACCATCGATGGAACCGAAGTTTCCCTGACCATCAATCAGCTGATAACGCATATTCCAAGGTTGTGCCAAACGCACCAGAGTGGGATATACAACCTGCTCACCGTGAGGATGGTAGTTTCCACTGGTATCGCCAGCGATTTTGGCACATTTTCTGAAGTGGCCGCCTGGGCTGAGGTTAAGCTCGTGCATTGCATAAATGATGCGACGCTGAGAGGGTTTCAAGCCATCACGGATATCAGGTAGAGCACGTGATACGATCACGCTCATGGAATAGTCCAGATAAGCCTGTTTCAGTTGGTCTTCTATTTGAATGGGGATAATTTTGGTAGTATCAGACATTAGTTATTCTCCTTAAACATCTAGGTTCTTAACATAACGGGCATTGGACTGGATAAATTCCCGCCTGGGTTCCACTTCATCGCCCATAAGGATTGTAAACATCCGGTCAGCTTCAATGGCGTCATCCATTTTAACAGCGATCATGCTGCGGTTGGCAGGATCGAGAGTTGTTTCCCAAAGCTGTTCGGCATTCATTTCTCCCAAGCCTTTGTAGCGTTGAACCATCACGCCTTTCTCGCCGAATTCCACGATTGCCTTATCGCGATCCATTTCGTTGTAAACGTAAACCTTCTGTTTTCCTTTGCGAACCAGGAACAAGGGAGGCATGGCTATATAGAGCTTGCCATGCTCGATCAACGGCTTCATATAACGATAGAAAAAGGTCATCAACAGGGTTGCGATGTGAGCTCCGTCAACATCGGCGTCTGCCATGATGATCACTTTGCCATAGCGGGTTTTATTGACGTCAAAATCCTGGCCAATTCCAGCTCCCAGAGCAAGAATGATGGGTTGAATTTTATCATTATTCAAAACTTTGTCTACTCTGGCTTTCTCGGTATTCAGCATTTTTCCCCAGAGCGGTAATATTGCCTGAAAAGCTCTGTCCCTGCCTTGTTTAGCGCTTCCACCTGCAGAGTCTCCTTCCACGAGGAACAGTTCGGTCTTTTCAGGATCATTCAAGGTGCAATCTGCAAGCTTTCCTGGCAGAGATCCACTTTCTAAAACCGATTTACGACGGGTAAGTTCTCTGGCTTTGCGAGCAGCTTCACGGCTACGGGCTGCCATTATGCTTTTCAGAGTGATGTTTTTGGCTTCTGCGGGATGTTCTTCGAAGTAGATCATCAGTTTTTCATAAACAATGCTGCTTACAAAGCCTTCCACCTCGCTATTTTGCAGTTTGGTTTTAGTTTGTCCTTCGAACTGGGGTTGGGATATTTTTACTGAGACGACAGCGGTAAGGCCTTCCCGAATATCTTCACCGGAAGGGCTAACTTTTTCGTTTTTAAGCAGATCGGCATTTTTGATGTAGGTGTTTACGGTTTTGGTAAGGCCGCTTTTAAAACCGCTTAGGTGTGTTCCGCCTTCGATCGTATTGATGTTGTTCGCGAAACTGAAGATGCTTTCTTGATAACCTTCGTTGTATTGCAGGGCAACTTCAAATTCCATGCCGTCCCGATCCCCGAAAATATGGATTGGCTTGGGAAACAGGGGTTTTTTATTCTGATTCAGATATTCCACAAAACTGTTGATCCCACCGTCATATTTAAAATCATGCAAGCGGTTGCTACGCTCGTCTTTAAGAATTATACGAACGCCACTATTCAGGAAGGCAAGTTCCCTGAGACGGGTGGTAAGGTAGTCAAAGCTGAACTCAGTGGTTTCAAAAATCTGGGCATCCGGACGGAAAGTAACGATTGTGCCACGACGTTTGCTGTCTCCCAGGATCTTCAGTTCGGTTACCGGAAATCCACGCTCGAACCGCATAAAATATTCCTTGCCGTCTTTGTGAATATTCACTTCCAGAAATTCAGAAAGAGCATTAACCACTGAAACGCCTACCCCGTGCAAACCGCCTGAAACCTTATAACTTTTATCGTCGAATTTGCCGCCGGCATGCAAAACCGTAAGTACCACCTGAACGGCTGGGACTCCCATATCCTTTTGAATGTCAACGGGTATGCCGCGTCCATTATCGTCAACCCGCACGTTTCCTTCATGGGTTATGGTAACGATAATATTGTCGCAGAAGCCGGCCAGGGCCTCATCTATGGAATTGTCCACCACCTCATAAACGAGGTGATGTAAACCGCGCTCGCTGGTCCCCCCAATATACATGGCAGGACGTTTGCGAACCGCTTCCAAACCTTTCAACACCTTGATGTTGCTGGCTGTGTAAGTAGAACTTTGCATAATCTATTGTCTCCTATAGTTTTAAAGATCATCTACCAGGTTGATGCCCGGCTGCTCTTCATTTTGCTAATTCCATGTTCTTTATCTTGTTGCCAGAGAAAATGATATGCGTTTTGTGTCAAGACTTTTTTGGTTTTATTTTGCGTTTGTAAGTGCGTGCTATATAATGTGTTATGAATGGTGTTTCTAGAGCGTGAAAACTCACTTGGATTGGACTCTCAATTCAGGGAGCTCACCCGCCGGTTTTGCAATAGATCATATGGCTTACATACCACTATCATACTACATGAGCATGTGGTATGATAGCGGTGTTAAGATGATGTATAGGAATGGACTAACTGGACTGAGCAACTTCCTGCCACAGAACCTGTGAACCCTGACATTTAATTCAGGATCATCTCCTTCTGTTTTCGCACCTCTCCAGGACTCGGAATATGAATTGGTTCGCCCGAATCAAAATCAAGGCCGGTGTAAAACATACAAGTAGATATGCTCATGGGAGTGGGAGTAAATTCCTGAACCTGTTCCACCTTGATATGATTCTTTTTCAACCAGTTACGCAGTTCCAACGCATCATCCATAGTAGTCCCCGGATGGCCGATGATGAGATAAGGAATCACCTGTCGTTTTATCCCCACTGCCCCGGTATAATCGTAGAATTTTCGGCAAAAATCCTCATAGAGCCCGATTTCCGGTTTACCCATCAGTTTCAACACTTTGGGCACGCTATGCTCCGGAGCAAGCTTCAGCCTACCGCCTGTATATCTTGTCGCGATTGCCTTGAGATATTTCTCATCCTTCAAAGCCAAGTCGTGCCTGATCCCCGATGCAATGAAGACATGCTTTATTCCCGGCAGCCTGGACATTCTGTCCAGAAGCTGAAGCTGCTTTCCCTGATCGTAAACAAGATTTGGACAGATCGAAGGAAAAAGGCAGGATCGCCTTTTACAACTGTCTGGAAAGCCAAGTTTGCATCCAGAGGCGAACATGTTTGCAGTGGGACCGCCCACATCAGAAATTGTTCCCTTATGTTTGGCAGCTTCTTTTAGCAGAGATTCCGGCGAACGTGACTGCACTGCCCTGCCTTGATGACAGGCAATGGCACAGAAATTGCAGCCTCCATAACAACCCCGGTGCGAAGTTATGGACGCTTTAATCTGCTCGAAAGCGGGAATAGTTCTTCCTTGATAGATAGGATGGGGTTTGTTCTCAAAAGGGAGATCATAAATTTCATCAAGTTCCGCACTGCGAAGCGGTTGATAAGGAGGATTGTGTTTGATCCAGCGATTGGCGGTTTTCTGGTAGAGAATCCTGGAGCTATTAAACTCGGTGAACTGCCTGGTCATATTGAAAAAAACCTGTTTATTATGGCAACTATCCGCATCAGGTAACTCTAAAGCCGTAGAATCCTTTGGCTCAGAGCCAAAAACAACGCTGGAAGGCAGGTCCTGGATGTCAGAGATCAGCTCTCCATTAAAAACACGTTTTGCCAAATCTCTTATTGGCTTCTCCCCCATGCCGTAGATGATCATATCTGCCTTGCTATCGCTTAAGATACTGTTACGAACCTTGTCTTGCCAATAATCATAGTGGGCAATCCTTCTAAGCGAGGCTTCAATTCCCCCCAAAACAACAGGAACACCCTTGAACAATCGCTTCAGAATATTAGTGTAGATAAGGCTGGCTCTATCGGGTCTAAGACCTGCCACTCCATCAGGACTGTAGGCATCATCATGGCGCAGTTTCCGCTGAGCTGTGTAATGATTCACCATGGAATCCATGTTTCCGGCAGTAACCCCAAAAAAAAGCCTGGGTTTGCCCAAGGCCAGGAAATCATCGTCCCTATGCCAGTCCGGCTGGGCTATAATTCCCACCTTGAAGCCTTCCGCTTCCAAACTGCGGGCAATGATGGCTGCAGCAAAGCTGGGATGATCCACATAAGCATCGCCACTGACGATAATGATATCGCACGTGTCCCAACCTTGAGACTGCATTTCGGAACGGGTTATAGGAATAAAGGCCATGAGCAATGAAAAAGGGCAAAGACTGTTGATATCAAGCCTTCGCCCTTAATGTTCAGATTTGGGAAGGGCTAAGGATTTACCCTGATAATATTGATCGCTTGGATCCCCTTGTCGGTTTCCATCAGATCAAAGGTAACCAGTTCGTCCTGCTCGAGCACTTTCAGCTCACGCGGGGAATTCGTAACAATGGATTTCCAGTGAACGAAGTATTCCTTGTTGTCGTCAGTGATAATAAAGCCGTAACCTTTATTTTTGTTAAACCACTTAACTTTTCCTTTCATAACCACCTCGCATTTTTTCTTTGTGCCATTTATTTCCACTTGCAGTTTCACGTCAATTAAAAAAAACAGATTCTCAGCTCAACACTGTAGCTGATTTCATTAAGAGGATTTTTTTATTGACTTTTTTAAGCATACTAATTAGTTTGACGGCATAAGCAATAAAACAGGGGAGATGAGAGAGAATGATACCTCGAATACTGCTGGTGGACGATGACAGATTACTGCGAGAAGTAATCGGCGATTTTCTTTCGACACACGGTTTTGAGGTAGATTTGGCAGAAGACGGCAAGCATGCACTGGCAAAGTTTGCACCCGGAAAATATAGGCTTGCTCTAATCGATATGGTGATGCCGGGAATGAATGGACTTGAGCTTATGACCCAGATTCTGGAAAAAGATCCTGATATTTTTTGCTTGGTAATGACTGGATATCCGACAATTGACAGTGCATATAGATCGATGGTCGATGGTGCTTCAGATTACATAATCAAACCTTTTCAACTAATGGAATTATTAAATACAATCGGAAAATATGTATAAGCATGGCGTATACTGTCGTTGTCAGTAAACCCGAGACACCCGATAAACCCCTGCCCATATTCAGCAAGCCTGAATTCATGGAAGCTGTTCAAGAACTTCATGGCTTGGACGCTTATCATCTAAAATGTTTTAAAGGCTCGCAGTTAGTTGCCCTGATGCCGATCTATGAAAAGAAACTTTTCTCCTACCGCAGTCTCCAATGCCCTGCCGGTTCTTATTATCAAGGATTGGAACTGTGGCTCGATGAAAACTCTCCCTCTGCCAGAAAAACCTTGGATGGGCTCAAGATTACCCAGTGCATAGCTGGCTATCTGAAAGATAGATACAAACGAATCAAGCTCAATCTTTCCCCCAACACCACTGATATCCGCGGTTTTACCTGGAATGGACTGAGGGCAATTCCCCTTTATACTTTTACCAGTTCAGCATCAAAACCTCCCAAGCCTCTTAGTGATGAACGAAAAAAGATCAATCAGGCAGATCGAACTGGTTATGAATTATCCTGTGCTTTGGAGCTTGATGCCTTTATCGACCTTTTCCACGCGATGAACAAGAAAAAACATCGAAAACCTGATTTCAATTATCCAGCATTTGCCACATTTCTTAGATCATTGCATGAGCATGGCATCATGAAGCAATACAACTTGAAATCAGCAGGCAGGATAGTGAGCAGTAATATCCTGCTGAGGGATGCTGAAATCGCATATACAGTATTCAGGGCAACTGATCCCGATGCTTTGAAAAACGGTGCCAGCGGATTACATACCATGAGATTACTAGGAGAACTTTATTCTCAGGGGATCACCGAGCTTGACTTTTGTGGTGGGAATGTACCCGAAGTTGCAAGATTCAAGGCTGCTCTGGGGCTTGATCTGAAGTTGTTCTTTCGGATCCAATCCTGAATTGCCTTTGCCCATTCCCGAGTTATCATAATATTAAGGCACTTTTTTTGAAATGAGATGCTGAGTTTGAGGTTACATGGATCAGATCGTAGTTTTAAAAGGTGGTGATTCTCCCGAAAGGGATGTCTCGCTGGTAAGCGGTTCGGAAATCGCCACTACACTCAAATCGCTGGGTTATCAAGTTTGTGAACTTGATCCAGGTAGTTACAGCTCTATGCAGGAATTTTTTCTGGCATTACAGGTTGCCAAACCCAGGCTGATTTTTAATGGACTTCATGGTGGAAGTGGAGAAAATGGAGAGTTGCAGGCTGCCCTGAAGCTGGCTGGTTATAATATCACCGGGTCAGATTTCAAGAGCTGCTGCATTACAATGGATAAGTATGTTTCCAAACTTATTGTAGCAGCAGAAGGTATTCCGGTTCCAAGGCACATCCTGCTACGTGGAAATCTGCTGGAAGATTATAAGGATCCCGTTGACTATGAGAATTTCGCAACAGAACTTGGTTTACCCATCATTGTTAAGCCCAATGACGCCGGAAGCTCAGTTGGAATTAGCAAAGTGGAGAGTCTTCTGGAACTGAAGCCCGCAGTGGAAGTTGCCTTGCAATACTCATCAACTGTGCTGTTGGAAGAATATATTCCAGGTAGCGAGCTAACAGTAACCGTTTTGGACGGAGAAGCACTCCCAGTAGTTGAGATTAAGCCAATCGACGGCTGGTATGATTATCATAATAAATACAATAAAGGAAAAACAATCTATGAAGCTCCGGCTAAACTTGACGATTCAGTGTCATGTTTGCTTCAGCTCTATGCTACCCGCATTTGGAAAGCTTTCAGCCTATTCGGCTATGCCAGGATTGATTTTCGCTATAATGGCACAAAACCCTACTTTTTAGAAGTAAACACCCTGCCTGGGATGACCCCGCTCAGCCTTACTCCCATGGCAGCTAAAGCAGCAGGACTAAGCTTTGCCGACCTGCTGGAGAAGATAATAAAAATAAGCCTGCGAAATGCAAGGAGGTAATATATGAAGCTCACGAGTATCATCCTGTTATTCCTGACATTGCCGTTGATGATCTTGGCGCAGACAGTTTCATGCAATTTCAATCCTCAAACGGTGGAAGTGAATAGCATGAACACTGCCAGTTTTGATCCATTCGTTCCGCTTAACCAACCCATTCTAACCAGGTTGAGCGTAAACAACCTCGGAGGTGAATCCAGGATTGACCTGCGAGTATTGGTGCTCTGGAACAACCGTTTCCTGATCGGCTCGGTTTTTCAATCTATCAATCCAGTACCCACCATGGAGATAATTACCCTTACAAACCGTGATTTAATTACCAATCAAAGTAGCCAGTACTTTGAACAAAAGCCTGGCTCACCTTCCATCTCGGTTAGCGATGCGATAAATGCCAATGCTCTCTTTGGCGATGCAGTACTCTCTGGCTATTTTCCTGATGGTGATCTGCAAATCAAAGTGGCGGTTCGCCCTTATGAAGACACACCCTGGGGACTTGATTCTCCAGATACCACAGAACAAACCTTCACAATCAGAATCCGCAATGCCGGAAGTATTACCTTGGTTTCCCCTGGAGTTCCCCTTGGGCAAACGCCCCCAACCCTCAGCCAAAATCCCATCGGCTTCTTTTGGAATGCCCCTGAAACAGGTATGAGTCTGAACCGGCCAATCCTCACCATTCGAGAATATAGCCCGATAGTAATGCCTAATTCAGACAACGTGGAACTGACAGGCAGTTTATTCTATGAAACTCCGACTGGTGTATCAGCAGTAAATGGATTTTCTGAGTTTCTACCTTTTACTTCCGGCAACTACTATGCTTGGAAAGTAAGCAAGGCTTTGGCAAATGAATATAATCCCCAAATGCCATCAGGTAAAAACCTTACCGGCGATAATACTTTGTCAAGTGAATGGTTCATCTTCCGATATACTTCCGAAACCGAAACTGATAATACGATCTCTGAATTTCAGGCCCGATTGAACATGTTAAACAACAACCGCCTGTTAAGCCTATATTCTGAAGGTTACATCCCGCTGGGTGTAATCCTTTTTGAAGGCCGCACCTATAGTGGACAGGATGCCTTGAATCTGATCGATGTACTACTCGGCCAGGATATCGAAGTGGAACTGAAGGACTGAGGTGACAACCATGAAAAAAGTATTGATCCTGGCATTCATCCTCATGCTCACGTTTGCCCTTTCAGCTGCCAATACCGTAGCTCTTCTTTCCACTGCAAAAGGCAAGGTTGATTTAACCCGGGCTGCCAAAGCGATAAAATTCAAAACAGGCGATCTCCTCCAGCATAACGATATCATCCGCACTGGCGGTGAGAGTTTCGCAGCTTTTAAATATGTTGATGGTTCTTCAACAGTGAAAGTATTTTCCAACTCCGTAGTGCATGTCTTGGCGAACAGCAGCGGTAAAAGCCTGGTAAAAAAAGTCGAGATTAAGAAAGGAAGCGTCTTTTCCAAGGTTAAGCCCAAAAGCGGAACATTCATGGTGCAAACTCCCACCACTGTTGCATCGGTCAAAGGAACCGGTTTTTTAACCAAGCTTACCGAAGCCAAGCAATCGATGTTTGTGGTAACCGAAGGAGAAGTGCTGCTGAAAATCTTGGACGATAATGAAGCCAAGAACGTTCCCGCCGGGAAAACTGCCATTGTGGAAGCGGACGGACGCTATATAATCCGCCTAAGCACTCCTGAAGATCTTTCTGAGATCGAGCAAGCAGAGATCGAAGCCAGTCGTGCCCGAGAGAATAAAACCATGCGCATTCCCTTCTTCGATCCTTCGGGAAGGCTGCGTTACATAGAGATTACTTATTGAGGAGATGCATGATGAAAAAATTCTTTATCCTTGTCCTTGGTCTACTGATCGGTGCTATGCTCTCAGCTGTGTCCATTCAGCATGTATGCCCTCAAACCTTTACTTTTGCGGAAGACGCACAGTTAATGGTGGAAGTTATTCAAGGCCAAAGCGATATTTCAGAAATGAAACTTTTTTATCGATTGGGCTCAGATTCGCGTTGGTTGAATGAAACTGTGAAACAGGAAAGCCCTGGTTCAGTGTATTATCGTGTTACCATCCCAGCTAAATATCTAAGTACCGAGCTTGTGGAGTATTATTTCTCCGTGGAATTGGTTCATGGCATCACAGAAACTTTTCCAGCGCAGGACGGAGTAACCCCGAATTACCTGCTCAAGCCAGACATTGCTGAGGGCGATTCCTCTCCAGGCTTTGTTCTGCTTACTGATGAACCCAGTGTTTCTGCTGATAATGGATATCTGCTCGTTGTATCTTTCTTTTCTTTGGTTGGTGAAGTGGATCCGGCAAGCATAGAAGTGTGGGTTGCTGGTAAGAATGTAACATCCGAAGCCTTGATAAGTGCTCCAACTATCGTTTACAAGGATGAGCGCCCTACTCCTGGATTGAAGAAAGCGTTGATCCGGGCCAAATTGGGAACCCAAACCATCCATTCACAATTCTGGACTACCGAGGTGCTTCCTGGTGCTCACCATGCAATTCGACCGTTAAATCTGCGGGGAACCATGAATTTCTCCTCAAGTCTGTATGACTATTCAAATTCCACCGGTTTTCCTTTTGAACCAGAAAGCGATGCTGCTACTTGGGCTGACCTTTACGCCAATTATGGTATCCTGGATATCCAGACCAATTTCCTGATATCTTCTCTGGAGCATAAGAATAAACAGCCGGTAGATCGTTATACGCTTGGGCTTAAGATCCCTCATTTCGATCTCTTTTTGGGAGATTATGCTCCGTCGTTAAGCCAATATACCCTCTACGGACATAATCTGCGGGGTATCTATACCAAGCTGCACAGCAAGCACGTTTCACTTATCCTTACTCATGGTCAGACCGTTCGTAAAACGACCAATGAAACCGACCTTGATCCATTTACGGCTGGCGAACAAAAGAGCGGTACCTTCAAGCAGGAAGCCTTGGGCGGTAGATTGCAATTCGGCAACGAGAATGACTTCATGATGGGATTTAATCTCTCCCGCCACCGTGATGTCATAAGTTCACTGGACAGTTCATATTACATGTATGATAAAGAAATCTCCACCGGGTTAACTGAGACCATTTACACCACTACCGCCAAAGACAATGCCGTGTTAAGTTATGATATACGCATCAATCTTCCAGAGCAGAAAACCGTGATGGGAGGTGAGATGGCGGGCTCATTACTGAATAACAACACCATACCCGGAGCGATCAGTCAGGCTGAACTTGAAACTTATACCGGAGAAGATATTTTGGTAGATCCCTCCGATTTTTCTGAGCTCTTTGTCTTTAATAAAAACATGGAGCCATTTATTCCGAGCCGTGCCAGTGCTGCCTGGACTATCTATCTGCGTTCATATTTCTGGAATAATCTAATCAATGCCCAATATTCTGAAACAGGTTCAGCATTCAATGCCCTGGGTGCTGTATACCAGAAACAGGACACAAAAACTCTTTACTTTGGTGATCAGTTGAATATCTCTCGTTTCTTTGTATTAAGTGGGGGAATGAACTTCTCAGAAGATAACCTGATGAAGCATAAAAGTGAAAC